>CACOWI010000004.1 GCA_902630885.1 uncultured SAR86 cluster bacterium | reverse complement strand
CTAGAGAGTCGTTAACAATGCTAGCAATTGTAATAGTGCCACTTGTATTACCAGCATTAATTGTAAGGGTTCCATTGGCTAAGGTGTAATCGGTACCAGATCCAGTCGCTGTACCTGTGACAGCATAATCAACTGTAACGGTTTGACTGGATGCTGCAGATAGATCAACAGTGAGAGCTTTAGATGATGTGGATTCAGCACCATTAGAGCTGGTGATATTAAAATCAACCACTGGAGCGTCATCATTATCATTAATGGTGTATGTATGAGCATCATCACTACCAAGAGTTGCATTACTTGGATTTGATAAAGTAACAATAACTGTTTCATTGACCTCATCTAGACCATCATCAACAATACCAGCTATTGTAATAGTTCCGGATGTTGCACCAGCACTTATTATAAGTGTTCCATTAGCTAGAGTGTAATCAGTGCCCGATCCAGTTGCTGTTCCAGTAACAGCGTAGTCAACTGTAACGTTTTGAGTTGATGCTGCAGATAAATCAACCGTTATAGCTTTAGAAGATACAGATTCAGCTCCACCTGAACTGGTGGTATTAAAATCGACCACAACACTATCATTATCAGTAATGGTATAAGTATGAACTTTATCACTACCTAAAGTTGCATTACTTGGGCTAGATAAAGTAACGATAACAGTCTCATTTGCTTCATCAAGAGAATCATCGATTATGCTAGCAATGGTTATAGTTCCAGATGTTGAGCCAGCATTTATTGTTAGGGTACCATTGGCTAGAGTGTAATCAGTGCCTGATCCGGTTGCAGTTCCCGTAACCGCATAATCAACTGTAACATTTTGTCCTGATGCTGCAGATAGATCGACTGTAAGAGCCTTAGAAGAAACAGATTCAGCCTCACTAGAACTTGTGGTGTTGAAATCAACCACTGGAGCATCATCATTGTCATTGATGATATAAGTATGAACACTATCACTGCCAAGCAAGGCATTATTAGGATTTGATAAAGTAACAATAACTGTCTCGTTTGCTTCATCAAGGGAGTCGTCAACAATGCTAGCAATGGTGATTGTACCACTTGTGTTGCCTGCACTAATTGTTAGAGTCCCATTGCCAAGCGTATAATCTGTGCCTGATCCAGTTGCAGTTCCTGTAACTGCATAATCAACTGTAACGTTTTGACTAGATGCTGCTGATAAATCGACAGTTAGAGCTTTAGAAGAAGTGGATTCAGCTCCATTCGAACTAGTGGTATTGAAGTCAACAACTGGAGTATTGTCGTTATCATTAATTGTATAGGTATGAACAGTGTTACTTCCTAAGGTTGCATTGCTAGGATTTGATAAAGTAACGATTACTGTTTCATTTGGCTCATCCACTGAGTCATTAACAATGCTAGCAATGGTGATGGTTCCAGATGTTGATCCAGCACTTATTGTTAGTGTTCCATTAGCTAAAGTGTAATCAGTGCCAGATCCGGTTGCTGTTCCAGTAACAGCGTAGTCAACAGTTACGTTTTGAGTCGATGAAGACGATAAATTAACCGTTATAGCTTTAGAAGATACAGATTCAGCTCCACTTGAGCTGGTAGTATTAAAGTCAACAGTTGGGTTAGCTGCTCTTGTAATGACTCGAATGTAATCACCTGGCTTACCATTTTTAGATCCAAATCTTAATGTTCTTTTATCAGAGCCAATTGATACCCAATCACCAGATGTTGTAGAACTAGTTGTACTGCTACCATAATGAACATGATCTTCTGTCTGTCTCGCACTAAAACCGCTATTACCTGAAGTTGGATAAGTTGCGCCTAATTTATCTACGTAATTAAAATCTACTGTCATTGAGGGATCTGTCCAGTATCCCAATATTTCATAATCAAATACTATTTCACCAATCATTGATGTACGATCATCTTTACTATTATGGTTGTCATTAATGAAAACTAAGTATGAATTAGCTAGTGTGTCGGCAAATACAATAGATGTTGCACTTCCAGTTGGTACATAACCAAGACCACTAAAGTTATATGTGCTGTTACATGTAGAGTTGCTTAAACCCTGACAAATATTTGTTCTTTCAGGAGTAATAATAAAGTCAAATCCCGAGGCAGATCTTTGGCCACTGTTACTTTGTTTTCGGGCTCTAAAATCAGTTGCACTTGATATAATTTCTACATATGAATTAACACTTGCTATGCCATCAGAATGGATTTGCAAAGATAGCAATACAGTAAATACAAAAAAAGATCTTACTGATAAGTATCTAAACAATTCAAATATTTTATTCATTTTTATTCTGTAAATAACTTATTCCCCATAGAATAAAATTCCGACCGAAATTTTATATAAAAAATGGCAATTGGTAAAATAAATGAATCATAAAAATTTTAAGCAGGTAGTTATGATTTGAATGATTATAGTTTCAATATCTATGTTGTTATAAAGAATTCACGACCCTTCTATGTTCATTTGTTAATATATAGATTATGAATAATTGGGTTAATTGGGTTATCTTCGGATGTTTAGCAATTGTTATATTTATCTATGTTGTTAAATTGGCATATAGTTAAAAATGAATATATTTGCATGGCGTCCATATGGTGTCCAAGATTTTAATAGAGTAATTGATAAAAAATGGTGGAGCTACGCGGGATCGAACCGCGGACCTCTTGAATGCCATTCAAGCGCTCTCCCAGCTGAGCTATAGCCCCAAAAAACCATATTGTACATGATGAATATATAAGATACAGATTCCAACCCTGTATCTAATTATGTATTTTGGTTATGGTTTTTTATTAGATTTTTTTAAAAGATAGTGTGAAACAAAATATTCTTCGCCATTATTTAATGCAAAGAAGGCTTCACAAGATAAAAAAAAGATTCTCCATCTATTGAACCAGATTATAGGTTTATCATAGTGTGTTTTGAATATATCTAAAATTTTTTTCTTATTTTTATAATGATTATCCAACCAAGCTTTACAAGTCTTTGAATAATTATTTCCATTAATATTCCATTGATTGATAATTATGAATTCATCCTTAAAGTATTCAAATATGTCCATACTTGGCATAATTCCGCCTTGAAAAAAATACTTTGTCATCCAATCAAGATTATTCTTTACTTCATAAAAGTATGTAAATTTTTTATGGCAAAAAATATGAATAAATAATCTTCCATCAGTCTTTAAAAACTTATTAAGAGAATTCAAAATCAATTTATAATTTCTAAGATGTTCAAACATTTCAATTGAAACAATACGATCAAATTGCTTGTCTAAGTCTAGGTTGTTAACATCCATCTTAATCGCATTAATATTTAATAATCCTCTTTTTTGAGCTTCATTTTTAATATAATTAATTTGATCACTGGAGTTGCTAATTGACGTAATATTTGTATTTGGATATTTTTTTGCAACATATAAAGAAAAACTTCCCCAACCACAACCTAGATCAAGAACTTCTTGGCCATCTTTAATCTCAGCTCGTTTTGTATATAGCTTTAGCATAGATTTTTCTGCTTCATCTAAAGAATTTGCGTTATCAAATAGTGAGCAAGAATATTTTAGGTTTATGCCAAGAACTTGGTTAAAAAATTCAGGAGGAACTTCATAATGTTGCTCATTAGCATCATATGTTTTTTCAGCAACAGTACCTTTAGATAGAGAACTGATGATTTCATCCTTATTATCATGATGACTTGATTCAGCTAAGCGCCTAGAAGATATATATCTTGCAGCGATTTTGATTAAGGTATCTGGAATAAAGCCTGATTCTGCTAATAATAATAAAAATCTAGTCATATGCTGGGCAATATTCATAATTTTTAATTTAGATAAATAACTTCGCCTGGGATAAGAATATCAAAATTTTCTAAATTACTATTTTGAAGAGCTTTTTTGAGTCTCTCTGGGGGTTCAAGTGTATCTTCTGCAGTTAAAGTGAAAGTACCCCAATGCATTCCAAAACTTCTTTCGGCCTCCAGATCTTCCATTATTTTAATTGCATCCTCTGGATTTACATGACTTTCAGACATAAACCATTCTGGATCATAGGCTCCTATTGGAATAAAAGCATATTTTGGTGAGCCTAGGATCTCTTTAGTTTTTATAAAATCATTTGAGTATCCTGTATCTCCAGCATGGAAAATTGAAAATTTATCAGTCTGAATGAACCACCCTCCCCATAAGCTCTCATTTCTATCAAATAAACCTCTGGCAGACCAGTGCTGGACTGGTGTAAAGGTAAAAGTGAATTCGTCAATTTTAATATCATCCCACCAAGAAAACTCTTTAACATTTTTAATGTTTCTTTTTCTAAAAATATCTTTATCTCCTTTTGGAATTAAAAATATTAATTCAGGATTTTGTCGAGATAGTTTTTTTAATGACCTTATATCTAGATGATCGTAATGATTATGACTTATAGTCACTACATCAATTTTTGGTAACTGTTCTAGGTCAATACTAGGTGGAATTAATCTTTTTGGTCCTAGTCTCTTAAAAGGAGATGCTCTATTTGAAAAAACTGGATCTGTTAAGATCGTTAATTTATCTACTTTTATAAGAAATGTCGAATGACCTATCCAAATAGTGTGATTTTTACTTAAATCTGATTTACTCCATTCATTAGATATGTCTATTGAGGCTAAAACTGGTTTTTTTTGATTTCTTTGCCAGCGTATTAAATCTTTAATAGATTTATCAATTGCCTGACCGTTGGTATTTTTATATTCTCCAAAAATGTTTAATGGCACTAAAACCAATACTACAAAAAAATATTTAAACATTATTTTTTAACTTGAGACTTTATATATAAATTCATTAAAAAAATAGAAAATTTAGAAATATAAGAAAATATAAATTTTACAAAGGTAACTTTTAATATTTTTAATTTTTGTATCATATGTAAATTATATATTTTTTCTGATGATTAAATAAAAAACCGGGGATAAACCCCGGTTTTTAAAAGTTTTAAAAAAACTTAGAACACCATATCTAGTCTTAGGTTCCAATACATACCTAGGTTGTCATAAAAACCACCCATAGTATTACCATAACCATTAGAAAGAACGTCACCAACAATTGGTGGAGTTTCATCTAGTAAGTTATTGATTGAAAGTGATACACCGATATTGTCATTAATTGAGTATGCTGCGTTCATGTCTATTAGATAGTACATGTCTTCGATTTCTCCTTGAGCAACCTTATCAGCCGCATAGTCTGTATCAATACCTGACATTGTTCTTAAAGTACCTTGTACTGACCAATCACCACCATTGGTAAAACCAACTTTAGTGTTTGTTCTTGTTTCAGGTGAAGGGAAACATTTGTTATTCCATAAACCTACACAATCAGTAACAGAGGACTCAACACCTGGTAAAAGTGTTGTTTCTTTTGTTAATAGGTGTGTGATTGTAGAAGTAACAGAAATTGTTCCTTTTGAAAGATCGAAATCTCCAGAAGCAACAACATCCACACCTTCCCAAACTTTCTCAGCAACGTTTTGTACTTTGTCATCAACATAACCACCAGTTAACCATAAGCTACCTGCAGCATTTCTGTTAATAGCATCACAAAGGATATTTAAAGTAGCACAAACCTCGATAATTGTTTCTTCATCAACAGACGAAATAGCTTTATCGATTTCAATAGACCAGTAGTCTACAGATGCTGTGATTCCATTTGCAAAAGTTAAAACTGCACCAGCAGTAACTGTTTCAGCTTCCTCAGGAATAAGACCAAGGTTACCACCGCCTCTATTGTAGTACTGTGAAGCAGGACTTAATGTAACGCTACCGTATTGAGCAGCAGTCATACCAGTTCTAGCACATTGCTCTTGGGTAAAGACAGGTGTACTACCAGCACAATTATCTGTTCCTTCCCATAAACCTTGTGAAGATGGAATGAAATAGTCAGCAACTGTTGGAGCTCTTTCAGCAGAATTAAAGCCAACTCTGAACTTTGCAACATCATTCATAACGTAAGATACACTTACACGAGATGTAGTAGTACTTCCACTTATTTCATAATCTGAAGATCTAAACGCAACGTCAGCAGTAAGCTGTTCAGTTACCGGTACAGCTGCCTCTAAGAAATATTCATCTACGCTAATTGTTCCAGCAACACCTTTAACAGCTCCACCAAATCCAAGAAGTAAGCCTTCTTCATATGCTGAATCAGGAAGTCTGTCATATGTTCTATCACTTTGCTCAATACCAACTACCATACTAACTGGTGCAGGTGAGCCAGGAACTTGAAGATCAGTTGAACCAGCCATAGTGAAGTTAAATGCTTCAACTTCATTAGTACCCTTCATTGATCCTGTGATTCCTACTCCAGCTGCTTGCTCAGGTGTTACGCCTTGATAAGTGAATACGTTATAATCTTCTATAGCTGTACCACCTTCAATAACATTTTTCAATTTGTCAGCACTCATATCATTAACATAGAAAGAAGACGAATTTGTCTTACCATATAAATATGAGAAATCATATGACCAATCGCCAAGACCAAGATCGCCTTTTAAGCCCATAACAAATCTGCCAGCATCGACATTAATTTCATCTTGTCTAGGTCCGCCCTCTACGTTTCTTTTACCAACATATGTTGCATAACCAACCCATGTTCCACAGACAGTATCAGCATCTTTAACATAATCATCAGCAGTTTGACCAATACAGTATTCGCCATTTTTAGTCATACCACCATCAGCATAGTTAGCGCCATTGATAAATGCATTATCAACAGAATCCGTCCATGCTTTTGGCAAAGATTCATTATCAAACAATAATTGATACTCATCGTTAAAGAAGGTACCAGATTGTGCGATACCACCAACTGTTCCAAATGTACTGTAATTCATTTCCATGTAAGCAGTACCAACACCTTCGATTTCAAACTCACCAAAAGCACCCATACTATCCCTTTTGGATGGATTCAACATTTGAGCAACAGCCGCATAGTTATATCTTGTGCCATCGTCATTAATTAAAGAACCATCAGATGTCATGATTGCCCAAAAATCCTGATCATAAGCAGTAGTTGTTGTTCCATCTGCAAGCTCAAGAATTGGATAAACATCAAAGTGAGGTATTGGTGTGTTAGCTGAACCACCACAACTTAATCCAGATGTGCTTAATCCACAAGCAGCATAGTCACGATCAATATTTGCTACCATAGCATTTTCAGCTCTGCTGATATACATTGATATATTTCCAGCACCACCCTGAACATCAGTACCAATAATCATTGAGAAAGTATCTGTATCTCCATCATTAGCAGTTCCAGAAGGATATGGAAAGTTTTTAGCTTCAAGAGGCGCAATTACGATATTGTCATTATCATTATCGTGTCTGTATCCACCTTTACTAATTGACACCTCGACGCCATTAACTTTTCTTGTAATAAAGTTAACAACACCCGCAATAGCGTCAGATCCGTAAACAGCAGATGCACCACCTGTTAAAACGTCAACTCTTTCTAGTAATTGGACTGGAATCTGACCTACGTCAGCTGTTTCACTCCAAATACTTCCAGGTTGCATTCTTCGTCCATTCAATAGAGTTAGTGTCCTAGAATCACCCAAACCTCTTAGATCTATGGATGAAGTTCCAGACTCACCAGAAGGTTCAAAACGTGTGGCAGCTGTCTCTATTTGAGGCATTTGGTTAAGAACATCCTCTATTCTTACTTGACCTGTTCTCTTGATGTTATCTGCAGTAACAACAGTAACTGGACTAACAGCCTCAAAGCCGTCGACTTTAAGTCTTGTACCAGTAACAATTACTTCCTCAACATCGTCCGCAGACTCGTCTTGTGCTAGAACATTGGTGTTTAAAACACCAAAAGATAGAACAAGAACAGAGAACAAATAATTTTTATAATTAAACATACAATTCCCCTGTAGTTTTGTTAAATTTAATGAAGAACACGATTAAATACGTGCAATTCACGTTATGTAGATCATTGTTTCAGAGTTTTTATTATAAATCTACAATTTTTTGAATTAATTTATAATTTAATATAAGTAAAAAATATAATTATATAAGCATCATTTAAAACTAGTTTTATATTAAATTGTAACTTTTAAACAAGTTTTCTCTTACAATAGAAAAAAAATAATAAAATAAATATGCTTTTAAAAGACAAAAAAATCTTAATTTCCGGCTTGGCCAATAAATACTCAATAGCTGCTGGTATTGCTAAGGCAATGTCTCGCGAAGGTGCTGAGCTTGCTTTCACATATCAAAGTGATAGGTTATTAAAAAATTTAAAACCTATTGCCGATAGCTGTAACTCAGATATATTAATAGAATGCGATGTTTCTGATGATGATTCAATTGCAACTACTTTTAAAGAATTATCTAAGAAATGGAAAAAATTTGATGGTTTCGTTCATTCAATTGGTTTTGCGCCAGCTGATCAGCTTGAGGGTGACTTTTTAGAGGCTTCAAGTCGTGAAGGATTCAAAATTGCTCATGATATTAGCTCATATAGCTTTACAGCAATGGCTAAAGAGGCAAAATCACTGCTAAATGAGAATTCTGCACTTCTAACACTAACCTATTTAGGTTCAACCCAAACGATGCCAAATTACAACGTTATGGGTCTTGCAAAAGCAAGTTTAGAAGCAAATACCAGATTTCTAGCTGCTTCTTTAGGTAAAGATAATATTCGTGTAAATGCAATATCTGCAGGCCCTATCAAGACGTTAGCAGCATCAGGTGTAAAAAACTTTAGAAAAATGCTATCTCAACATTCTGAAAGAGCTCCTCTAGGAAGAACAGTAACAGCTGAGGAAGTTGGAAATGTTGCAGCTTTTTTATGTTCTAACTATGCAAGTGGCATTACTGGAGAGATTACCTATGTTGATGCAGGGTTTAATACAGCAGCTATGCCACTGACAGAATTTAATAATGATTAAAGCGACTTATGAAAAGTTTTTGTTACCAAAACTTTTAGATACATGTTGCTCAACTAAACCAATTCAGTATCAAAGAAAAAAAATAGTGCCACAAGCAAAAGGTACTGTACTTGAAATTGGTGTTGGTTCAGGTCTTAACATTCCTTTTTACGAAAAAAAAGATATTCACAAGGTTTATGGCTTAGATCCATCTGAAGAACTATGCCAAATGGCAAGAAAAACTGCTGAAAATAATCAATTAAAAATAGACTTTCTAATAAATGGTGCTGAAGAAATTGAACTTCCATCAAATTCAATTGATACAGTGCTAATTACTTATACTTTATGCACCATCCCAAATCCAAATGATGCTTTAAAAGAGATTAAAAGAGTGATGAGATCAGATGCAAGAATTCTTTTTTGTGAACACGGCACTGCTCCTGATAAAAATATTGTTAAATGGCAAAATAGAATAAACCCTTTATGGGGAAAATTATTTGGTGGTTGTAACATAAATAGAGATATACCTAATATATTATTGAGTTCTGGTTTTAAAATTAAAAATCTTGATCAAATGTATCTTCCTAGCACTCCCAAAATAGTTGGATATAACTATTGGGGTAATGCCACAACCTAGAAATATGAAAAACAGGCCTGTGGTTGTTGGGATAAGTTGTCTTCAACAAAAAGGAGATTTTAATGATCTCGATGAAGCACTAATACTTATGGATAAGGCTACCAGGGCCGCAATAAAAGATTCTACAAATAAAAATATTGTAAATTACATCAATGAAATTCGTGTTCCAAAAGGTTTTTGGAGATATAGAGATCCCGGTCGATGGGTTGCTGAAAATAATAATATAAATTCAGCTGAAACAAGCGTTACAAAAATAGGCATTTTGCAACAAAATCTAATTAATTCTGCCTGTAATAGAATCATAAATGGTGAAATTAGTGGTAGTTTAGTTTTAGGTGGTGAATCTAGATATAAGATGCTCAGAGCTTCGATTGAAAATGAAGAATATGTTGAAACTCCCTTAAACAAAAATCCTGATAATTATATTAAAGCTCCTAACGAACTTCAGCTTGATGTTGAAGAACAAGAATTAGGTCTTATGGCTGTTGGGTATTATGCAATACTAGAAAGTGCCTTTAGGGCTGCATCTAGTAGTAAAATTAATGAACATAATGATTTTATAGCTAATCTTTATGTACATTTTTCAAAAATTGCAGCAAAAAATAATGATGGATGGATAGAAAAATCTCTTAAAAAATCTGAAATCCTTAAAGAATCTAAAAAAAATCCAGCTCAGGCATATCCATATAACAAATATCATTGTACAAGTTGGAATGTCAATCAATCGGCTGCAATAATAATCTGTTCTGAAGAGGTCGCTGATAAGCTATCAGTACCGTTTGAGAAAAGAGTTTATCCCCTTGCCTCCGCAGAAAATAATCATATGATTGCTACCCTTCAGAGACCTAACTTAATTAAACCATTTGGAATGAAGCTAGCTTCTGAATATATTCTACAAATATGTAAAAAAAATAATCTCAATATAGATTTTTATGATTTGTATAGCTGTTTTCCTGTTGCAATACAAATGTTTGCTAAATCTCTTCAACTAAAAGATCTCAATAATTCTTCTATTACAGGAGCAATGCCATTTGCTGGAGGACCTATTAACAGTTTTGTTCTTCATTCCACCGCAAAATTAATATCAAGAATCAGGGAAGAACAAAAAGGAATCGGCATTATTACAGGAGTGTCAGGAATGATGACAAAACAATCATATGCTTTATGGTCCAAAAATCCAGTTATTGATTTTATTTATAAAGATTTTACAAATGAGGCTAATTCTAAAGAAATACCAATAGAGCTATCGAATGATGTTAATGGAGATGGGACTATTATCGGGTATACAGTAATAAAAAAAGATTTCTCGAAAGCAGTGATTTATCTTAATACAACTGATAATAAAAGAAAATTGATTACTTCGTCTGATAAAACTATCATTAAATCAATGGAGAGTGAAGAATGGGTAGGAAAAAAAGTATATTTCAAAAGAGATCAATTAGTTTTATAAGTTTATTTTTTCTTTGTAGCTTCATTTCAGCTGATGAAGTTCTAAAAAATATTGAAAAGCACAAACAAAAATTTGAAAACGTAGCAAATGCAATTTGGGATTATGCTGAAGTTGGATATCAAGAGTTAAAGAGTGCAAATTTATTAATTAATGAGCTTCAATCTCAAGGATTTGAGATTAAAACTAATTTAGCAGGAATACCTACAGCATTTATAGCTGAATTTAATAATGGTGGTCCTATTATTGGCATCCTTGGAGAATTTGATGCCCTTCCAGGTTTGGCTCAAACACAATCTCCATTTAAAGAGGTAATTAATAATTCTACAGGTGCTGGTCATGCTTGTGGTCATCACTTATTTGGAGCTGCATCAGCATGGGCTGCAGTGGCAATAAAAGAATGGATAGTTGAAAATAATATTGAAGGGACTATAAGATTTTATGGCACTCCGGCTGAAGAAGGTGGGTCTGGAAAAGTTTACATGGTAAGAGAAGGTCTATTTAATGATGTCGATATTGTTCTTCACTGGCACCCAGATGATGTAAATAGCGCAAACTCTAGAACGTCAAATGCAAATAAATCTGCAAAATTTACTTTCAAAGGTATTTCTGCGCATGCAGCAGGTTCGCCTGAACAAGGAAGATCAGCACTTGATGGTGTTGAAGCAATGAATCATATGGTAAATATGATGCGTGAACATATTCCTCAAGAATCGAGAATTCATTATGTTATTACAAAAGGAGGTTTGGCGCCAAATGTGGTACCAGATATTGCTGAGGTTTATTATTATGTAAGGCATCCAAAAATGTCTGTCGTAGATGATCTTTTTAAAAGAGTTGTCAACACAGCATCAGGGGCTGCAATTGGAACAGATACTAAAATGTCATATGAAGTAATGCATGGAAATTTTTCACTACTACCAAATGATACGATACAAAAAATAGTTCATAAGAATCTTGAAATGGTTGGAGGTGTTATCTATAGCAAAGAAGAAACAGAGTATGCAGCAGAAATTTATGAAACTTTTTTTGAACCTGATAATGAATTAGGTACTCAAGAATCTATCAGGCCCTTTAAAACTTCACATGGTTATGGCTCTACTGATGTTGGAGATGTAAGTTGGAATGTTCCAACTGCAGGTTTAAGAACTGCAACTTGGGTTCCAGGCACTGCTGCTCATTCATGGCAGGCAGTTGCTATTGGTAGAACATCAATAGGATTAAAGGGTGCCGAAATTGCTGCTAAAGTACTTGCAAAAACTGCCGAAGAAATTTTTTTAAATCAAAATATTATTGCTGAAGCTAAAAATGAATATAACTATAGAGTTGGATCTGATTTCAATTACGCTCCATTACTTGGTAACAGAGAGCCGCCTTTAGATTACAGAAAAGTTAATTAGATTGAACTGAAACTCCAGCATTTGGTCTCCTTAGATCAGCAAATCCTGTGTTAACACCATCAACAACATGAATACTTTGAGTGCTTCCGATTGTCATTTCATATTCTGTTTCATGACCCATACTTTTTAATCTTCTTACAATATCTCTACTAACCGCCCTTTCATGTTCAAGTCCTTCATAAGGCCAGTCTTTATGAATTCTTGGAAGCATTGTTGCCTCACCAATATCTAAATTAAAATCTATTACTCCTGTTACTACTCTTAATATTGCAGCTGGGATATCTGAACCTCCTGGAGATCCAGTTATTAAAAATAATTTATTTTCTTTATCAAAAACTATAGTGGGTGCCATAGTGCTCATGGGTTTTTTTCCTGGTTCAAACCTATTTCCAGGACTTGCTGCTCTTCCTATTTCAGTTTTATCTCCATATCTATATGCAAAATTATTCATTTGACTGTTCATTAAAACGCCTGTGCCTGGAATAGTCACTCCAGACCCAAAAGATAAACCCAAAGTATAGGTGTTTGAAACTGCATTTCCTTCTTTATCAATTATTGAATAATGTGTGGTATCTTTGCTTTCTTTTCTTGGCTTAAATGGCTTAACTTTACTTGGTGGACTGGCTTTATTGGAGTCAATTGTTTTTGATAGCTCTATTAATCGTTTGCTTGAAAGTAGTTCTGATATAGGAACGTCAAAATACTCTGGATCACCTACAAAATGAGATCTATTGTTATGTCCTCGCCTTAACGCTTCAGCCAAATAGTGATATGTCTTTGTAGAATCACTTTTATATTTTGTAATATCAAAGTTATTAAGTATTCCAAGTGATGTTAATAAGGTAATGCCTCCACCTGATGGCGGTGATGCCGTAAATACTTTGAAGCCCTTATAGTCTATTGCTATAGGCATTCTAAAAAACGATTTATAATTTTTTAAATCATCATGTGTTATGAGTCCATTGTTAGCTTCCATCGCTTTTACAATCTTGTCTGCAACAGCGCCCTCATAAAAACCCTTTGTTCCATTTACAGAAATCTCCCTAAAAGTATTTGCTAGATCTGGTCTTTTGAAAACTGAAAATTCTTTTAGTGGCTCGCCATCTTTAAAATAAATTGAAAATGATTCGTTATCTTTTCTTAATTGAGGAGTAACCTCAATCACATAACTAAGATCTTTGGAAACAACAATTCCATTTTGAGCTTGTTCGATTACTGGCTGCATAATTTTTTTTAGCTCTAGCTTTCCAAAATTTTTGTGTGCTTCAAGTAAGCCATACACCGTTCCAGGAACTCCAGATGCAAGATAGGTATAGTCAACTCTATCCCACAAGTCTGAGTTTCTATCTGGAACTTGCTTTACTCCTAATAATTTTTCGATTGATGCATTTCTTGGTGATTGACTCCTATAGTCAATATAAAATAATTCATCTTTTTCTTTTATGTAAACTAACATAAAACCACCTCCACCAAGATTGCCAGCTCTAGGTAAAGTAATTGCTAAAGAAAAGCCTACCGCAACAGCAGCATCAACTGCATTGCCTCCCATATCAAGAATTTTTACTCCCAAATCTGAAGACAAAGCGCTCTGACTGACCACCATTCCGCCTGAACTAGATGTTGGATGAAATGGATGCGGATAATCAATATAGTCTTGACCAGCTTGTATTGATATAGAAAATAAAATTAAGATTATAAATTTCTTAAAAATCATGAATTAAAAGATGAGTGGTGCTAGGTAGTATGCAAACATTGTTACCACAAAGATCCCTATTATATTTAATGCAAATCCAGCTCTCATCATTGTTGCAATTGTAAATTTATTTGAACCGTAAACAATTGCATTAGGGGGTGTTGCTACAGGTAACATAAACGCACAACTTGCAGCTAAGCATACCGGGACTGTCAACGAAACTGGGAGAACTCCAATTGCAATAGCAAGTGCTCCAAAAACAGGTAGGAATGTAGTTGTTGTTGTTACATTGCTTGTTATTTCTGTCAAAAATATTATCAATGTTGCTACAGCCAATATTAAAAGAATAGGAGGAACTGTGCTTAATACCAATAAGCTATTTCCTATCCAAATACCCAAACCACTCGAACTAATTTGAGCTGCTAAAGATAATCCTCCACCAAATAGTATAAGCAGACCCCAAGGTAATTCTTTTGATTTTTCCCAGTGAAGCAAATCACCTTTTTTTGAAGCAGAAGGTGTCATAAAAATTAGTATTGCTGCAATAATTGCTATTCCAGCATCAGTTAAGCCAGATAGTAACTCTATTTTATTTAATAAGGTTCTAAATACCCAAGCAAAAACTGCTAAACCAAAAATAATAGAGATTCTCTTTTCGTCTTTTGTAAATGATCCCATGTTATTTAACATTACCTTGAGTTCATTTCTCGCCTCAATTGATGACGTAAAATTTATTGGAAAAACATATTTTGTTAGTAATATCCAAGCTCCAAATAATAAAATACTAGCGAGCGGAACTCCAAGCATCATCCAATCAAACATAGAAATTTCTACTCCATAAGTATCTTGCATGAAAGCACTAAACACTATATTGGGAGCTGTACCAATTAATGTTGACATGCCACCAATAGTTGCTGCATATGCAATACCGAGAAGCAAAGCTGTATCAAAATTTGATTTATCTCTATCAGTAAGCCCCGGAATAGTTTCTGACATTACTCCACATACTGCCAATCCAATAGGTAGTAGCATTAAAGTTGTTGAGGTATTCATTACCCACATGCTAATGAGGGCTGCAACAAGCATAAATCCACCCACTAATGTTCTTCCACTTGATCCAACAGAAATTATCATTTTAAGCGCAATTCTTTTATGAAGCCCGGAACTCTCTATTCCTAGTGCAAGCATAAAACCACCTAGAAACAGATAAATGTTCTTATTTGCATATGGTACTGCAGCTTCTTCAAAGGACGTTACTCCAAGCAATGGAAATAGTGCCAAAGGCAACAATGCTGTAATTGCAACAGGAACTGTCTCAGTTGCCCACCAAATAGCCATTAAAACAGCAACAGCTGCAACATTCCATGCTATAACACTTAAACCAGCAGGAGCTGGAGAAATCAGCATGATAAGAAATAATAAAATTCCTATTGAAAAACCCTTCTTTTTATATGCTGCCATTATTTAATTATATGTTTAAAAGACAAAAAAAAGGGAGTTAACTAACTCCCTTTTTAAGTGAACGATTTTAGAAATCCATTCTTAGATCTAAATAGAAATGTCTTCCTTCATCTCTATGAATATCAGAATAGAAACCAAAGAATCCATCTGCAAGAGGAGCTCTTTCATCAGCTATGTTTTTCACCATAAATCTAACTCTTGCATCATTACCGTTAAGTGTAAAGTTTTTATAAACACTCAAGTTGGCAGTTGTCATTGTTGGAATTTTCCAAACCAAACCATCAGATGTTTTTACACCTTGATCAAGAAGTTCACCCAATCTAAGTGCTGATAAAGTTGCACCCCAGTCTCCTCTTTTGAAGTTAACTTTTAAAGTATCTTTCTGATCAGTACCAGTAGTTTCAACTCCTAAAAGATCACCATAACCAGAAATAGTTGTGTAAGCTGGGAGAACACCACTTTGAACGGCTGCATCGATTCTAGCGAACTCAGCAGATGGTTCTTGTTCAAACTCATCAGTAATAGAACTTTGGAAAGTAATACCAAATTCTCCAAGACTAGTCTCAAAGTTATAGTAGACTGAAAAATCTGTTCCTTTAACAGTTCTTGTTGCTAAGTTTCTATATGGTTCATAAATAACATCCTGTTGACCTGCTGGACATATGCCTGCAGCAAGGAACCCTTCGTCGTCTTCACCTTTATATTGATCTCTGTAAACAACAGAGCCATTAAGGGCATACTTACCAAATTGGTTATTTAGTATGTTTTTACCTGAACAAAATGCTAGCATGTCGGCGACAGTTGTTGCGCCACCTATACCTTGCTCTATCCTCAATAAAAGATCTAAAACACTCTGATTAGTTCTTCCAAAAAGACCAATGGTATTTTCTTTTTCAATTGACCATGTATCAACTGTGATTGTTAATCCATCAGTTGGAGTCACAACAACACCAAGAGTAGAGTTATCAGATTCCTCTGGTTGAAGATCTGGGTTACCAAGTCTGTAGTGAAGAGTATTTGATACTGTATAGTCACCGAATCCTCTAGATGCAGATTTTGGAACAACATCTCCATTATTTTTATACAACCTATATTTCTGAACTGCATCTTCTCTAGTTCCTGTTCTAGTAACAAATGGTTGATTCATCTGTAAAATATTTGGAGTTCTAAATGCTGTTGAAAAAGAACCTCTTAATTTCACATAATCATTTAAGTTGTAACCTATAGCTATTCTTCCAACAGTAGTTGATTCTGAATCAGAAAAATCTTCTTGTCTTAATGCAATTTGAGCATCCATTTTAGATGTTATCGGTAAAACAAATTCAACAAAAGATGAGTTAACTCTTTTAACACCAACAACATCAACAGTTGGACTTGAGCCCATTACAGCAGATGTAAATGGATGAGATCTAGTTTGACTTGTAACACCACAACAATCTTGGTTTGTAATTGTTCCATCAAGAAGCATATCTCTGTCATCAGTATATGTTTCTTTTCTTCTTTCTATACCAATTAAAACAGCAACTGGGCCAGCTGGAAGATTAAATGCCTCAGGATTAGACATTTTAAAATCAAACATATCTAATGTTGACTTATCATCTCTTCGGATATCAGCAAGGATGTTATCGCCATTATTAGTTTCCCAGTTTGTATCGAAGATATTGAAAGCTGCAGCAGTTTTACTTAGCTCTCCTTGGAAATTTTCATAAAGTAATGGGTAAGTCATTCTATCTTTTGCTAAATCATTACTTCTTGCTTTTGAGCTAGTAATAGCAGACTCCCAGTCCCAACCATTACTAAAAGTACCTCTTAAGCCTAATACTAATCTTGTACTGACTTTATCGACATGAATTTGTCTACCCTTATTAAAAGGTCTCCAACCATCCACAGCTACACTTTTATCTGTTGGAAAACCTATTTCTGCGGGTAATTGCGAGAACCAGTAATAATCTGGACTTATAGTGAATATACCGCCTCTAAAACTACCAGCTGAAATATCTCTATTTGATGATGCAGTGTAGTATCCTAATTCATTAAATAGCTCTACGCCATTATCAAATTCATGATTTGTGAAGATGAAAATTTGAGATCTTTGCATTTCACCTCGGTAGTCACCAATACCTCTTTGATTAGATCTATTGTCACCTAAATCAGTGTTAAACATACAAGTTCCAAAACCAGTTAAGACTGCTCCTTCAAGAGCACATAATGCAGCTCCACCTCGAGGATCAGTTGCATCAGCCATTTCGGTTTCACCATCTCCTGGGGCATGCCATGCTTCACCAGGACCTTTCCCACTAAAGTCAAGTTGAAACCAACCATATGTGCTAGTGTTTCGCATTGCAGTGTTTCCTGCAAACGGTGAGTCATCAGAAATATATCTTCTGTAATCCTGACTATACCAGCGCTCATCTTCACTTGCGCTTATGCTTCCCCGATCTCTATGACGAGCAAAGATAGAAATGTTAGTAGCGCCACCGTTTAGATCGGTACCAAATTTGTAACTTATATCTGTATCAGTTGCATCGAAGTGCTCATAGCCAGTAACTCTTACTGATAATCTTGATCCTTCATAATCAGTATCTAAAACATTATTTACTACACCAGCAACAGCATCAGCACCGTAAATAGCAGATGCACCATCTCTTAGTATTTCAAGTCTATCTAAACCATTTGTTGGTATTAGGTTAGTATTAACAGTTACAGTAGGAACAAAGTCACCACCAATATATTCTGTTTGATAACCCGCATTGTTTACCATCCTTCTTCCATTGAGAAGAGTTAATGTATTTCCGACACCCATACTTCTAAGGTTATATGCACCGGAGTCACCTCTTGACGCGTTAACACCACCAGAAGCCTGCTCTTGCTCATTAAAAAAATTAAGACCTTGTTCAACTAAATTTTCAACAAGTTCATCACCATCGCTAACCCCTAATGCTGCAATGTCATCGGCCGACAATACAGTAACAGGCAAAGCAGCAGTGATTGATGCTCCTTTTATTTGAGAGCCAACAACAACAACTTCCTCTACATCAGTTGAATCTTCCTGTGCAGTTACAGCGAATGGTATTAATAAAAATATAGCAAAATAATATTTAATATTGTTCATAGTATCCCCTTATAGAACGTATAATTTTGAATATTATAGGCATTCTTATTCAAATATGTCTACTTTTGTAAATAAATTTTTAGCAATATATTTATTACAAATTTACAACATTTTTTCTATTCTTTTTAATGCTTTTTCCTTACCAAATATTTCAAGTGTTAATCCCAAGCCAGGAGATTTTGTTTTGCCAGTCAAGGCTATTCTTACTGGTTGATTTACTTGTGGAACCTTAAGATTATTTTGCTCTTGATAAGTTGATAATGCTTTGTTTATTGATTCTTCATTCCAGTCATCAATATTTTGAAGAATATCTTTTAAATCATGCAAGATATCATTATCAGATATAAATTTTTTTATTGCATTATCATCATATTCTTTTATGTCTTTGTAATATGGATAAAGCTGATTAGCAATGCCGGAGAAATTATTATCAGATGTTCTAAGAGAATCAATTAAGAGATCAACGTTATTGTGATTATTTATATCAATGCCGATCTCTTCTAAAAATGGTTTAAGTGAATCTTTGAATTCTTGAAGGGTGAGCTTTGCAAGATGTTGAGAATTTAACCAATCAAGCTTTGTAATGTCAAATATAGCTCCAGCTTTTTGAACTTCCTTTATATTAAAATCTTTTATTAAATCATTTAAGAAAAAAACTTCATTCTCACCTTGTGACCAACCCAATCTAGCCAAAGTATTTAAAATTGCAGAATCAAGGTAGCCTTTCTTGCGATAATCTTCGAGGCTTGTTGCTGCATTTCGTTTTGATAATCTTTTCTTATCTGTTCCAAGCACTAGGGGTAAATGAGCATATTCAAGATCTGGATAACCCAAAGCTTTTTGAATATGAATTTGTCTTGGAGTATTACTTATATGATCCTCGCCCCTTATAACAGTAGTTACATTTTGCTCAAAATCATCTACAACGTTGCATAAATGATATGTTGGCGTTCCATCGCTTCTTAAAAGAATTAAATCATCTAGCTCACTATTATTAAATTTTATTTCGCCACGAATTAGATCATTTACAATAATTTCACCATCTTCAGGAGTTGCCAATCTTAATACTGTTTTTTCTGAGCGCTCTATTCCAAGATTTCTACTTCTGCCATCATACATTGGTTTTTTACCAGCTTCTGTTTGCTCTTTTCTCATTTGCTCCAATTCTTCTTGAGAACAATCACACCAGTAGGCATTACCTGATTCAATAATCTTTTCTGCAGCTTTTATATATATTTCATTTCTTTCAGACTGATTGATAGGCTTTTCGTCTGGTTCAAGCCCTATAGAGGAGAGATTATTTAAAATATTTTCTTCATATTCTTTTGTTGATCTTTCTCTGTCAGTATCTTCTATTCTTACTAAAAATTTTCCGTTATTTTGTTTTGCATAGACATAATTAAATAATGCGGTTCTTACTCCGCCTATGTGAAGAGTTCCTGTGGGACTTGGAGCAAATCTAGTAACAATTTGTTTCATCAATATTTTCTCCATATTGCTTCTGTAGAATGTTTTTTTTCAATATCGCTGATTCTTACTTCATGATCTTTGATTTCAGACTTAGAAGCTTTTATTCTCGGTAGATTATCTATTTGATCAATAACATGATTATTTGAATCACTATTTTGTTCTGATAATGATGCTCCATTGGAAATGAATTCAAACTTACTTTGACCGCCAGTAAGTTGCATGAATACATCTGCTAGAATATTTGCATCAAGAAGCGCTCCATGAAAGGTTCTGTCATAGCCTGAAATATTATATCTAGTTGCAAGTGCATCTAAGGAATTCCTTTGGCCCGGATATTTGTCCCTAGCAATTACTAATGAATCCTCTACTTCGCATATTTCTTCTAAGTTTGGGTAGTTAATGGAAGCAAGCTTTAATTCATTATTTAAAAATCCAAGATCAAAAGGCGCATTATGAATAACTAAAGTAGATCCTTCAATGAAACTTATAAACTCCTCAGCAATTTCATCGAAAAATGGTTTATCTTCTAGGTCAGAATTTGTAATTCCGTGAACTTTAGATGCCTCCTCATCAATAAGTCTTGATGGATTTAAATAGGTATGGAAATGTTCTTCAGATTTCTTTCGATCGTTAAGAAGCACTGCTCCAATCTCAATAACACGATGTCCTTGTTTTACCTCTAAACCAGTTGTCTCAGTATCCAAAACTATATACTTTTTAGCCATTATTAAAGACTATCAATTCCTTTATTTGCAAGACTATCTGCAATTTCATTTTTATCATGCCCAGAATGCCCTTTTACCCATGTCCATTTTACATTGTGCTTCGAATTTAATTCATCAAGTTCTATCCATAAATCTTTATTTTTAACGTCTTTTTTTGAGGAATTTTTCCAGTTATTTTTTTTCCAACTTTCTATCCATGATGTTATACCATCCATAACATATTTAGAATCAGTTGTGATGTGAACATCGCAGGCTTCCGTTAATGAACCTAAGCCCTTTATGGCTGCTTTGAGCTCCATCTTATTATTTGTCGTATTTTTCTCACCTCCAAAAAGTTCTTTCTTGAAGTCTTCGTATTCTATTAATACCCCCCATCCACCATCACCTGGATTTCCTCTGCATGCGCCGTCGGTATAAATGTTTACTGTTTTCATAAATTTAAATTAGAATTTCAATATGTTAAGCGTAGAACCAATAAATGCATATGATGATAATTATATTTGGTTAATAACAACTAATGAAGGGTCAATAGTTGTTGATCCGGGTGAGTCAAAAAAAATAATTGAACTTATTGAAAATGATACGATCAATTTAAGAGGAGTTCTAATCACACATCATCATTACGATCACACAAATGGATTGCTTGATATTATTGAAAAGAAAGATGTAGAGGTTTATGGTCCAACTAATAATATTCAAGGCATAAATAATAGAGTTAGAGAATTAGATAAATTTAACCTAATTGGAATAAATTTTGAGGTCATTGAGATTCCAGGTCATACATTGGATCATATTGCTTTTTATTCATTCAATAATGGCGAGCCTATTTTATTTTGTGGTGACACATTATTTGCTGGTGGTTGTGGCCGTGTTTTTGAAGGAACATATGAACAAATGTTTCAATCATTAAATAAAATATCAAATTATCCTAAAGAAACAAAAGTATATTGTGGCCATGAATATACATTATCAAACTTAAAGTTTGCATTGGAGGTAGATCCTAATAATGATTATTTAAAGAATGAATTTAAAAATGTCGGAAATTTAATTTTATCTAAAATCCCCTCTCTTCCCACCACTTTAGAAAAAGAATTAAAATTAAATCCTTTTTTAAGATGCAATCATAATGTTATTAAAAATAAAATTATTAAAAAATTCGATATGATTGATAATGAACTAGAAATATTTACTGCATTAAGAAAATGGAAAGACAATTTCTAACAAAATTATTTATATTAGTTTTTTTTGTTGGCTGCCAACAGATTGAAATTGATCAGAGTAGCTCAACGGATATAGCAACAAATAACATCGCTTCAAAAGATGTTTTGTCTGAAGACAAAATTTATTTAAATGTTTGGGACTATATTCATAACAATAACATTCATCAAGAAAAAGTTATTCTGAACGAACAAATCTTGTCATACATGAATTTACACTTACAAGATATAGATAAATTTGAAGAGTACTTAAACGACTCATACTACTTTATTTATTTTGTAGTAAATGAATTAAATAAAAATAATCTTCCAATAGAGCTTGCAATTTTGCCATACATTGAAAGTAATTATGATCCTTTTTCAATTTCATCATCTGGTGCTGTTGGAATGTGGCAATTTATGCCGAGAACCGGAAGATTATATGAACTTAATAAAACATGGTGGAGCGAAGATAGGCATGATCCTTTCAAGTCTACAGAAGCCGCTGTTGGCTATTTGAAATATTTATATGAAAGATTTGATGAGGATATATATCTAACTATTGCTGCATACAATGCAGGCCCTTCTCTTGTTGATAGAAAAATTAATCAAAATAAAAGAAAGGGAGAAAATACAGATTTTTGGTCATTGAATCTTCCAACTCAAACACAAAACTACGTACCAAAATATATAGCCTTAAAGGAGCTTATTTTTAACCCAGACAAATATGGCTTGAAAATGCCTAAAATACCTAATGAAGCCGTAGTAGAAAAAATTATTATTCCTGGTCAAGTAGAAATATTAGCTTTAAGTGACTTTTTAGAAATAAAGCCAGAACTTTTATATAAGTTAAATGCAGGGTATACAAAATGGGCATCTGCTCCAAAGGATGAAAGTATTTTCTATATACCAAAGGAAAAGTATTACCTCTTTATGACTGAAAACAATCCATTTAATAAAACTAATGATATTAATTGGATTTCTCACATTGTAAAAAGTGGAGATAATCTCTGGGACTTATCAATAAAATATGACACAGAAGTCAAGATAATCAAAGAAATTAACTATTTAAAAAATGATATTTTGTCTATTGATGATACTTTGCTTATCCCACTAGGAAAAAGTAAATCCAATAATTTTATGCCGTATGAAATGTATATAGTCTCAGAAGGAGATTCATTATGGGGAATTGCAAAAAAATATAACTTAGCTGTTCGGGATTTAGTAAAGATGAATTCATTGAATGAAGACGATTATTTGCAATTAGGTCAGCAGCTATCCATTGGAAATAAAAACATCCACAGAAATATAGAATCTAAAAAAAGAACAATTCTTTACTCTGTTAAACAGGGTGATAATCTTTATAAAATATCTGAGTTATTTGATGTAACAATTAAAAGCATTGAAGAAATAAATGATTTTAAAGAATCTACATTAATGCCAGGGCAAATAATTAAAATTGCAATAAGAGCTTTTTAGTTTTCAGATGTTTTTGGATCAAGAGCGTCCCTTAGTCCATCACCAAAAAAATTTAAAGCAAACAGTGTAATGGTAAATGTTATTCCTGGATAAATAAGCAGCCAGCTATATTCTTCCATTGATTCAACTCCATCTTTAATTAAAGTTCCCCAACTACTCATTGGAGGTTGAATACCTAATCCAAGAAAACTTAAAAAACCCTCCAGCAACATCACTTGAGGTATTGTTAATGTTGCATAGACTGCAATAGGTCCAAGTATATTTGGTAATAAATGTCTTCTAAACATTGATAAGTTAGAAACTCCCATAGCTCTTGCTGCCATTACAAACTCTTGATTTTTTAATCCAATAACTTGACCTCGAACTATTCTTGCCATGGTAAGCCATTCAACTGCACCAATTGCACCAAAGAGAAGCCATAAATTTCTACCAAAAATAACCATTAACAAGATAATAAAAATTATAAATGGCAAGCCGTATAAAACATCAACTATTCTCATCATTACAGAGTCAACTCTTCCGCCAAAATATCCTGCAATTATCCCCCAAGACACTCCTATAATTAATGCTACTCCTGTGGCAACAAATCCAACTAATAATGAAATTCGTGCTCCATAGAGAATCCTACTTAGTAGATCTCTTCCTAGAATGTCTGTACCCAATAAATGTTCAGCCGATGGTGGACTGGCACCTAAATTAAGGTCTTGATATGAGTATGAGTATGGAGCAATCCATGGGGCTAACACTGCTGAAATTATTAGCATTATTAGTATAAATGCTCCAAACATAGCTGCTTTATTTCTAGTTAATCTATATATAGCATCTGACCAAAGAGAATTATTATTCATGACACATCTCTAGATCTAGGATTTAACCAAAGCGCAGCCAAATCTGACATTAAATTAAAAAATACAATCATTGCGGAAAAGAAAATTGTTGTTCCAAGAATCATTGTGTAATCCCTGTTAAATGCAGCTTCGACATAAAATCTTCCTAGCCCTGGAATTTGAAAAATTGTTTCAACAACAAATGATCCTGCCAAAAGCCCAGCTATTGCTGGCCCAAGAAAAGATACAACTGGAATCAAACCACCTTGCATAGCATGTTTAATTACAATCATTCTTTCGGTTAGTCCTTTAGCTCTTGCTGTTCTAATGAAGTCTTGATTAAGAACCTCTAACATTCCTCCTCTGCTTAATCTTGCTATGTAGGCAGCATATGCAAATCCGAGTGTTAACGAAGGTAAAATTTTGTCACCTGGTAATTGTCCCCATCCAGAAACAGGTAAGATTTCCAGATTTATTCCAAATATAAGAACTAATAATGGTCCCATTAAAAATGTTGGTACACATATTCCAATCATTGCTATAGCCATTGGAATAAAATCTAGATAGGTATTTCTTTTTAATGCAGCCAAAACTCCGGAAAGCACGCCCATAAAAAGCGCAATTAAAATTGCATAAAATGCTAGTTCAAAAGTTACTGGTAACCCTGTACCAATCATTTCAGTGACTGATCTTCCTGGAAATCTAAAGGACGGTCCAAGGTCTCCTTGTAAAAGTCCGGACATATAATCTATATATTGTTCCCAATTAGATGCATCAAGGTTATATGCCTCATTCAAATTCTTTAGAACTTGAGGAGAAACTGCCCTGTCAGCATCGAAAGGACCACCAGGAGCCATTTTGATTAAAAAAAATGTAATACTTGCAACAGCAAGCAACACCGGTATTGCAAATAAAATTCTTTTAATAAAGATCGCTAGCATGCGAAATTAATCTCTTTCTAGATAAATAAACTTTGGATGATGATGATCTAAAATATGAGGACTAAACCCTTTAACATCTGATGAAAGTTGATATGCTCTTACATAAGTATACAAAGGAATGATGGGCATATTTTCAATAAGAATCTCCTCAGCCTTGTACAATAAATCATATCTTTCAGATTGGTTGTTGATAGTATTGGCCTTTTCAACTAGTGCATCATATTCCATGTCCTCCCATCCAGTTTTGTTATTACCTCTATTTGGCCTCATCAAATCTAAGAATGTGTTCGGATCTTCATAATCACCAATCCAACCAGCCCGTGAAATTTGAAAATCTCCTATCATTTCTCTATTTAGATATACTTTCCAGTCTTGATTGACCAATTCAACCTCAATTCCAAGATTGACTTGCCACATTTGTTGGACTGCTAAAGCTAATTTTCTATGGTCCTCGTTGGTATTAAACAAAATTTCTAACTTTGGAAAAGGATTTGTTTCAGAGTAACCTGCCTCTTGAAGTAGTGATTTTGCAAGTATTGGATCAAAAGGAATTTCAGTATTTGGTTGATATCCATTTGTTCCAGGTGGTGTAAATGAATATGCAGGAATTTGGCCGCATTTTGTAACTTTATCGACAAGTAATTTTCTATCTATTGAATAAGCTAGTGCTTTTCTCACCCTAACATCACTTAAAGTTTCATTTTCAGTATTTATCCTATAAAAGTAGGTACCCATATAAGGATCAATTCTCAAATTAGGATTTTCTTCTATATAAATTGGACATTTTTGAGAGGGTAATGTTGATGTTAAATGAAGTTGTCCAGCTCTAAACATTCTATCTTCTGTCATTACATTTGACACAGGATAATAATGAATTTCATTAAGTCTTACCATTGAGGCATCATAATAGTGAGGATTTTTTTCAACAATAATTTTATTATTAAGCTCCCATGACTTTAATTGAAAAGGACCATTGCATACGAAATTACCCGGTCTTGTCCATTCACCATTTCGATCATCAATATCTCCAAATTTTAGAACTGTTTCTTTATGAACTGGCCAAGTACTGTAATGGCTTAACAAACCTAAAAAGAAAGGAGTTGGGTTTTTAAGATTAACTTTTAATGTATGAGTATCTATTGCTTTTACACCAACAGTATCAAATGATGGTCTTTCATCTTTTAACATTGAGAGATAATTAATCTCTGCTTGTATATCATTTAATACAGCTTGAATAGAAGAAAGTCTTTTTTCAAGATCTTGAATCCTTTCTACATCAAGAGTAGTTAGTAATCTTATTTCTTTATTTTTTAACTCATATAAATCATCTAAAAGTGGTTTCTGTAAACCATATTGCTTTTCAGCAAGTTGTCTGAGCTCTGGTAACTCGTCTTTTGGGTCAATATATGTATGATACTCCATAGCACCCTCCAGATAATAAAGCATATCAGGATATTGAGAACCTAGGCTGGGTGTTAATATTCTCTTCCAAGACCAGACAAAATCAGCTGCTGTGACAGGATCGCCATTTGACCATTTCGCATTTTCATTAATTTTAAAAATATATTCTTTTCCATCTTCGCTAATAGACCACGACTCTGCCGTACCTGCCATATAACCATTTTCATCATTTGGATCAGGATTTGGAATAGTTAAACCCTCACACAAACTAATCAAAATGTGATGCTCTGGTACTCCAGTAACAATATGTGGGTCAATGCCTTGAGGCTCAGATCCGTTGCCATGATGATATATTTGTTTTTCTAATCCAGCATCTACGGGAGTAATATTTTCAGAACAACTAAACAAAAAAATGAGGGTTATTGGAAAAACACTTAATATCTTATTCATAATTCAGCTCCTATAGAACAAGGTTACTTAAATTAACTCTTGCTGATTGAAAAACATCTTCATTGATTATTTGCGACATCTTTGTCTGCAAGATATCTTCACTAAATGCATTGTATTCATTTATTACTTGATCAATTTCTGACTGCTCAGGATAATCAAATTTAACAATGTTGACTATATATTTGTCTCCATTTTTAGCCTCTGATGTAATTGTTTTACCACTATTTGAATTAAAAATATCTATTAGTACTTCTCTTGGCATTAAAGACGAATATCTTTTCAAATCAACAAAAGACTCCTCAGAGACATATTTATAAGTATCTATGAAATTTTTTTGATCTTCTTCATTAAGTATCAAATTTAATTCACTCGTTAATAAATTAATTCGTTCTTTAGCCTTTGAATTTGAAATCATTTCTTTAACACTATCTTGAATTACATCAAACGGCTGCAACTCAGGCTCAATAATTTCGCTAACCGACATAACAATGACTCTGTCTGATAATTCAATCGCATATGGCTTTCCGATTATTGCTTCTGAAGAAAAAAGATAATCTTTTATTTCAGGATCAGTCAAGTCAAAGGAATAATTAGTGGATGAATATAGATCTGATTGATTTATTGATTTATCTAATTTTTCAGAAATTTCATTTAAAGTATTATTAGCTAAAATTAAATCTTCTGACTCGTTTAAATCATCTTGCATTAATGCAAATGACTCTGTTTCAATTAATTCGTTCAATAAATTATCTTTGGCCTCGTCCTCAGATAATGGATCTTCTACAATCTTCTCGGTTACTTTAATAAGATGGAAAGTATCATCAAGCTCAACGATATCGCTTATATCATTTATATCTAAGTCTTTTATAGCATCATCAAACTCAGGGGGAAAAATATCTTTTTCAAAAAAATCAAGATCTCCACCAATATCCTTTGTAACTATATCTTCACTATAATTAGCTGCTAAGGTTGAGAACTCATCACCCTTTATTGCCAAGCTCTCAACATTTTTTATTACGTTAAAAGCATCTTCCCTAGTTTCATAATTACTTTTTTCAATCATGATATGAGAGATTCTAATTTGAGCAGAATTATCAAAATTTAATAAGTATTGGCTATACGCATTATCAATATAATTTTCAGGAACTTGAACAGCATCGCTATAGTCTGATTGAAGTAATGTTATATATTGAAATTGTCTTTGTTCTTCCGCATAAAAAAGTATTTGATTTTCATCGTAGTATTCCTTTAATTCATCAACAGTATTTATGATTTCAGATTCTAGTTCATCAAAATTTATTTTTATAAATTCAACATCGGATGTTTTTTCAAATAATTTTACTAAATCATTTAATTCATTTTCTGTAATAAAATTTATAATGTTTAATGAATCTCTGTATAACTCGGAGGCAGAAAAATCTGTCATTACATCAATGTAGCTCTCTTTAGTATAACCATTTGAATTTACTTGAGCTTCATAAACCCCTTCATTAAAAATTCCATCTATTTGAAAAGCAGGACTTTGAATAATTGCTTTCTTGGCCTCATTTCTAGTGGACTCATTAATAAAGCCTAAGGATCTTGCTTCAGATTGTAAAACTTTCTGTAAAATCAATTCTTGTTTTATTGATTGATTTTTAAAATCTTCATCAAGTAAGTTAAAATCAAAGTCATCGCCATATATACTTTTAAATCTTTGCACAGCTGAGCTTGATGCTAGTGCGATATCTGTTTCTGTTACATCTTCACCGTTGATGCTGCCAAATGATCCACTAAAACCGGTTCCTAGAGATCCAGTTCCAAGAAAAACAAAAGGAAGGCCCAGAAGTAAAATGATTAATATCCCAGTTGGGCCAGACAAAAAATTTCTTAAGGATTCCATCATAGTGCCGATATTATAGAATAAAAAAAGGGTGCATAAGCACCCTTTTGTGTATAAAAAAAATTAGCTATTTTTAACTGTATCTTTTAAACCTTTACCAGCTTTAAACCCTGGGACTTTTGAAGCTGGAATATGCATAGCAGCACCGGTTTGAGGATTTCTTCCCTCTCTAGCCGCTCTATGTCTTACTGAAAATGTTCCAAAACCCACTAGTGCAACTGAATCCCCTCTTCCAAGAGCGCCAGCTATACCATCTAAAACAGCATCAACTGCTCGACCTGCTTCAGCTTTTGACATATCAGCACTTCCTGCAACTGCATCAACTAAATCTGATTTATTCATATTTATATACTCCTCTGTGATAATTTATTTAATAAATATACCTCTATGAAAAGCTTTTTATAGCTAAAAGTCAAGCAAATAAAGGGTTTTAGTGTGCTTGTTTATTTTCAGATTTTCTAGGAGTTTTAGATTTTTGATTTCTAATTTTCTTATTAATAGGAGTTGGCTCTTCAATAAGAGCAGATGAAATCACCTCGTCGATCCATTCAACTGGAATTATATTTAATGATTTTGTTATTTGTTTAGGAATTTCTTGAAGATCAGGTTCATTTTCTTTTGGAATGATAACATTTTTAATTCCACCTCTTTTTGCTGCAAGTAGTTTCTCTTTCAATCCTCCAATTTTTAGTATCTGACCTCTTAATGTTATTTCACCTGTCATTGCAGTATCAGCTCTTACTGGGATGCCAGTAAAAATCGATATTAATGAAATTGCCATTGCTCCACCAGCACTTGGACCATCTTTTGGAGTAGCTCCCTCTGGCACATGAATGTGAACATCGTATTTTTCATAAAAATTTGGTTGAATTCCAAGGGATTCTGCTCTTGAACGAACAACTGTTAACGCAGCTTGAATTGATTCTTGCATTACATCTCCTAATGAGCCAGTCTTTATAACTCGTCCTTTGCCATCGATATTCGATGCTTCAATTGTAAGAAGCTCTCCTCCGACTTCTGTCCAAGCTAATCCTGTAACCTGTCCCACCGCATTATCTTTTTCAGCAACTCCATATTTGAACTTTTTAACTCCAGAGTATTTTTCTAAATTTTTGGATGAAATAGATGTGGGTTTTGATTTAGTTTTATTTTCAACCAATCTTTCTTTGACAACTTTTCTTAATATTCTTGCGATCTGACGCTCTAGACCTCTCACTCCAGCCTCACGGGTGTAATATCTAATCAATGAAAGAATTACATTTTTATTTAATTTAATTTCTTCATCTTTTAAACCATTTCGTTTCATTTGCTTGGGCAATAAATATTTTTCCGCAATGTTAATTTTCTCATCCTCTATATAGCCAGGAATTCTTATGATCTCCATTCTATCTAAGAGAGGTGTCGGAATATTTAAGCTATTAGCAGTGCAAACAAACATTACTTCAGACAAATCGAAGTCGACTTCAAGATAATGATCACTAAAAGTGTTGTTTTGTTCAGGATCAAGAACCTCTAGCAAAGCAGAAGCAGGATCACCTCTGTGATCCATTCCAATTTTATCAATTTCATCTAGAAGAAATAATGGATTTTTTACACCCACTTTTGAAAGTTTTTGAATAATTTTTCCAGGCATTGATCCAATATATGTCCTTCTATGTCCTCTTATTTCAGATTCGTCTCTAACACCTCCTAATGACATTCTTACAAATTTTCTGTTTGTTGCCCTAGCAATAGATTCACCTAATGATGTTTTACCCACGCCTGGAGGTCCAACTAAACAAAGGACTGGTGCCTTCATTGATTTAACTCTTTTCTGAACAGCTAAATACTCAACAATTCTTTCTTTTACTTCCTCAAGACCATAATGATCTTCTTCAAGAATTTCCATTGAAGCTTTTAGATCAGTCTTAACCTTAGATTTCTTTTTCCATGGAACGTCTACTAAACAATCTAAATAAGTTCTTACCACTGAGGCCTCCGCTGATGATGGGGCCATATGTTTAAATTTCGCAAGTTCACTCTTAGCTTTTTTTAGTGCTTCTTTTGTCATGCCCACTTCGTGAATTTTTTTCTCTAAGTTTTCAAGTTCATCACCCTCTTCACCTATTTCACCAAGCTCTTTTTGTGCAGCTTTAATTTGTTCGTTAAGATAATATTCTCTTTGAGATTTTTCCATTTGCTTTTTAACTCTATCTCTAACCTTTTTTTCAACATCAACTACATCAAGCTGTGATTCAATAAAAGTTAAAACTTTTTCAGCTCTATCTTTTAAATCAACCGTCTCTAAAATCTCTTGCTTCTTTGCAGTTTCAATTGGCAAATGTCCGGTGATAGTATCCATGAGTCTTGACAACTCATCTAATGAATCAACTGTTGAAACTATTTCTGGAGGTATTCTTTTTGTTACGCTTATATAATCTTCAAATTTTGCTTTAATTAGCCTGACTAGATTCTTTGATTCATTCTCTTTAAGAGGTATGTCATCTTCTTCAATAACTCTTGCAATGGTATATGAGTCTTTTTCTATAACTTTTTCGATTGAACATCTTTTATAACCTTCAACTAAAACTTTCATTGTGCCATCCGGAAGTTTTATCAACTGAAGTAAATTGCTTATGGATGCATATTTATACATATCCTCAACTTTCGGATCCTCATTCCCTGCATCTTTTTGACTTACTAGAACTAATTTTTTATTTGAGGTCATAGCAATGTTTAGTGCTTCAACAGACTTGGCCCTGCCAACAAATAATGTTGTTACTATGCCTGGAAATACTACAACATCTCTTAATGGTATAAGAGGTAAGTCAGATTTAATCTTGCTCATAGACTAAATATAGGGATAATCAAGTAAATATCAATTACCTGAAGAAGTTTTTTTAGATTTTGTTTTTAATAATTTTATTGGCTCAGATCTATTAAGAACTGCCTTTTCATCGATAATTACTTTTTCTAAGTCTTCATTAGGAAGATCAAACATAGTATCCATTAATATATCTTCCATTATAGATCTAAGTCCTCTAGCTCCAGTTTTTCTCTTAATTGCCTGTTTAGCAATTTCTGTTAATGCTTCGTCGCGAAATGATAATTCAACATCATCGATTTCAAATAAGTGACTGTACTGATTGACTAAAGCATTTTTTGGTTCTTTCAGAATTCTTACTAAAGCTTCTTCATCAAGTTCATGGAGATTTGATATGACAGGAAGTCTACCTACAAATTCAGGTATTAAGCCATACTTAACCAGATCCTCAGGCTCAAGATCATCAATATTTTTTCCAATCTTGCTAACATTTGATAGCGTGTCCACATCAGCACTAAAGCCAATGCCAGTTTTATTTGTTCTCTGCTCAATAACTTTATTGAGACCAGAAAAAGCTCCACCGCAAATAAATAAGATATTAGATGTATTTATTTGAATGAACTCTTGTTGGGGATGTTTTCTTCCACCCTGAGGAGGAATTGACGCAACGGTTCCTTCAATTAATTTAAGAAGTGCTTGTTGAACTCCTTCTCCCGATACATCTCTTGTAATAGATGGATTATCAGATTTTCTAGCTATTTTATCTATCTCATCAATGTAAACGATTCCTAACTCCGCTTTCTCAGGATCATAATCAGCTTTTTGGAGTAATTTTTGAATAATATTCTCTACATCCTCGCCTACATAACCAGCTTCAGTTAAAGTAGTAGCATCGGCAATTGTAAATGGAACATTAAGTATTTTGGCAAGAGTTTGAGCTAGTAAAGTTTTACCACTTCCAGTTGGCCCTAGTAGAAGAACATTACTTTTTTGAAGTTCAACATTATCTTTAGCTTTTCCTTTTCTTAATCTTTTGTAATGATTATAAACGGCAACAGATAGAACCTTTTTTGCTTTTTCTTGACCAATAACATATTCATCTAATTGATTATATATTTCTAAAGGTGATAAAGATTGATCATAAGGTGACTCCTCGTCATTTTTAATTTCCTCTTCAATAATGTCATTACAAAGATCTACACACTCATTACATATATATACACTTGGTCCTGCTATGAGTTTTTTAACCTCATCTTGAACCTTGCCACAAAACGAGCAATTTAATTTATCAGTTTGTGATTCGTTACTCATATCTTATTTTCTTTCTTCTAAAATTTTATCAACAATACCATAAGCTTTTGCGGCATTTGCATCAAGGAAATTATCCCTATCAGTATCCTTTTCTATTTTCTTAATGGTTTGTCCAGTATGCTTAGCTAAAATTTCGTTCACAATTTTTTTCATATGTAATATTTCTTTTGCATGAATCTCAAAATCAGATGCTTGGCCCTGAAATCCTCCTAAAGGTTGATGTATCATTATTCTTGAATTTGGCAATGCAAATCTCTTTTTATTATCGCCACCTGCTAATAGCAGAGCCCCCATGCTTGCAGCCTGTCCAATACACATCGTAGAAATTGATGGAGTTACAAATTGCATGGTGTCATATATTGCAAGTCCAGCTGAGATACTTCCACCAGGTGAATTAATGTATATGGATATATCTTTTTCTGGATTCTCAGATTCCAAAAATAATAATTGAGCAACAACTAAATTTGAAATGTAATCATCAATAGGCCCAGATAAAAATATAACTCTCTCTTTTAAAAGACGTGAATATATATCAAAAGACCTCTCACCCCTAGGAGTCTGTTCGATTACCATTGGTATTAGTGCTGATTGAATATCTGTCATATAAATATTATCTATTTGCTAATTCTGAAAATTTTATCACTTTCTTCTTTGATTTAAGAACATTTTCTAATTTTTCAACTAATTGTTTCTCTAAAACAATCATTTTAAATTGTTCTAATTGCTGAGGTTGCCCAGTTATCCATTTTTTATACTGTTCAGGATCCTTATATCTTTTTGACTCCCCATCTATAAAATCATCAAGATGCTGCTTTTCTACTTTAATATCATAGTGATTAATTAACTCAGCAAATAATAAATCGAGTTTTACTCTTTTTTCAGCTTTTTCCATAAAGCTTTCTAGTGGGAAAAGATCATCGCCAGCATTGTCTTCACTATGTCCAATCCTCATTAATGCATCTTTACGCATTAGATCAGCTTGTTCATTAACAGTAGCATTAGGAATTTTAAAGTTATTTGTTTTTAATAGAGTTTCATACATCGACTCTTTAGTAAGCTCTTTCTCTTGAATGGCAACCTCATTTTTCATTCGAGATGTTATTTCATCCCTAAACTCTGATTTGTCTTTGATTTCCATTTGAAGCTTATCAAAAAGATCTTTATCAATTTTTGCCTCTTTCATTTCCTGAATATTTTTAAGATTAATTTCAAATTCAGCTTTAACTCCTGCTAAATCTTTTTTGAAATAGTCTTCTGGAAAAGTACATTTTATTGAAAACTTAGATGGTTTATTTCCAACTATGCTTTCTTCGAAACCTGGGATCATTGATTTGCTTCCTAAAACTAGTTTAAAGTCATTAGCGGTGTTGCCTTCAAATTCGTTGCCATCAACTTTTCCTATAAAATCAATTACAACCTGATCATCTATTTTTGCTTCTCTTTGCACATCATTCCATTCTCCATATCTTTTCTTAATATCACTTATTGCAAGGTCTATGTCATTTTCTTCAATATCAATTTCAAACTCTTCATAATTCGTCCATCTTGAGAACTTTGGTTTAATTTGTGGAAATACTTCAATAATTGCTGAGTAAACCAACGGTTTTTTTGGATCTTCTGAATCAATTGATACTTGTGGCGATGATGCTGGTCTAATTTTATTTTCTGATATTGCCTTTGGATAAGTCTCTTGAATCAGCTCATTTATGACTTCATTATGAATAGATGCTCCATACTTCTGTTCTAAAACATCATTAGGGACATTACCTTTCCTAAATCCATCGACTTTAGCTTTGGTCTTTATGTTTTTTAATTTTGTAGAAAATTTTAGTTCATATTCATTAACTGGAATAGTCACTAAAACCTTTCTTTCAAGATCTTTTAATTTTTTAATACTTACTTTCATTATTTTACTCTCATAAATGGGGCGAGCGATGGGGTTCGAACCCACGGCCTCCGGAGCCACAATCCAGCGCTCTAACCAACTGAGCTACGCCCGCCACAAGACTCGATATTATAGTTTAAAAAAAATTATTATCTATTTTTGTTTAGGGATTTAATAAATTAATGCCCAGTTAATAGTTTTATGAGTTATGTTAATGGAAAATAAATCTTTTCAGACCCCTCCTTCCAAACATCAAATTTAAACATCACATCATTAAACAACTCTGATTTCATGTAATTATGAAGAACTTTTTGAGTTTTTTTTATGTTTTTCAGACTATCAAACCAGTCTGGATTAGCGATTCTAAATTGTCTTATAAATGGTAAAATTGATATGTCCAATTTATTAAGCTTCTCTCCAAAAATCCAATCCTTCTCAGAAATAATTTTTTCTAGATCACTTAGAATATTTAAACATTTATTTTGATGTAATTTTGAATCAACATCTTGATATCTATTTGCATACTTATATCGATCTAGGTGATATTTAAAATCATTGTCAAAATGATTGATAATATTTTCAGTTAACTCAAGATGTTCTTTGCTTAGATTGCCTTCAAATACATTTTTTTTATCTAAAGCCCAGTTGATAATATCAATACTTTCATCAATTATTTTATCTTTCAATATTAAAACCGGTACTGTTCCTTTTGGGGATGCTTTTAACATATGCTCAGGTTTATTATTGAGTCTGATCTCTCTAATCACACACTTTATATTTGTTAGTTTAATAGCTGATCTTGCCCTTATTGCGTAAGGACATCTAATAAATGAATATAAAATTGGATCATTCATAGTTTATTTATTTAATGACCTTCTCTCGAGGTCCAATGTGTTGTTTATTTCTTTTTTTAGCTATGTCAATTTGCTTTTGTCTGCTCATATATCTAGATTTTTGTTTATCTGATGTTTTATCAAAGCATTTTGAACAGGCAACGCCTTTTATATAATATTTTGATTTTTTATCGTTCTCTGTTATTGGCATTCTACAACCATGACACATATCATATGTGCCTTCTGATAGATCATGTTTTATTGAAACTCTATCATCAAAAACAAAACATTCTCCGTTCCATAGACTTTCTTTTTCTGGTACTGATTCAAAATAATTAAGTATTCCTCCTTTTAAGTGATAAACATTTTTGAATCCTTTTATCTTCATTAGAGATGAAGCTTTCTCGCACCTTATACCGCCTGTACAAAACATAGCAACTTTTTTATTTTTTTTATAACTATCTGAAAAATTTTGAGACTCAAGCCATTCTGGAAACTCTCTAAACTTTGAAGTATTTGGATTTAATGCATTTTTAAATGTTCCTATTGAACATTCATATTTATTTCTTGTATCAATTAACATCACATCTTTATCTTTAATAATTTTGTTCCATTCATTTGGCTCAACATAATCTCCACGATTTATATTAGGATTAATAGAACTATCTCCAATTGTGACTATTTCTTTTTTAAGCTTTACTTTAAGTCTTACAAAAGGATTTTTTTTTGAGAACGAATTCTTTATATCAATATTTTTAAATCCATTTATAGATCTTATAAATGTTAAAGACTCATTAAGATTTTTTGAGCATCTTGCCGAAATAGTCCCATTTATACCCTCTGATCCGACAAGAACAGTACCTTTTATTGAATTTTTTTTTAATTCTTCTCTGATATCATTATGGATCTTACAAGGATCCGGAATATTACGAAATTTATAAAGTGCTGAAATAATATACATACCTATATAATAATGCTTGTTTAAAAAAAACTTAATATCTTCTGAAATGATTAATAAAAAAATTTACATTAACAGCGAAAAATTTACATCTGATGATCAATATTCAAAAATTATTAGTCAACTAGAGTCAATTCAAGATTCACCAAAACTTTTTCCTTTTAGCTTAGATATACAAAATAACAAGATAGATTTTGTAGAAATGGATAGATCTCATTATAAAAAGAGCTTTTTTATAATGTCACCAGGTAAGGGTCCAGGATATTTAAAAAGTAAATCCTCATTTTCTATGAAATTTGATGATATTGTTGATATTTTTAAAGAAATAAAATTCGTCAATAACTCGGCAATAATATTTAATCATGGATTTTGTTGTGGCACTCTTTTAACCAGGCTTCTTGAAGAGTCTTTTAATGTTCTCTCACTTAAAGAGCCACCGCTTTTACATACTCTCAAACATCACTTAGAAAATAATAAAAATGATATTACTATTAAAAATACAATTTTTTGTTTACACAACAGATCTTTTTCAAAGAAACAGAGAGTATTATGGAAGCCTAGTGACTATGCATTTGATCTCATTGAGCATACAGAACCTTTAAATATACCTTCAATATATTTATATTCTCCATTAAGGGAATACATTGCATCTTGTTCTAAAGAGAAAAGAGATCAATGGATAAAAAATAGAGCAAATTTTGAAAAAATCCTTAATTATCTTGAAATTTCAAATATCAAAATTGATATTACAAAAACTGCCAACCAAGCAATGCTTTATTGGCTTTACTTCGCAAAAAAATTTATACATTTTAGTTCAAGGAGTAATAATCTCTTTGCAATAAACTCGAAAGATCTATTAGACAACCCAACAGTTATCACAGTCGTTGGAAAACATCTAAAATTAAATAGAAAAATTAATATTTTTGAGAAATTTAGAACTAAAAAAATATTAAATACTTATGCTAAAACAGATAATTATGTTTTTAACAAAGATATTAGAGCCGAGCAATTAAATAAAATTATCAATGATAATCAAAGTGACATCAATGATGCCGAAAAAATTGCAGAAGAGGTACTAAAAAGGGATATTAGAAATTTTAGGTTTGAAAAAGAGCTAATTTAAAAATGGCGCGCCTGAAGAGATTCGAACTCCTGACCCACTGCTTAGAAGGCAGTTGCTCTATCCAGCTGAGCTACAGGCGCATGGTCGGGGTAGTAAGATTCGAACTTACGACCACTCGCTCCCAAAGCGAGTGCGCTACCAGACTGCGCTATACCCCGAGGATGCAAATATTAAAGTTAATATAATAAATAAGCAATCTTCATGGGCATAATTATCGATTAATGAGATAATAATATCATGTCTGCAATAATATTAGATGGCAAAGAGCTCTCGAAAATTTCTGAAGAATCTATAAAGAAAAAGGTTCAGGAATTATCATTAAAAAATGTAAAGCCAACTCTGGCAACTATTCTTGTTGGTAATGATCCTGCGTCTGAAACTTATGTAAAAATGAAAAGAAATACCTGTGCAAGAGTAGGTATGAAGTCTATAGCTGTAGAACTATCTAAAGATACGACTACAGAAGAGCTATTAGAAACAATTAGAAATTTAAATAATGATGTTAATGTGCATGGCATTTTGCTGCAACATCCAGTTCCGCCTCAAATTGATGAAAGATTGTGTTTTGATGAAATAGATATTAACAAAGATGTTGATGGAGTAACCTGCCTGGGTTTCGGAAACATGTCGATGGGCCTTGAAGCATACGGTTCATGCACTCCTGCCGGTGTTGTAAGACTGATTAATCATTATAATCTTCGGGTTGAAGGCTTAAATGCTGTTGTTGTTGGCAGAAGTCCAATTTTGGGTAAACCAATGGCGATGATGTTATTAAATATGAATGCTACCGTGACAATATGTCATTCAAGAACTTTAAACTTAGACTCAATAATTAAAAATGCTGATTTAATTGTTGGAGCTGTTGGAATACCTAAATTTATAAAATCAGATTGGATTAAAAAAGGTGCTATTGTTATTGATGCTGGTTATCATCCAGAAAAATGTGGGGATATTGATCTTGATAATATCGAAAACATTGCAAGTGCTTATACGCCTGTTCCAGGTGGAGTTGGTCCAATGACAATCAATACATTAATTCTTCAGACGCTTCAATCTGCAGAAAGATCTACTTCTAATTAGTTTGTTTCTTGTTCTGAGGTTGAGTCTTCTATTTCTTCTGGTTCTATAACAATCTCTTCATCTGAATTATTTTTGAAAGGAAAAGGTTTTTCCTCTGTTTGAAATAATAAAAATGCTAGAGAATCTTCAAAGAACTCAATGACATATGAATTTGCATTAGCTATTGAAGTATTTACTTTTGATGTAAAAAGAACAAATAGAAACTGAACAAAAGCTAATCCAATACATATTGTTAATGCAAAATTTAATGCAAAGGCATATAGCACCATAAAAATGAATCTAATCCATTTACTTGATTTTAAAATCTCGTCTTTATTTATACTTTCCATAATCAGTAATTAAATTCTACATCAATCTCATTTGGATTATTAATTAAATCATCTATGAGAGTTTTTGGAGATGCATCATTGTAAATTATATTATACATGGATTCGACTAATGGCATTTTAATGTCCAAATTTGTTGATTCCTTTAAAACAACTTCAAGTGTCCTGACTCCCTCAGCAACCTGGCCAACACTATCTTTTGCTTGTGCTAAGGACATTCCAGATCCGATGTTAAATCCAAGTTGATAGTTCCTTGATAAAGTTGACATACATGTTGCAACTAAATCACCCATACCTGACAATCCTAAAAATGTTATAGGATTTGCACCTTTCGCAACAGCAAACCGACTCATCTCAGCCATACTTCGAGTTAGTATTAAGCCGATAGCATTTTCGCCAACCTTCAATGACTCAGCCATTCCACATACTACTGCATAAATATTTTTTAAAGCACCGGCCATTTCGACCCCTTGCATGTCATTGCTGGAATATATTTTAAAAGTTTCAGAAGACAAAACTGATTTAACTATATTTATTAAATTTTCATCTGGGCTTGCTATGACTGTACCTGCAATTTTTTCATCTGCTATTTCTTTCGCAAGGTTGGGGCCACTCAGAACACCAATAGTATTCTCGAGTTTTGATGAAATAACTTCTGATAATGGTCTAAATGGTTCATCAAGAATACCTTTTGTACATGAAACTAAATATGGTTTTTCATCTATGTAATCAGAAATTCTTATTGTAATTTGCTCGAACACAATACTTGGTGTTGCAATAAAAATTATAGATTTATCATTTAGAACTTCTTTTAAGTTATCGGATGCAACTATATTTTGTGATAATTTTAATTCAGGATGATAGGTGGTGTTTGCTCCTTCAGAATTGATTCTTAGAGCTTGTTCAGAGTCTCTTACCCACAATGAAACATTATATCCATTTGATGCAGCTAAATTTGCAAGAACTGTTCCAAAACTTCCTCCTCCAAGAACTGCAACATTTTGTGAATTATTCATGATTTACAGAGTTGTTGCTCGAAATATTTGAACTACAGCTACTATTATAATTATAACCGTGTTGAACACGCTCAAGTTGTGCAACCATTTAAATAGATTATCCCAGCCTCTATCCCTAGCACTATTTGTAAGTGGAATAATTAAGTATCCGAAGAAAGAAAAAAATACAGCCACAATTGCAATATAGACATCGAATGTCTTAAAAAAAAGATAAGATATTAATAAAGCAAGCAAGGTAATTAATAAAAGCAATACGTAGTATCGGGGGAAAATTTTTCGAAGAAACTTAGATGCATTTTGATCATCTAAGACCTTAAAAACTACTGGAGCCGTTAAAAGAACTTGGGCAAAGATGATCCCAAGAACTAATGAGTAGCAAAGTATTAAAAGGCTAATGATTAGAATATCCATATTAAATTCAGTGGCGGTCCGACGGGGAATCGAACCCCGAACGCCGCCGTGACAGGGCGGAATTATAACCGTTTAACTACCGGACCACATAAAGGTTGCATATTATATGTTATTAATAAAAGTTCAACCTAAATGGTGGGTGATGACAGGTTCGAACTGCCGACCCTCTCGGTGTAAACGAGATGCTCTACCAAACTGAGCTAATCACCCTAACCTTCTTAATTAACAATTAAGGGTGCTAATAATACTATTATTAGAAAAAAAATAATATGATTTGTTAGGTTTGTTTTTGCTGATTTCTAGTTAGATTAATTCTAGCTAAATAAATACCAAAAAGTGCTACAAATACAAATATTATTTGAGTTATATTTAAAATTTCACCAAATATAAATGCAGCTAAGATAGTTGCGGTAATAGGTTGCATTAAAAGTCCTACAGATCCCTCTGAGGCAGAAATTTTTCCAATTCCATGAGTAATTAAATATTGACCTCCGAATTGACATAAAACGGCAAGTAATAATAAATTAATCCATTCAAAAGAAGTAGATGGGATCATATTTCCTCCTTGAATAAACATTGGAATTATCGAAAATAGGCAACAAAATAATGTTGTATAAAAAATAATGTTTAAAGAATTTTCTTTACCTAATTTTGCAATTATTAATAAATACACTCCATAAAAAAAAGCTGCAATCAAACAGAGTATGTCACCAACAATTCTCCCGGTGGCATAATTATTTGAAAAATAAATTAGCCCCAGTATTCCAATATAAGTAATCAAGAAAGATACAACAAAACTTCTTGAAAGTTTTTCCCTAAAAAATATATAACCAAGAATAGCTACAAAGACAGGGGAAGAATTAACTATTATAGTTGCATTAGATACGGATGTTATATTCATACTGTAATGCCAAAGAGTTAAATCAGTTGTAAATGCTAAAGATGCAAGTGCAGCAAAAAAAATTGTTTTACTATCGTTTACAGTGAACTTAAATTTTTTATTTAATTTTAAGTTTAGTAAAAATAAAAAAGGTATAGCTAGCAACATTCTATAAAAGCTAATTGCTGATGAGGATAACATGCTCCACTTAACAAAAATTGGTGCAAAGCCAATTAGTACAGCCCCAAGAGTGAGGATAAGAAAGTGATTTGTTCGCTGAAAATTAGTTTTCATAAAGTTATACTTTCAATATGACTAGTGACATTGTAGTGCAGAATGATGAAATTATCTCAGTAGGCGAACTAAATAAATCCGCAAAATATCTATTAGAAAATAACTTCAACAATGTATCTGTTGTTGGTGAAATATCAAACCTTTCAAGACCCAGTTCAGGACATATCTACTTCACATTAAAGGATGAGGAAGGAGCAATAAGATGTGCAATGTTCAAAAATCAAAACATGAAATTAAATTTTTCACCTGAAAATGGAGATCAGTGTGTGCTTAAAGGTCAGGTAAGTATTTATGCTCCGCGAGGTGACTATCAATTAATCGTAAAAACTATTGAGCCTGCAGGTGCAGGAAATTTAATGCAACAATTTGAAAAGCTAAAGAATAAATTAGAAAACGAGGGATTATTTAGTTTGGATAACAAAGTGGATATACCTCAATCACCTAATCATATTGGGATTGTAACTTCATCATCAACTGCTGCATTTCAAGATATTATTTCAACTGTTGAAAGAAGAGCACCAAATTCTAAAATTTCGTTAAGTGACGCCACGGTTCAGGGTGACAATGCCCATGTCAGTATTATTAATGCACTCAATAGAATAATTTTGCACAATGAGAAAAATCCTAATGACAAAATTGATGTTGTCATTCTTGCTAGAGGTGGAGGTTCAATAGAAGATCTTTGGTGCTTTAATAATGAAGATTTAGCGAGAGAAATTTTTTCATACCCTATTCCAACCATATCCGGAGTCGGTCACGAAATTGATTTTACTATTTGTGACTTTGTGTGCGATATAAGAGTTCCTACTCCGACAGCATCTGCAGAACTTGTCACTGAATTTAATTTTAAACTCCTAGATAAGTTAGACGAATTTAAATCAAAAATAAATAAAAATATAAGAACTTTTATCGAAGACTTAAAACGAAATCTAGATTCTAATCGATCAAGATTAAAAGATCCTTTATCGTTATTAAGAGAGAAAAATCAATATTTAGATAATCTGGATTTAAGAATGCAAAAACAACAAAAATCAATCATTAATGATAAAAAGAATCAAATTGAAAAAATTGATTCTCAGATTAATTTTAACAATCCAATTAGAAAATTAGATCTTATTAAAAATAAATTAATTCAAGTTACTGAAAGACTTCATAGAAATATAAATCAAAAGATAATACTTAATAAAAGTTTAGTTGATAAATTGCTTAAAAATATCGAAATACTCAGTCCACTATCAATATTAGATAGAGGATATGCGATTGTTACTAATAGCAAAGGTGAAGCAATAAAGTCTTATGAAGATGTTAGCAAAGGAGAAACTTTAAAAACTAGATTAAATAAAGGCTCCCTTGATGTTGAAGTAATAAAAAATGAGAAATAAGCTTAAAAATTCTGCTCTTTGTTATATATGTTTAATTTCTTTTTTCATTAATGCAGAAAGATTTGGAGATCCTGGCGAAATAATTGCTATAAAAGCTTCAAATAACGATCTTGATAAATATTTAATAGTTGAAATTAATGAATCTCTTTATAAATTGATACCACTGCCATTTGAAAAACAAAATGATTCAATATACGTCGATGGTGAAAAAATAAATATTAATCAAAAAGATTTTGGTGAATCTAGAATTACTATTGAAAACAATTCTATGGTTAATCTAAGTAAAGAAGATTCTGATAGGGCTTTCAAAGAATCTAAAATTATACAAAAAGCACTCAGTAACTATTCAAAATCTTTAGTGCCTGATTTAAATTTTATAAATCCCGTTGAGGGTATTGTCTCAAGCAGATATGGTAAAAAGAGATACATTAATGATCAGCCTAGATCTCCTCATCTATCTTTGGATATTGCTGCAGCTGAGGGAACAAAAATTGTATCTCCCTCAAAAGGTAAAGTAATTTTAGTTGGTGATTTCTTTTATGCAGGAAATTACATAATAATAGATCATGGTTTTGGTTTAGTAAGTTCATACAGTCATTTATCGTCAGTCCTTGTTGATGAAAATGAATTAATTGAAAAGGGGCAAAAAATTGGAGAAGTTGGATCAACTGGAAGAGTTACAGGACCTCACTTACATTGGACAGTATATTTAAATAAAGTAAGGATCAATCCAGAATCAATCATTCAGGATAATTTTTTAGAAAGTCTGCTTTAGATCCAATAAGATGTCGTTAAGCGCATCTTTTGTTTGTGGTCTAAATAATGAAAGTGATAATTCGCCATTTGGATTTATAAAAAAAGTAGCTGGAACTGCTGGAGGTGTTTGAATACCCCAAATATCTCGAGGGTGGGTTACCAACGAGGGGACTTCTATATTAAATTTTTTTGCAATTGGTGCTAAGTCTTCTCGATCGAGTTGATCAAAGTTAAAAGTGAATACAAATATATCTTTATTCTCATGCGCAAACTCATTAAGTTCTGGAATTTCTTTTATGCAAGGTGCACACCAGTCAGCCCAATAATTTATTACAACCCAGCTACCTTCAAGCTTGGTAAGGTTAGTATTTGATCCATTAAATACTTCAATGTCATTCTTTTGACATGCAAAAAGTAGTAACAAACAGAAAAGTTGTATAATTTTAGACTTCATCGCGTACATAATATAATTAAAACTTTAAATGTAAACATGGAAAAGAATTTTTTATTAGTATTATTTTATTCTTCATCTGGGTCAGTTAAAAATTTAGCGCATGCTATTGCCGATGGTATTGAAGATGTTGGTTTAGATGTTCGCTTGAGAACAGTTCCAAAAATATCATCAAACGTTGAACAAATTGAAGACGTTATTCCAGAATCTGGTGAAATCTACTGTACTAAGGATGACCTAATTAATTGTAGCGGTCTTGCTTTGGGTTCTCCAACAAGGTTTGGCTCAATTTCATCTCCATTAAAGTATTTTTTGGACTCAACAGGTGATTTGTGGGCTACAAATGCATTAGAAAACAAACCAGGCATAGCATTTACATCTACAAGCTCTATGCACGGTGGTCAAGAAACAACTCTTTTTAGTTTGATAACTTTCATGTTACATCATGGAATGGTTGTAGCTGGAACGCCCTATTCTATTGATGAACTAAATAAAACAAAGTCAGGTGGAACACCATACGGCCCCTCTCATGTTGAAAATTTTAATTCCTCAAGTGATTTAACAAAAGATGAATATGAAATTGCAAAAAAAACTGGATCAAGGCTTGGCAAATTAGTAATGAAAATTAATGATTAGTATTACTAATTACAAATTTCTTTTAAATTTAATTTTCATAAGTTTGTTTATTTCAAAATTTTTTAATGTTATTCAACAAAGAATTGATATATTTATGTACATCTTTTGGGCACTACCCATATTAATTTTTTGCATCTTTATAAATAAATTAGTAATTAAAGCCTATCAATGGTTTTGTTTTTTGTTGATCATATACTTTCTATCGTGCTCATTGAGAGTTTTTGGAACAGCCGCATACTGGTTAGATATTCTTGAATTATTTCTTATATGCTCATTATTTATCAGCACCATGTATGGACCAAGAATTATAAATAATATGAACTAAAATGCGTTTACTTAGTCCTATATATGTCATATCATCATAATCTTTTTTTGGAGTAATAAATGAGTAAAGTTCAATCGATATGGTCAAAAGCGGATAAATTTTTAACACTATCAAGAAAAATTATTGTTAACTTATTCACTGTTGTTGTCCTTATAGTGATTACGTTTTCACTTTTAGGCGGAATTGGTTCATTTTTTTCTGAAGAAGAGAGCATTTCAACAAAAGACAAAATTTTATGGTTTAAGCCTGTTGGAGTAGTGGTAGATAGTTCTACAAACTCATCGGCATCTCTTGATGCTCTTCTTCTTGGTTCGACTGACATACAACAGCATGAATTAGAAGATCTAATTAAGATTTTAGAAAATGCAGCTGATGATAAAAACCTTGCTGCAATTTATATTAACGTATCTGAACTAGGAATGTATTACGCCTCGGCATTTGAAATTGCCAATGCAGTTAAAAACATTAAAGACAAGGGCAAAAGAGTAATAGCTTATGGTGAAAACTTTGGAAACAATGCTTTTTTAATAAGTTCACAAGCAAATGAAATTATATTGAATAAATACGGTCAAGTATCCTCCTTTGGTTTTTCAAGAAAAAGAGAGTACGTAAAAGATCTTTATGAAAATATTAAATTAAACCAACATGTATTTATCGCTGGAGAATGGAAAACTGGTCCAGAAAATTTCACTAGAAACACTATGTCTGAAGAGGATAAAACCCAATGGAATGAGTTTGCTAACCCTCTATGGAAAAAAATGACAGATTTTATGGAAAGTGGAAGAAATCTTGATAGTGGAACAATTCAAAATTATGGTGACTCTTTCTGGGAATTAGCACTAGAAGAGCCAGAAGTTTCCCAAATTGCTCTCAATCAAGGATTAGTGGATATGGTTTTTACAGTTGAGGAATTAAGACATTGGTTCTTTGATGAATATCCAAATAAAGATAATGACGTAAATAAATTGCCTGACTCAATATCAATATATGACTATTTATCTACTATTGAATCTGAAGAAAATAATTCCAAGAATAAAATTGCAGTTATTAACATTGAAGGTGCTATTTCTACTGGTGAATCTATGTACGGTATCGCAGGCTCAGATACAATTGTTAAAAATATCAGAAAAGCAATAAAGGATGATGACGTTAAAGCTCTTGTTCTTCAAGTCAATAGTCCTGGTGGCGGAGTTTATCCCAGCGAATTAATTACAAATGCACTAAATGAATTTAAAGATACTAATAGACCAATAGTAAGTTCAATGGGAGATATTGCTGCATCAGGCGGAGTATGGGTAACAACGCTATCTGATGAAATATGGGCTAAAGAGGAAACTTTGACTGGTTCAATTGGAGTTTATGGTGTGCTTACAACTATTGAAAACTTATATGACTGGGTAGGAATTCAAGTTGATGGAGTTAGTTCAACTGATGCAGCCAATTGGGATCCCAGATTAGAAATGCCTGAAAACGTTACAAGTGCAATACAAGCTTCGGTTGATGATATATACGACAAATTTGTAAATAAAGTCTCTGCGAATAGAAATATGCGTTATGAAGAGGTTCATGCTATTGCTAAGGGAAGAATATGGTCTGGAAAAAAAGCCTTACAATTAGGCTTAATTGACAAAATTGGAGAGCTAGATGATGCGATAGCATCTGCATCAGCAATGGCCGAAATTGATAACTATAAAGTAGAAAGATATTTCAAAGATTTAGATCCTTTTGAAATTTTTATAAATGAACTTCTTGATAATTTTGATATTGAATTCAACTTTGGCGCTAAATCAAAAAAAATATTAAATTTAATGAATAATCAATATAGATTTATAAACGAAGAGAAAGACGTTGATATGATATCTTTTTGCTTTGAGTGTGAATATTTCAATACTAAATAATTTCTTTTATTAACGGTACTGTTATTTTTCTTTTTAACTCCATCGAAAGCTGGTCTAGTTTACTGATAACTTCAATGAGATCTGACATATTTCTTTTTGAATATGTAACAAGATAATTAATTTCTTTATCTCCCAAATTAATTGATCTGAGTTGAGAAATAAATTTTATGGCTTCTGGCAAGTTTGCATCTCTAATTGGATAAAGTTCAATATGGTCGATCCTTTTTATTCGTGACCTTAAGTCGTCTAAATCAAAATTTATTGATGATGGATTTTTGCATGAAGAAAAAATTAGTCGACAATTTGATGAAAGACAGTCATTTATGAGATTAAAAATTCCAACTTCCCAGTCTTTATTAGATGCAATTAAATCTATATCATCGAGACATATAAGATCGAGTCCCTCCAATGAGTCTATAAAACCAGTTCCATGCTTAATTGCTTGAGAAATTGGAATGTAAACTGAAGATTTATGATCAGATGCATAATAATTACATGTGGATTGAAGTAAGAATGACTTTCCAGAGTCTTCAGCTCCATACAAAAAAACATCCTCATTATTTTTCAAAGCTAATTTAACTTCTTCGTTAGGTGAATCAAAGAAAAAATCATTAAATGTGAGTTTATTTCGTTTGTTCCATGGAAATGTAAGTTGTTGCGGCTTATTCATTTTGATAAGTCCTAAGATCTCTAATCCAATTATACGCATATACAACCAAACTAAGAACAGTTACAAAAATTATAAATAAATCAAAAGCAAATAATGCAAAATCTAAATCGAGAATTTCTTTAAGGAAAATAATTGCGATATAAATTATTTGTAGAGTAGTCGTTAGCTTGCCAAGAAAGTTTGGTGTCGGAGTATCAGATTCAATAATTGTCATTCGTATTGCGGCACCTAAAAGGATAGCAACATCTCTGCTGATAAAGATAACAAAAATATAAAATGGAATGAATTGATTAAGCCATAATATAAAGACAGATCCTGATAGAAGAATTTTGTCTGCAACAGGATCTAAAAGAGTGCCAAGTTCAGTTTGCCAATTCATTTTTCTGGCAATAAAGCCATCTAATCCATCTGTAATTGAAGCAATGATGAAATAAACAATGCTTATTTCAAAGTTTCCTAAAAATATATTATTAAGAATTGGATATACTAAAGCTATTCTTACAATCGTAAGCAAGTTAGGAATAAATATAAAGAACTTTCTCATCTAATAAAATTAATATTTATCTCAGACTTCTCTTTGTATTGATCGGTAACCTTAAGAAAATTACTTTCAGATATCTCTTTAACAATTGAATCAAAATCACCATAAATGCTTAATTTATAGAAAACAGTATCAATATCAAATCTACTAATATCAATATCTCTAAATCCTACAAGATTTTCTATAGCTCCTTTTGATTTTTCATAGTCCTCAAAAGAATTTATGTTGGAAACAGAGATATTAATAATTTCTTTTTGAGATATGTTGATTAGATTTTTCTCAAGAAGTTTGTTTATTCTAGTATTTGTATAATTTGTAAACTGCTCTATGAACAGATTAATAAAATTTTTATTGCCAATAGTTTGATTAATGTCGCCATCTATTAACCACTGATCAATACCTATTTTAGAAATATTAATTTTTATTAACTCATCAAAAGCATGTTTTTCATAAATGATATCCTCGTAATCAATAAGTCTTTCATAATTGCTTAGTTCGTTTAAATCCATTAAATCAATCTCTGGAAGTTCTAAAAAAATTCCTCTTGAGGAAGATTCTTTTGTTAAAAAATTTTTTAAAAAAGAGTCTAATTCGGAATAAGATTCTGAGCTTGTTAAATAATATGGATCATCGATTCCTGAATCGATTTCAATTAAAAATAATATAACAGGCCGAGAACTGCTTAAAATTGGGATAGAAAGTTCATTAAAGGTTTCTATTAATAAATCTTTATCATAGTTAATTTCTAAATAACTGCTGTCATTTATATTTTTGATTGAGTAGCTTTTAATGAAATTTTTTCTTAAATTTCCTGCATTTATTATTTTCCATATATTCGATGGGGAATTACTTCCACTTAATCTATAAACCATCGTATTGAATGAATTATTTATCGATTTTTCAATTTGAGATACAGTTTCAACTGATTCGTAAACAACAAAAAGTTTGTCAAACTCCTTTCCAAAGCAAGCATTAGAAAAGATAATAAGGCTAAATAAAATATGTTTTAAAGATCTCATTTTTTTTAATATATGAAGGTATTCTAAATGACAAAAGAAATTATAGAAAATGATCCATATAAAATAGCTGGAGTTGATATCGATGCTGGTAACGACTTAGTTGATAAAATTAAAAAAAATGTTGCAGCAACTCACAACAAAAATGTCCTAGGTAACATTGGTGGCTTTGCAGGAATGTACGAGCTTGATAATGATATAGAGAATCCAATACTAGTTGCCTGTACAGACGGCGTTGGAACAAAAGTTTCACTTGCTCAGGAATACAGTGACCTATCAGGAATTGGTCAAGATCTTGTTGCAATGTGTGTTAATGATTTAGTGGTGTGTGGAGCCAAGCCTCTTTTTTTTCTTGATTATTATGCGTCGTCTAAGCTCAATGTTAATGAGGCTTCTACTGTTGTCAAAAGTATTGCAAGTGCTTGTATCGAATCTGATTGTGCGCTTTTGGGTGGAGAGACTGCAGAGATGCCTGGTCACTACATAGATAATAATTTTGACCTTGCAGGATTTTCAGTAGGCTGTGTTAGTAAAGATAAGATAATTAAAAAAGATAATGTTAAAAATGGGGATGTTTTAATTGGTATAGAATCTAGTGGCCCTCATTCAAATGGATTTTCTTTAATAAGAAAAATTATCAAAGAGTCTAAAGCAACCGATGATGAAAAAGCTCAAATAGCTAAGAAATGTCTGAAGCCAACAATTCTTTATCCAAGATTAATAAAAGACTTGATTTTAAATTATAAAATTAATTCTATTTCTCATATTACTGGAGGTGGGCTTATAGAAAACCTTCCAAGATCGATAACAGAAGACCTTTGCATAAAAATCAATTCAAATTCTTGGAAAATACCATCTATTTTTGAATGGCTTAAAGATAACGGAAACATATCTGATGAGGATATGTATAGAGTATTTAATTGCGGGATAGGCATGACACTATTTGTTGACAAGAGCGCAGCATCAGATATATCTGACAAAATAAAAGAATTTGGAATGAAAAGTTATATTATTGGAGAAGTCATACATAAAAAGGAAAATCCCTCTGTAATATTTGTCTGAATATTTAAAATGAAAAAAATAGTAGTCTTGATCTCAGGAAGTGGTTCTAATTTAGAGGCAATAATAAAAGCATGTAATACAAATAAGATCAATGGAAAAGTTATTAAAGTTATATCCAATGACCCAAATGCTTATGGGCTAACAAGGGCTTCAAAATTTAATATTTCGATAAAAATAATTGATCATAAAAAATTTTTATCAAGAATTGATTATGAAAATTGTCTTGAAGAATACATAGATTCATTGAGTCCTGACTTAATTGTTTTAGCCGGCTTTATGAGAATACTTGGTCATAAAATTACTTCAAAATATTCAAGTAAAATGATCAACCTTCATCCCTCTCTTCTTCCCGCATATCCAGGATTAGATACTCACAAAAAAGTTCTTTCAAACAAAGATGAATACCATGGTATTTCTATCCATTATGTATCCTCAGAATTGGATGCTGGTCCTTTAATAGCTCAAGGAATTATTAAAGTTGGTAAAGATGCAAAATTGGATAATATAATTGAGCGTATTCATAAAATAGAACACTTACTGTTACCAGAGATAATAAAAGAAATTTGCAATAACAATATTTATTTAGATAATGGGGTGGTTAAATTTCTAAATATAAGTCTTAACAACCAAAAACTTATCAAAAAAACTTATGAAGTCTAAAGTTATAAATTTCTATTTAATAATTCTTTTGTCATTTAATGCGCTTGCTTCTGAAGTGCCTCCCTACTCTGCAAAATATAATTTTGAATCAGAAGAAATATCAATTTCTGGAGTAAGAGAGTTTTATAAAACTGAAGATGGTTACGAAATGAAATTCAAAGCATCAAACTTGTTTGCAAGTTTATTTTTCTTATCAAGGTTTAAATTAAAAAATGATGATGTCATATCAGATTCATATGAAATAAAAATTAGACCAAAATTTCTTGATAGAGATCAAAGCCTAAGATTTGATTATGAAAATATGGAAGTACGCTCTAAAGGCATTAATGAATGGGCCTCATCCATAAATGAAAATTTAATATATGATCCTTTAAATGTTCAAATCATGATTAGAACATTTGTAAAACAAGGCTTAGAAAATTTTAATATTAATATTATAGATATGGAAAACGGAGACTATAGATTATATGAATTTAATATTGTTGGAAATGAAGATTGCATTTTTAATAATGAAAAATTGCAATGTGTAATACTTGAGAGAACAAGATTAAACAGCAAAAGAAAAGTAACTTATTATCTTGCAGAAGAACTAGAACATATGTTCGTTAAAATAATAGATGTTAGTCCTGAAAGAACAAATACATTAAAGCTTTTAGAAGTTTTAAGTCTTGGGTAAAGTAACGCCAGTTTGTCCCTGATATTTTCCATCTCGGTCTTTGTAACTTATCTCACATTCCTCATCAGATTCAAAAAATAGCATTTGTGCAACTCCTTCACCAGCATAAATTTTTGCAGGAAGATTTGTTGTGTTTGAAAATTCAAGAGTGACATGACCCTCCCACTCAGGCTCAAGAGGAGTTACGTTTACTATAATTCCACATCTAGCATATGTTGATTTTCCTAAACAAATGGTAAGAATATTTCTTGGAATTTTAAAATATTCAACAGTTCTAGCTAATGCAAAAGAGTTTGGAGGTATTACACAAACATCTGAATTAATATCTACAAAACTTTTTTCATCAAATGATTTAGGGTCGACTATTGCCGAATGAATATTTGTAAAAACTTTAAATTCATTGGAACATCTCACATCATATCCATAACTGGAAACCCCATAAGAAATTAGTTTCTTACCGTCATCATCAAGCCTGACTTGATTTTTTGAAAATGGATGAATCATTTGATGATCCTTAGACATTTTTTGAATCCATTTATCAGACTTAATCGACATTTATTTCTACCCTTCCTTCTATAGCACGTGCGATAGTTGTTCCATCAACATACTCTAACTCTCCTCCTATGGGAATGCCATAAGAAATTCTTGAGACCCTTGCATTTTTAATATGATCTTTTATATATATTGCAGTTGCATCGCCTTCAACAGTGCTGCTTGTAGCAAGAATAACCTCTTTAACCTCATCATCGTTGGAAATATTTAAAAGTTCATCTATACCCAAGTCTTCTGGCCCAATACCATCAATTGGAGATAGCCTACCCAAAAGAACAAAATACCTCCCCCTAAAGCCACCAGTTGATTCAATAGCTAAAACGTCTGATGGGCTTTCAACAACACAAATACTATTTGAATCTCGTGTTGCATCAGAGCAAACCCCACACAGATTATTTGAAGTAAGCATTCTGCAAATTGAACACCTTTGAATACTTTCAATGGCATTCGAAAGAGTATTTGCTAATATACTTGCTCCATCTTTATTTCTATCAAGTAAATATAAAGCCATTCTTTGAGCAGATTTTTTGCCAACCCCAGGAAGAATGGTCAAAGCGTTTATAAGTTCATTTAATAAATCTTGATTCATTTTTACTTAGAGGGTTTTATAGTATCTGACTTTATCTTCCCATTAAATTTTTTTATAAATTTTTGAATATCTTTATCATTATTTATTTGATTTTTTGCCTTATTTTCTTCATCTTTCATTTTACTTTCATTTACTTGAATTGGAGAATTATTTACATCTCCTTTCTCAATTTTAATGTCAATTTTATTTAAGAATTTACTTTCTACAGCGATTTTAAACTCCGACATAATATTCTCTGGAACATCGCCTAGATTTTTATCTGCAATAAATATTATTTCCTTACCTTTATGAGAAGATAACGACATATTTCCAAAATAATTTCTTGCAAAAGGGCTTAGCTCGATGGAATTAAATAATTTCATCCAATCTTCATCAGTTTGTAGTATGTTCGTTTCATTTACGTCTTTTGATTCAGAGATGCTAACTTGCTGAATTATTTTTTCAGCTTTCTTAGGGCTTTTTTTTTCAGCAGTATAAGATTTTTCAGTTTGACTTCCATCAGTGAGTTTTTGAAGTGGGTTAAAGGTTAACATTCGCAATATGCATATTTCTAGGCATTCTTTTGGACTGGGATGCACTTTAAATTTAGAAAAAGAATTCATACCTATTTCATATAATAGTTGGCAGAATTCTTTATCAATCTTTACTGATAATCCTTTTATATCTTCGCTATGAGAGTTATTTAAAACTTGTTCAAGTGAAATTTGATGAATAATAGATATCATATCTCTAAGAATAACGTCATATTCTGGCGACAATTGCTCAATTTCTGCAAGCTTATCAAAAACTTTTTTTCCGTCTCCATCAATAATGCTATCTAGAAGTTCAAACAATAAAGAATTATCAATTGTTCCCAACATTTTTTTTACTTCTTCTTTGTTAAGAACTCCGTTCCCATGAGCAATTGCTTGATCAAGAATTGTAAGTCCATCTCTTACAGAGCCATTTGCAGATTTTGCAATAAGTTGAATACTTTCGTCGTCATGATTAATTTTTTCTTTTTTTAGTATTCCTCTTAAATGATTAAAAAGCATTTCTTCGTTAACAGTCTTAAGATTTAGCTGTAAACATCTGGATTGAATTGTTTTTGGAATTTTCTCAGGATTAGTTGTTGCAAAAATAAATACAACATGAGCTGGCGGTTCCTCTAAAGTTTTTAGTAAGGCATTAAAACTTGCAGGAGACAGCATATGAACTTCGTCTATCAAAAAAATCTTAAATCTTCCTTTAGCTGGTTTATATTCAACTGTTTCAATTAAATCTCTAATCTTATCGACTTGTGTATTTGATGCAGCATCAATTTCAAGAAAATCTACGCTTCTTCCAGTGCTTATTTCAACAGTATTTGAACATTTATTACATGGTTTTGAAGTAGGTTTTGAGTCACTGTCACAATTCAAACATTTTGCCAAAATTCTTGCAATTGTTGTTTTACCGACACCCCTAGTGCCGGAGAATATAAAAGCTTGATGTATTTTTTCTGACTCAATGCTATTTATTAGTGCCTTGACAATATGATCTTGACCGATAACTTCATCAAAGTCAGCTGGTCTATATTTTCTAGCTAAAACCTCATAAGACATAGCAATGAATCATAACATGTCATCGCCAAAAACTGATTCAATTTCTTTAAATCCAAAACCTCTATTTTTAAGAAAACTTTTTTGTTTTAAAGAGTCTTTTACATCAGAACTTAGTCCATTTTTAAACTTTTTAGTAAAAACTAATTTTGCAGCTCTTTTCCAACCACCCTCTTCATTAATAATGCGATTTGCAACAGATTCACTTACACCTTTTGATAACAATTCAAAGCAAATCTTTTTTGGTCCAAACCCCTTCCTTTTTCTACTAGAAACATATGCTTCAGCAAATCTTGTATTGTTTATTAGATTATTTTCTTTAAGCTTTGTTATGACAGAATTTATGACAATTTTATCGTCAAATCGTAAAAGAAGTTTATCCCTAATTTCTTTAGATGAATGTTCTCTTCTGGAAAGAAGATCTAACGCTTTGTTATAAATAAAATTAAATATGTCATTAGACATTATTCAAATGGTATAACTCTGGACTTACCATTTCTTTTAATAATGCGGACTTTTTGACCATTGAAAAAAGAATATGAGCCTATCTCTTGTATGATTGAGACAAAGCTTCCAGCATCTGTTTCAATTAATAATTCAATGCCATCTTTCTTGGTCACTGCTGAACCAATTTCTGATCCAATTGCAGAACCAACTAATCCACCTAGTACAGAAGCTATATCAGATTCTGGTTCTGAATTAGTTGTATTTTTACCAACAACAGCTCCAATTGCTGCACCAGCTGCAGCACCAACCTCTCTATCGCCTTCAATTGTCACTTTAGTAGTATCTCTAATTATTCCAAAAACCACATATTGTTGTTTTTGAGCATCTGATCTCGAGACAACATCAGGCTGCAACGAATTATTTACACAAGATGATGTGATAAAAATAATTAATATTAATAAAAAGGTTTTCATGATTCTTCTTCTTCAGATAATTTGAAATGTCTGATGAGATCATCCTTTATAACATAGTATTTTTTATTTTTTTCAAAACCGTCTAAAAGCTTAACTTCAAATATTTTTTCAAAGTGTTTAGAGTTTAAGATTTCCACCCTATCTCCTGTATTTAATCTAACTAAATTTCGTGAATCAATAATAGAAAATCTATCCCAATCTGAAAATATTCTTGCTTGATATGTGTTATATGCATCATTAGAAAAATAATATAAAACCTTGCTGCTGGATGGGGTCAGTTTATTGCTTCTTGATTCTAGGTACCATGTTTGTCCCTGCTCAATAGAAGGCGATATATCTTCAGCATTAAATATTACAGAAAAAGAAAATATAAATGTAAGCAAAATAAATTTGGTTTTCATAATAAATTAGACAATTGAATTTATATAAAGTTCTTATGTAAGGATATTTTAAAATTAAAAAAAAATAAAGCTTGAAAAAGATAAAAATGTCTATAAATAAAGACTGATGAGGATGCCATAACGGATCTTCGCATTAATGAGTGTATGCTAATTTTAGATACACATTTATAAAGTCGCTTTAAGGAGGACTATTATGATACTTAACTTTACAGACCCATTTTTCACAACACGTGTCCTAGGGTTCGAACCTTTGTTTGATAGATTACAAAGACTTTCTGAGTCTAATGATCGATCATCAAGCTATCCACCATACAACATCAGTAAAGACGGTAATTTCTTTGCTATTGAAATTGCTGTAGCTGGATTATCAAAAGATGACATTCAGATAGAGCTTGCTGAAGGAGTTCTTTCAGTTAGCTATGATGGACCAAATACTGAAGTTATCAATGGTGAAAACAAGGTTGTTTATCAAGGAATTGCTCAAAGAGCATTTAAACAACAATTTACCCTTTCTGAGGATGTTGTTGTTCAAGGTGCAGAGTTAGTTAATGGTTTATTAACTATCAGTCTTGAGAAAATCATTCCTGATGAAAAGAAACCTAGAATGATAGAGATTAAATCACCAAAAAGAATCTCTAATAAATAATTCACAGATTGTGAGATGGGGTGCATAATGCACCCCATATGTTTAATAGCCTAAAATTGCAATTTATGAAATTTCTTAAAATATCCTTTTTATTAATTTTTTGTATAACTATTAATGCTGTCACTGTAGATACTGGTCATGCAAATGTATCTTTAATAAAGTTTAATTATGTTCAAGACAACCAGAGCAAAATGCTTCTTGGTATTCGAATGGATATGCAAGAGAATTGGCACACCTACTGGAAAAATCCTGGCGATTCAGGCGGTCCTTTAAAAGTTAATTGGTCACACGAAGATAATATTTCAATAAGTGACTTATATTGGCCAACCCCAAGCTTAATTCCATATGAGCCTTTGATGACTTATGGCTATAAGAATTTTGTAATTTTTCCGTTTGAGATTACAAATTCTAATAATAAAAACTCATACATTGAGGCGAATATAGATTTTTTAATTTGTGACGATATATGCGTACCAGAAAAAGCATTTATTAAAACAACACTTCAAGAAATCGAATCAGATTCTTCTTTAAATGATTGGTTTATGAAGGTCCCATATCAAACACTTCCAGTAAAAGCATCATTAGATAAAGATTTTATAAATATTCGATTTTCATCACCATTCAACGTGACCTCAGCAATATTTTTTGTCGATGATCAAAATATTGTCGAGCATGCTTCAGAACAGATTCTTTCAGTAGAAGAAAATAATTACTTACTGAAAGTTAAAAAAATTAAGGATTCAGTACCCTTCGATTCTTTAACAGGAGTAATATCGATAAATAATAATGAAAGTTTCATTATAAATTCTGAGCTTGATGGTATTACACAAAACTCACTGGATCTCTCGTTAATACAAGCGTTGTTATTTGCTTTTGTAGGTGGCTTAATCTTAAATTTGATGCCTTGTGTTTTTCCAATAATTTCTCTAAAAGTACTTAGTTTTGTTTCAATGAGTAATCAATCTCCATCAAAAATTAGGGCTCACGCTCTATCATTTTGTTCAGGAGTAATGATCTCGTTTATATTAATTGGAATCGCCATGATTCTTCTTAAGCAAGCTGGTTTATATTTAGGTTGGGGATTTCAATTGCAGTCACCCATTATAGTTGGGTTACTTAGTTTATTAATGTTTATCATTGGTTTAATTCTTTTAAGTGATATAAATATAGGCTCATCACTTACTAGACTTGGTGGTGTTGGTTCTAGTAATAATTTGGTTGGGTCCTTTTCCACAGGAGTTTTAGCTGTAATTGTTGCTTCACCTTGCACAGCACCATTTATGGGAGCTGCACTTGGTTATGCATTAATACAACCTTCAGGAGTAACACTGCCAGTCTTTTCTGCACTTGGTTTAGGGTTTGCATTTCCTTATTTTGTTTTGTCAACCTCACCAAGTTTAATAAATTATCTTCCAAAGCCAGGCAACTGGATGATTACTTTAAAAGAATTTTTTGCATTTCCTATGTTTGCAACATCAATATGGTTAATATGGGTATTTAGCTTTCAGACATCATCTAATGAAGTAATATTTTTATTGATAACAATTTTGATAATCTCATTATTATTATGGATTGGTTTGAAAATTAATAAGCCATTCTACAAACTGACTCTTTTATCTTTTGCGATTTTTGTAATTTTCTACCAATTTAAAAATATTACATCAAATGAAATTGAGAGCCCAAGCGCTCTAAACCTTGAAAGTTTTAATTATGTCGAATGGAACAAAAATATAGAAAATGAGTATCAAAATAAAAATCAAGCATATTTGATTAACTTTACTGCTGCATGGTGTATCACATGTCAGACTAACGACAAAATTGCTCTATCAAGGCCAAATGTAAAAGAATATATAAATAAAAATAATATTGAATATATTGTTGCTGACTGGACTAATAAAAATGACGAAATTCTCAAAACTCTTGAGTCATATAATAGAAATGGAGTGCCTTTATATATTTTTTGGAAACCAGGAATGAAAGAGTCTAAGATATTACCTGCGATTTTAACTGAGCAAATTTTGATCGATAGTTTCAACAACTCATAAATAATAATATAATTCGAACTTACAAATCTAATAGGGAATAATATGTTTGGTACGCCTTTTCAAATTTTTGGTACAGTTCACCTTCTGACTATATTTACGGTAATTATAGTTTCAATATTTTTACCTAAGTTCTATGCAGGCAAATCTGAAAATCAAAAATCACTTATGAGTAAAATAATTGCATCAATAATAGCTGCACATGTAATTATTTCTCCTTATAAAGATCTTTATCTATTAGCAAACCCCTATGATTGGAGAGAAACAATCCCACTGCATATGTGTGATCTTTCTGAGATATTTTTAATTTGGTTCTTGTTAGGCGGGCCAAGAATTCTTTACCTGTGTGCTTTTTTTTGGGGCTTGGGTGGAGCGTCTATGGCAATTCTTACACCAGATATAAGCCATCATGATCTAGATTACATATTTTTTATGATTGGCCATGGGATGATTATTGTTGGAATAATGTATGCAACAGTAAGTCTAGGAAATAGGCCTTATGTAAAAGATATTTTAAAAGTATCAGCAATAACAGCTTTTATATTATTGCCAATAGTTTATGTGATTAATTTAATCTTAGGCGATCCAGCAAATTTTTGGTATTTAATGGCTAAACCTGATGGCGCTTCGTTGATGGATGTATTTCCTGAGCCGCCATTGCATTTATTAGTCATAACACCACTTGCAATAGCAGTTTTTTACTTAATATATTTACCTTATTTTATAAAAGATAGAGCTGCAAGATAGATTATAATTTTGCTTAAATTTATAAAATAAACATAAAATACTCATATTATGGAAAATTTTATAAATCTTATATCTGAAGTTTGGAATACAGGATTTTTAGGTATTGATCTGGGTTCAATCATTTCATCTCTGTTAGTTATTCTAATAGCCTTTCTTTTCAGGGGTTTTATTATTTCAATAATATTAAATGCTCTTGGAAGACTGGCCGATAAAACAAAGTCTAAGATAGATGATGAAATTCTCAACGCATTGAGAAGACCAATAGGCTTGGTTCCAGTAACAATAGCTCTATATATTTGTACTTTAATATTGCCACTTTCAGGTTTGATTGGTGACATTGCAACTAACATAGTTAAAGCTTTTGTAATTTTTACTATTTTTACTGCTCTCGCAAACAGTGTTAAGCCTATTTTTGCTGCCTTATCTACAAGCTCATGGCTCACGGCCTCAATGCAAATGTGGCTTGAAAGAGCCTCAAAGTTCATTGTTTGGGTAATTGGAGCAGCGATAATATTAGATATTTTTGGTATTCAAATTGGTCCACTTGTAGCAGGTTTAGGATTATTTTCTGTGGCAGTAGCATTGGGCGCACAAGATTTCTTTAAAAATTTAATATCTGGAATATTAATAATTGGCGAGCATAGGTTTCAGCCAGGAGACAGGATAGAGGTAAGTGGACAATTACATGGCATTGTTGAAAGTATTGGTTTTAGATCAACTGTTATCAGAACTTTTGATACTGCCCCAATGGTTATACCAAACAAAGATTTATCAGATGTGAAAGTAATCAATCATGGTGAGATGATCAATAGAAGAATTAATTGGAAGATTAATCTTATATATTCAACCAGCGTTGAACAACTTGAATCAATAAGAAATGAAATTAAAGATTACATAATCAAAAGTAATGACTTTACTACAGACGGAGATTTAGATCCTGTAGTTAGAGTAGTAGAACTGGGTGGCAGCTCTATTGATTTAATGATTGTAGCTTATGCTGATCCTATGGGATTTGCAGCATTTAATGAAGTTAAAGAAAATTTAATCTTTAATATAATGAAAATTGTAAAAAACAATAAATCAGAATTTGCTTATCCATCAACTTCGCTATATGTTGAATCTATGCCTAAATAAAATTGATGTTTTATGAACGATCAAATAGTACTTTCCTCAACATTAATTGCTCTTCTTTTTTTATTTATTTGGGGAAAAATTAGATACGATGCTTTAGCCGTTGGTGCATTATTTGTTTTAGTAGTCCTTGAAATAATACCTGCAAATGAGGCATTCGCTGGATTTGCACATCCTGCTGTTATAACAGTCGCTCTTGTCCTCATAATAAGCCAGGGACTTAGTAATTCAGGTATAGCTGGTCTTGTTGGAAAACTTATCGGAGGCAGAGAATTTACTGAAATACAATTTCTAATTGCCCTTTTGTTTATTGCAGCAATTCTATCTTCATTTATAAACAATATTGGCGCATTAGCCATACTCCTGCCGATAACATTAAATATATGTCAAAAGATGAATTGGCACTCATCTAAATTTTTAATGCCTTTGGCCTTTGCTTGTATTTTGGGTGGTATGAATACAGCAATAGGCACACCTCCAAATATTATTATTTCTGAATATAAAGCATCAATTTCATCATCAGGGTTTAATTTTTTTGATTTTTCGTATGTTGGACTTGTAATAACTTTTATAAGCATTTTATTTATTGTATTCATTGGAAATAAACTTATTTTCTTAAGAAAAGAAATTCCATCCAATGAAAGTCTAATTAATCTAAAAGGTTACTTATTCGAAGTGCTTGTAAATGAAAATAGCTCATCAATCGGTATGACTTTGTATGCTTTTAAAACTCAAGCTGGAGAAGACACTGAAATACTTGGAATAGTTTCTGAAAGTGGGTCAGTAAAAAAAGTTCAAAACAACATGAGAATAAAGGCTGGTCAAATTCTTGTAATTAAAACTCCGCCTGATGATATTGGTAACATTCTTGATGTTTTTGATTTTTCAATCCCAAAGGAGCTTCACTCTTTTGATGAAGACGATCTGGAAGAAATTGAAGTTATGATTACACCTGGATCAAGACTTATAGGCAGAAAATATGATTTCTTTCTGAAGCTAGCTTTTGAGGAGCTCAATTTATTAGGCCTATGGAGAAAAGGCTCCAAATATAGAACAAGATTAACCAGAGAAACCTTCAGGGCTGGAGATGTTTTACTTCTTGGAGTCAGGGATCTTGCTGAGGAAGATGTATCAAACAAAATTAAACATTTAGGATTAATGCCTTTAAGGCAAAGGGAGCTTCAAACTATACCGAGCAGAAGTAGACTTATTAAGGGAATTTTATTTTTTATGTTATCGATTTTCCTGGTCTCTTTTAACTATTTGAGTGCAGCGCCGGCATTTCTTTTATGCGTTCTTGGTTTTGCGCGTATTAAAATTATCGATAGTAATTTTTACAGAGGAATTGATTGGCCAATAATTGTTATGTTAGCTGCAATGATACCAATAGGTACTGCTATTCAAACTACTGGAGTTAGTAGTCTTATAGCATCTTCAATATCTCAGTTTGCTTCTGACCTTAGTCTCTTTTGGTTACTTTTAATAATCTTGATTGTTACTATGGCAACAACAGATATTATTAATAATGCGGCTACTGCGGTAATTATGGCGCCAATATCGACTGGAATTGCTTTGGAACTAGGATATGCTATTGAGCCATTTTTAATGGTTGTTGCAGTCGGAGCAAGCTGCGCATTTTTAACTCCTATAGGCCATCAATGCAACACTGTTGTAATGGGTCCAGGTAACTACAAATTTACAGATTACTGGCGAATGGGTTTACCAATGGATATTTTAATAATTTTAGCATCCATACCGATGATACTTTTTGTATGGACTTAATGAATGGATGACAGATACAAAAGATTAAATAGAGAAACTGGAAAGCCTTTTTATCCAGGCTATAAAGATGAGAACGGTAGATTTTTTCTAAGATACATAGAAAAGCAAGGCAATGATGGTTACTATCTTGAGGAATGGAAAAAAGATAGTAAAAGTTTTTTGGATAAAGCTAACGAATTAAATATTAATTACGACTTAAATCAGCAATAGAGTCTATTATCTCTGGATATTTAACATAAAATTCATAAGACTCGCCTTCCTCTTCAGTAAATGGAGTAATGATGTCTGAGCCTGACTCTATAGTGCCTGAAGCTATTAACATTCTCCCAATGGCAATCGCATTTTCTATTCCTGCCCATCTTAAATACTTCATAATGCCCCATTTTTGAGTTGAACCATTGTTTTGTTCAGAATATTTAGAAATTCTTGTTACAACTACGTCATTTTCTCTATCAACAAAGGTGTATTGACCAAACTTACCACTTGTATTAAAAATTTTTGATTCTTCATCATATTTTGATACCCACCAATGAAGTGAATAATATCTTTTATAGTCAGTAAATCTGCTTGGTGTCTCCCAAACAACTTGAAAGGTTTCATCTACAAATTCTTTTGAAATTATTTGCTCATCATTCCATATTCCGTCTCGAGAAAACAATAGACCTAACTTTGAATAATCTCTAGCCGACATGTCTACACAGCAATATGTCATTACATTACCCTTTTCATCTTTCCATAGCTTGAAATCCTTTATACCAAGCGGATCTAAAATTCTTTCTTTGAAAAGTTCATCGGCTTTTTTACCAGTTGCCTGAAATAAAATGTCACCCAAAAGCATAGAATTTACATTGTTATACTCAAATTTTTCTCCAGCATTTTTTTCAACGCCTACTTTTTTTGCATACTCAAGATGATCTGATTGAAAAAACATTTTTTCATGTTCATGAGTTGGAAAATCTAAACCGCTAGACATATCAAGTAAATCTCTTAAAGTAATGTCTGATCTCTCATCACTAAAATACTCAAGATATTTAGAAACTTTATCATCAAGACTGTTGATCTCACCTCGATCAAGTGAAATACCAATCAATGCAGCATAATAACTTTTTGCCATAGACCATGAAGTACCGTGAGAATTTAAATCATATCCATCTGCATATTTTTCTGAGATTATTTTTCCATTTTTAATTACTACAACTGCTTGTGTTGCATCATCTGAAAATGATAAATCCATTAATCTATCAATTTTATCTGGGCTAACACCCTCATTTTCTGGTGATGAAATATCCCAGTTATCTTTATCTGGGAAATAACTTGCATTTACTATTTCAGCAAAAGGGAGTAATAAAGTTAGTAATAAAAAAATCTTTTTGTTTATGTGTAAATTCATAGTAAATATTGAAAAAGTTAATGAAAATGTATAACTAATATAATCATTTTTTTATATTAAGCAAATACTTAATAATATAAATTATATTGATATTCTATTATAAATAAATATAATAATATCTATGAACATTTTATTTACAAAATTATTGCTAGCTTTACCGATTATCATTCTTAGTTTTGATATATATTCAGATAATCATACTGTTAAGATGCTCAATCAAGGAGCTACAGGTGTTATGGTTTTTGAGCCAGCATTCCTCAAAATTAACGTTGGAGATACGGTAACTTTTGAATCAACTGATCCAGCTCATAATTCTGCATCAATACCAGGTATGATCCCTGCTGGTGCAAGTTCTTGGAATGGTCAACTCAGTAGAGATGTTACAGTTACTTTTGATATTCCAGGAGTTTACGGTTACCAATGTACACCGCATGCAATGATGGCCATGGTTGGTGTCATACAAGTAGGAAACGATAATTCTAATTTAGCTAATGTAAAAAATGTAGCAGGACAGTTTAAGTCTAGATTCGTTATGAACCAAACAAGACTTGATGAACAGCTTTCAAAAGTTAATTAATATTATTTAACAAAATTTTTGTGTAAAATTACTCCTCTTTATTGGGCGAGTAACTCAGTTGGTTAGAGTGTCTGCTCGACACGCAGGAAGTCGGGAGTTCGAATCTCTCCTCGCCCACCATTCCAGTTAGTTTTTTAATGTGTTGATATATTCTTTAGTTGCTAGAAGAATCTTTTGATCTTCTTCAGATTCTTTTTCATCAAGTAGCTTATCAATTTCATTTAGTGCTTTCTCTGCAGAACCCCATTTGCCCTCAGTTTGAATTCTTTCATGAATCAAATCATCAAATCTTGTTTTAATGTCATCAGGAATACCTGATTGATTTTTGTTACATATAATTCTTTCGGCTAAAAGACGAAATCTTTCATCTTCGAAATTTCTTGAGATTTTAATAAGTTGTTCAATATTATCAGTGTGGTGAAATTCTTTCATGAGATCTTGGTCCCTATAGGAAGGAAAACCACCAGAATATATGGTTCCTTCAACATAATTGGGTTCAGGGAAATTCATGATTCTGTCTTCCATGGCTTGTGATACCTTCGTAAAAAAATCTTTGTTGGACTTTACTACATCTGCCCTTCTTTGAAGCTCATCATGACTTATATCGAAGTGATTATTTTTTGTAAGGTATTTGCTTGAGCATATCGGTATTGTTTTATTTATTTTATATTTTTTTAGAGGTAAGTCTCTTCCTCCAGATTGAATCATTTTATTAATTTCAGTGAAATCTAAATCAATTATTTCGTCCGGATCAAAGCTTAAATCAAAGAAGCATATATCATTAGGTCTGGAATTGTCTGCGCCACAAATTACAACAGGATACTTAAAAGGATGTCGCCTGTAGACCTCACCAAGCGCAAGAAATTCATCAGAATATAAAAGATTTTTAACACCCTCCTTTGTTGATATATCCAAAAATGAATCAAATACTTCAGGTATTTTATCTTTAATAACTTTACAAAGCCCTATCATAAATTTGCAGTCTGAAATTGCATCATGAGCATCACTTACATCAATACCATGTTCGTTTGCTAGATGCTCCAACTTAATACTTAAAGCAGGCCCATCTTCAAATAAAGGAATTGATATCTCGTCTGAAAAAAATGAAGCTACATTATGAATCATCAACATCAAGTCAAGTCTTCCATTTTGATTTGTATTAGTAATGTATGGCTCTAAAAGATTACACCAAAACTGCCTTCTGATCAGCTCTTCATCAAAAGCATGTCCGTTATATGTGACAAATATTGAAGGCAAATCTACACACCACTCTTTCCATTTGTGTTGAATATCTTTCATCATTTCATAATGAGATATATTTGACGAAAAGGAGTTTATTTTTTTATTTGTCAGCATGGCTTTGGGTTGAGGAATAATCCAAGGTAATGGTTTACTGCCAATATTTTGCTGATCTATTATGTTAAATGAGTTATCTGTAAGAACAGAGCCACATTGAATTATTTGGCTAAAATCTTTGTGTATTCCAGTCGTTTCAGTATCGTAAAAGATTAAATTGCTCGACAATTCTTTAACTCATATATTTCCCAAGCTCATATCTTGCAACGGCTCTTCTATGGACTTCATCAGGACCATCAGCGAGTCTCAGTGTTCTCATATGAGCATACATAGACGCAAGTGGTGTAAGTTGTGATACACCTTCACCACCATGAATTTGAATTGCTCTATCAATAATCTTCAATGCTACATTTGGAGCATATACTTTAATTTGAGCTATTTCACTTGCTGCAACCTTATTTCCAACTGTGTCCATTTTGACAGCAGCATCTAGTGTTAGAAACCTTGCAGCATTTAGCTCGATTCTTGACTCGGCAATATAATCAAAGTTAGCTCCAAGCTGAGCTAAATTTTTTCCAAATGCTACCTTGTTAGGATCGATACCTCTTTTACACATTAATTCTATTGCAACCTCACCTGCACCAATTGCCCTCATGCAATGATGAATTCTTCCAGGCCCTAAGCGTCCTTGCGCAATCTCAAAGCCTCTTCCTTCACCGAGGAGAAGATTTTCTTTCGGTACTCTTACATTAGTAAATTTCATGTGAGCATGTCCATGAGGTGCATCATCATATCCAAACACATGCATCATTTGAATGATTTCAACGCCTTCAGTTTCCATTGGTACTAGAATCATTGAATGTCTCTGGTGCTTAGGATTGTCAGGATTAGTAACACACATAAATATAAGAATTTTGCACCTAGGATCACCAGCTCCTGATGTCCACCATTTCTCACCATTAATGACATATTCATCTCCATCCAAAACGGCGGTCGCTTGCATATTTGTTGCATCTGATGAAGCTGTTCCTGGTTCAGTCATACTAAAAGCAGACCTTATCTCACCATCAAGTAATGGTTTAAGCCACTCTTCTTGATGCTGTTCGTTTCCGTATCTGGCAATAACTTCCATATTTCCAGTATCTGGCGCACTGCAATTCATTGCTTCAGAAGCAATATGGGACTTACCCATCTCCTCTGCAAGATGAGCATATTCATAATTTGAAAGACCAGCACCAAATTCACTTTCTGGAAGAAATAAATTCCAAAGACCATTTGCCCTAGCTTTTTCTTTTAATTCATCAATAACCTTTGGATAACTGCTCCACCTATCCTTACCCTCATTAATTTGTTCATGAAACAAGTGTTCTTTTGGTCTAACTTCACTATCGATAAAGTCTTTAACTTTCTCAACCAGTTCAATAGCTTCAGGTTTTAATTGTGGCATCATGTGCTTAAATCTCCCTTTATATCAAAAATTTTGTTACCATTATAAATACTATGAATAGTATAAAAGTAACTAATTTCTATGATAGCCGTATGTTAAAGACAAATCTATATGAACCAAATATAAATATTAATTACTTTAAATTCGAATTTGAGGCATATAAATGAAAATAAGTTCTTTTGATCTAAATCTTTTTGTAATCCTAAATGCTATCTATACAGAGGGAAGTCTTACAAAGGCTGCTGAAGTAGTTGGAATAACTCAACCAGCTGTTAGTAATGCTCTTTCAAGATTAAGAGAAAAGTTTAATGACGATCTTTTTGTAAGAACAGGTTCTGGTATGGTGCCTACTCAAAAAACTGAAAATATGATTCAGGATGTTCAAAGTGCACTCACTCTAATTCAACAGAGTGTAAATGAGCCAGATACTTTTGATGCTAGTTCAACAAAAAGAAATTTTAAATTATCACTTGGGGACGTTTCTGAAGGCAGAGTTCTGCCATTTATCATGAGAGAAATCTATAAGGAAGCTCCAAATATTTCTGTTGGAAGTTATGCTTATCCAAGAGGTGATCAAGTTCATGCTCTTTCAACAAATAATTTAGATTTTGTAGTTGATCCAGTTATTCCAAGATCTGATGAAATAAATTCTGAAAAAGTTTTTGAAGATGATTTTGTTGTAATGCATAGGGAGGATCATGATTTATCTAAAATTAAAAATCCTTCGGTTGACGATATTCTTAGTCAAAAGCACTTACATGTGTCCGGAAGAAAAAGGGGTTTACATCTAATCGATGTTGAGCTTGATAAAATTGGTCATAAAAGAAAGGTAGCTCTTAGATGCCAGCATTTTTTAATTGCTCCTACAATTATTCAGTCAACAGACTTGGTATTGATGGGAACACGAAGTTTTGCAAAAAGAAATAATCTTCCTTTCTTTGAAATTCCAATTGAAATACCATCAATGGAGTATTTCCTAATTTGGCATAAAAGTGATGAAGGCGATGGCGGTCATAACTGGATGAAAGATTTAATAGTTAGAGCTTTCAAAGACGCACAAAGATAAAAAAGAACCTAACTTAAATTGTGACTTGCGGTTTTAACAATACCGCCATCAGAGGTTATAGTCTCACCAACAGTATAAGCCCCTGCCCTTGAGCATAAAAATATAGCTAGGCCTGCCATATCCTCAGGAGTTCCTACTCTTTTTCTTGGATTTCTTTTCGCAATTTCAGAATAGTCATGATTTACAGCAGCTCCAAGCATATTGCTAGGATAAGGCCCTGGAGCTATTGCATTTACAAGAATATTTTCATTAACTAGTCTTGCGGCTAGAACTCTTGTTAAATGATGAACAGCTGCTTTGGAGGCGCCATATGGATATGTTTCCATTGATGGAACATTCAATCCATCAATAGATCCTATATTTATAACTCTAGATGGATCGTCATCACTAGCATTTTTATTTAGTAATGGCCTAAGCTTTTGAGTCAAAAAGAATATAGATTTTACATTGAGGTCCATCACCTTATCCCAACCTTTTTCTGAAAAACTTTCTAATGGCTCACCCCATGCTGCTCCTGCATTATTAATTAAAAAATCAATTCCGCCTTCTTTATCTGAAATTTCATTTACGAAATCATTAATGCCCTCCATTGAACTCAGGTCACATGGCACCGGTATACACTCTTGATTATACTTTTCAGATAACTCACTTGCTTTTTCAATCAAGGCAGGAGCTTTTCTGGCTGAAATATAAACTTTTACTCCATTTGCCAAAAATCCAGCTGTAATCATTTCTCCTATTCCCCTTGAGCCACCGGTTACAACAGCAACTTTTCCAGACACATTGAATAAATTATTGATTTCCATCTTAGTTCCCTATTAATTTGTTATTAAATTATATTGTATTTTTAAAGTTGAATCATAATCTCTATTCACAACTGAGGTAAAATAAATTATGGAGTTAATGATAAATTTTCTTGGTTTGGTTGCTTCTTTAATCTTATTGATTTGGGGCGCAGATAAGTTTGTTGATAACTCATCATTAGTTGCAAAAAAGGTTGGTGTTAGTGAGCTTACCATAGGACTCACCATAGTTGCGCTGGGCACATCAGCTCCTGAAATATTTGTTGGAATTTCATCTGTTTTAAATAACAGTGAGAGTATTGCGATGGGTGCAGTGGTTGGTTCAAATATATCAAATATAGCTCTTATATTTGGTGTCTCATGTATTGGGATGTCTTTTTTACCAAAAAAGACACCGATAATACAGTTAATGCCGTTTTTAGTTTCAGCAGGAGTTCTTGGTTATGTATTGATTGATTTAAATGTTTCAATGCTTGATGGCGCTCTTTTAATAATAGCTTTCTTTTATTTTTTATATGTCATAAATGCTAATAAAAATACTCAAACAAATATTGATGTAGATAAAAATAAAAATAGTTTAGTCACTTTAATTTTTTTAACAGTTGGATTAATAGCACTAATCTTAGGTTCTAGATATGCAGTAATCTATGCCGAAAAAATTGCTCTTTTCTTGAATGTATCAGAATTAATTATAGGGCTTACCATTATTGCGATAGGCACCAGCCTTCCAGAATTAGCTGCAACGATTAGCGCAGTGCTTAAGAAGAAAACAGATATGGTTGTTGGAAACGTTATTGGTTCAAACGTATTAAATATAACATTGGTAGTTCCAATTATTGGATTTTTTTCAAACGTTCAACTAGATGAAGTTTTATTAGGCAGGGACTATTTAATAATGATCATAGCAACACTTCTATTTATGCTAGTTGTATTGATTTATTCAACTAAAATTTTCTCAATCACAATAATTCGGTTCGTAGGTATTTTGTTTGTTAGTGGTTATATCTTATATTTATTGAGTTTGAGCAACTTACTATGACTTTTGCATATATAGCAATAATAACCCAACAAAAAGAGCAATAATTTCGAAAACAAAATAAGGGTTAAAGAAGCTTGGTGTTGTAGGCAACATTGAAAAAATTACTCTCCCGAATGCGATTGATCCTACTAGAAATGTTATAAATTTTATTGAAAAAATACCTACATTTTTTTTAAAAATACCTACTAGGCACATTATTCCTAGGCAAAGGTTTAAGCCACCATAAATTCCAGCTATCTCAGAGTACCCTAATGGTGAAGTTATTGAGAGACCAACAGCATTTAAAAAACTAGGATAGCCAAGCTCTAAGGCTCCAAGCAATGGATCTAATATTGCCCAGACACCTATTGTGGCATATACAAACGCCATAAATAATAAGTAAAGTCTAATTATCCAGATCAACTTTTTTTCTCAGTTTTTTTAAAATAAAATTGTTAATATGTTTAAGAGTGTAATCAAATATTTTAATATTTCATACTTTTTTTTAATTTGCCTAAATCTAAATGGGAATATTATGCTTAATGAAAACGATAAATTAATAACGCCGCTTCCACTTCCATATGATGGAACAATTTATAGTGTTGAAAACTTAAATAAATTTTTAAACGAAACTATTGATGATAATAAGCAACCTATTTTAATGTTTGGTGCTAATTGGTGTCCTGATTGTAGAATTTTTGCAGGCACAATGAATATTCCTAAAATTAAATCTTACATCGAAGAAAAATTTAATGTTTTATACATTGACGTTAAGAGATATGAAATAAACATGGAACTTATGGAGGAGTATGGTATTCCTGCTGCAGAAGGTATCCCAAGACTTTTAGTTTTCGATAAAGAAAAGAATTTACTTAATGATTCGAGAACAACTGAATGGAGAACTGCAAGAGACAGATCAAGCCAAGAGATTTTTGATTTCTTTCAAGAAATCACAGTAAATTAATCTGAATCTGTTTAATCGAACTGCTTAGTTGCACTTGCAAATATTAAATAAAAAATTCCACCAAAAATTAAAACAAAAGAACATATATAAAAAATTGAACTCCATGAGTTTGTAATTTCAAGAATAAATCCAGCAACTATTGGAGCAAGAATAGCAGCAATCATTCCGATACTTCCAGCAATTCCGACTAATGAACCAGTATATTTGGGTCCTAGATCTGCATGATTCACACCAAATCCACCTGCGCAAATACCTGAACAAATATTAATAAGACAAAGCAAAATAACTGCATTAATAAGAGAGTCTTCTAAAGAAATTAAGTATAAAAAAAATGCAGATCCAAAAAACCCTATTGAATTTACAGTTTTCCTAACTTTGATAACTTCATGACCTCTTTTAATTAAAGCATCAGCTAGTATGCCGCCTAATATAAGCGCAATCATTGCTACTAAACATGGAATTACAATTGAATAAATGAATGCATTTGAGCCTAAGTCAATTCCCATTCCTCCCTGTGAGACTGGAGCATTAACGTATTTTGGCAAATAAGATAAAAATGTATAAAGAGACCAATTGTTACAGAATGTAGCTACGGTAATTGCCATAAATGGACCATTTCTTATAAGCCTAAGTAATGGTATTGAAGAAGCAGAAACCTTGGCAGGCGCCTCGGATTGAATTAATTTTAATTCCTTTTGTGACAGATTTTGATTATCTTCTGGAAAAGATGTAACACTTCTACTCCAAAAAAAATACCAAAAAAATCCTAAAACTCCAAACGTATAAAATACCCACTCCCATGAATAATTAGCAATTATTAATGCTGCAACTGCATATCCAAATAATGTTCCTGCTGCAATTCCACTATTTGTAAAACCAACAGCTCTGGTTCTTTCCTTAAAAGGAACCCATCTTGCGTAAATTGCATGCCAAGATGGAAAAGTTACGCCCTCTCCTAATCCCATTAATATTCTTATTAAAATCAACCACCATAATCCCTGATATGCAAAAAAGGGAGTAATAATAGTAAAAAATGACCAAATTAATAATCCATACCCAAGAACTTTTTTACCACCGTATTTATCTGCTAAATATCCACCGAGAATCATGGTGATCATATAACCAAAGTAAAAAGATCCTAGAATAATTCCAACTTGCGATTCAGACCAACCAAATTGTTCTTGCATTGGAATTATTGCTACAGAAATATTAACTCTATCTATGTAACATATAAATACAGCTAAAAATGATAAAAAAATAACTTTAAACCGATAATGAAGATAAGGAATTATCATTCAGGAGTAAATTTTATTGGCATTTCTTGAATTGCATGAACAAAATTATTTGGTGCAACTTTCCAATCACCATTCATTTCGAAATCTTTAAATCTTGTTAAGAATTGAGAATAAAACTCCTTTAACTGCATCAATGCAACTGGTTTACCTAAGCAGGTATGTCTGCCGATTCCAAATGCTAAATGTTTATCTGCATTTTCTCTTAAAATATTGAATTCATCTGGATTCTCAAAAATATCAGGATCTCTATTAGCGGCACCATACCACAATGAAATTTTTTCATATGGTCCTATTTTTTGCCCATTAATTTCAGCTTCCTCTAAAGAAGTTCTTCTCATATGAATTACTGGCGAAACGCATCTTACAGTTTCATTGATAAAATTTGGAAGTAAATCTAAATTGTTCATTAACAGATCCTTTTGTGACTGATTTTCATGTAAAAGCTTAATTCCACCACTCATAGTATTTCTTGTTGTATCGTTACCAGCAAAAATAATTAATAACCAAGAACCATCTAAAAATTCATCAGTTAATTTTTCATCTCCAATTTTTGCATTTGCAATTGCGCTCAATAAATCTTCAGAAGGATTTTGTCTTTTGCTTTTAAGAATAAATCGTCCATAATCAAACATCTCATCAACCATTGCATTAAACATGTCTATCATTGCTGGATCAGGGGTGGAGTCTGTCTTACCTTCATTCTGCTCTTTAATCATTTCATATGTAAAATATTGTGCTAATTCGAGAAACTCCATCCACGAAACTAATTTTTGTCTATCCTCTTCTGGAATACCTAATATTTCTGAAAGAGTAAATATTGGTAACTGTTGTGAAACTTGATGAACAAGATTGCATTCACCCATTGGAGCGATATTATCAAGAAGTTGTGTAACTTTTAGAGATACTTTTTTTTGAAGTTCTTCAATATATCCTGGCTTGAAAAAAGGCATATGTTCTTTTCTCAAGCCTAAATGCATTTCTCCATCAAGATTTAACATATGATCAATCGTAGATTTAAAAAGTTTAGGATGTCTGTTCTCTTCTGTTCCTAACGTAAGTAAATTACCAGTTTTATATTGAGAAGAAAAAATCTTAGGATTCATTGATACATATTTAATATCTTCATATTTTGTTAGAACCCAATAACCAGGTTCTGGATCCATGGGCATTGGTTCATGGAAGTAAACAGGAGCGTTTTCTCTTAAATCCTTATAAAGATCGAAAGGTTGACCTTTTGTGAACAGATCAAGATCGTTTAATTTTCCAGTTGAATTAAAATTATATGTTTCTTTAAAAGCAGGATCATTTATCTCATGATTGAGAATTTCGTCAGATAAAATAAAACCCTTAGACATAATTACTTATTATAAATGGTAGGGATGGAGGGAGTCGAACCCCCACGCCTTGCGGCACTTGGTTCTAAGCCAAGCGTGTCTACCAGTTCCACCACATCCCCGAGCATATGCATTATATATAGTTATATTGTTTTAGTGAAAATTATTTAAAGATCGTAATTAAGTAAATTTTTTCTATGTCTATGCACAATAATCAATCCAATGAGGGTAAGCAATCCCAAAATTGAAGCAACGATATCATGAAAATGATATCCCTCATAAAATAAGCCACAAGCTTTTCCTAAAAGCATAAATGCACACAGATATATTAAAACTGTTCCAAGTTGAACCTTTGATGATGAGAAAATAAACCGGACAAGGATGTAGCCTGATGCAACAAATACTCCTGACATTGTTCTAATAAAATTTGCCAGAGGTGTGTATCTCTCAACGCCATCAAATGCAGGATACCAGGCTACAAATTCCGGACCAAGCATAGCCCATAAACCCATTACAATTGAGGTAACACCGATTATAAACAAATATCCTTTCATTATTAATGTCATAAGACTCCCAACATATATAAAGCAAGCATGAAAGATAATGCACCAAATGCCATCCATATGTACATTTCTCTATAATTGTTAAATTTATAAGAGTTAATTGCAAGAAAACAGCAAAAAATTGGTGCAACAACCACAATTCCATAACCAACTAATATTGCTAAAGGAATAAATGCGAGGAACAAAAAAACCTGTAAAACAAACCTATTCACATCTATATATTAAATAAATTGTTAATTTTGAACAACTTTATCCTCATTAATAGAATTTTGGACACTTGATATCTGCGTTTGAATCTCTAGTATCACTTGATTAAGCTGATTTCTATAACTGTTTAGCGCCTCAACTGAGTCATCAAGCAATATTAACTGTGTATCAATGTTACTTAAACTAAATTTTAAGGCAGCTAAGTCTTCCGATGACAAACCTAAGTCTTGTATTTTTTCAATATTATTACCAACATCTTCTTGAACAGATAAGAGATTTTTTTGGTTATTCTCAATATCACTCTTAAGAACAAATAGAAGTTTTTCTATCTCAGCAGTTTGGTCGGTGAGTTTTTGAATATCGACTTTATTCCTTTTGTTGCTTAAATCCCATAATTTTCTAATCTCTTTATCAAGAAATTGTATTGACGATGTTATATCCGTCATGGAGTCGTTGTTTGTTTCATCAACTATATTTATTTGTTCTTCAATTAGTGAGAGTCTTTCATCAACAAGCTTCATTGAAGATTTATTGTTTTCAGATTCAAAAGTTTGCCATATTGCTAAGAGTAAAATACTCATAAACGCTATTACATAAATAAACCCTACTAAAAGTCCTCCTTTTGAAGATTTCTCAAGATATGGTGGTAATTTTTTTGTAATTTTTAGTTTACTTGTCATTGGTAATTAAAATTCAAACTTATTTAGCATATAATAATTGCTTATTTTACCTTAACTTAAAACTTTATAATGAATTTAGATTTTTCAGACGATCAAAAATTTCTTCAAGAAGAAGCAAGAAAATTTTTAGAAAAGGAAAATGCCCTTTTAAGAAACAGAACAGTATTAGAAAATCAATCGTATTTTGATCAAGAACTTTGGTCAAAAATCGTTGAACTTGGTTGGACTGGTATTAGAGTTCCTGAGGAATTTGGCGGTCTTGGATTAGGTCACCTTGAATTATGTGTAATTGCAGAAGAACTGGGAAGATTCTTGGCACCAGTTCCTTTCTCATCCTCGGTATATTTATTTACAGAGGCTGTTATTAAGTATGGTAGTGAAGAAATGAAAAAAAGTCTTCTTCCAAAGCTAGTATCAGGTGATATTGTTGGTACTCTGGCAGTAACAGAAGATTTATTTGCGCCTTCAAAGGAAAATATAGCACTTGCTTATGATTCAGGGAAAATAAATGGTAAGAAAATCGCAGTTCCTGATGCAAGCATTGCGACTCATGCGCTAGTCGTTGCAAAGTCAAGTGATGGAATTTCACTTCAAATAGCTGATTTATCTGATCAAGGTGTATCAATCGAACATCAAGAAAATATTGATGAGAGTAGAGGTCACTTTTCAATTATATTTAATGACGTCAAAACTGAAGGCATTGGTGATGAAATATCTGGATGGGATATTTATGAATCGATTATTAATCAGGCTGCTGTATTATTTGCATATGAACAAATTGGAGGTTCTCAGGCATCGCTTGATATGGCTGTTAATTATGCAAAGGAAAGATATGCTTTTGGACGTCCAATAGGATCCTATCAAGCTATTAAACACAAACTTGCTGATATGTATATCGCACTTACTCTTGCAAAATCCAATTGCTATTATGCTGCATGGGCATTATCTACTGACTCTGCTGATCTTCCATCAGCTTCGGCGACTGCTCGTGTAAGTGCTATAAAAGCATATCAATTATGCTCTCAAGAAAATATTCAAACTCATGGTGGTAATGGTTTTACATGGGAATACGATTGCCATATGTTTTACAGACGATCTAAACTTTTGTCATTAAATCTTGGATCTCTTAGTAATTGGAGAGAAAAATTAGTTACTAGTTTAGAGCAATCAAATATTAATTAGGAAATAGAAAATGGACTTTAATGATACTAAAGAAGAAGCAAAATTCAGAAAAAAATGTAGAGATTGGCTCGAAAAAAATGCCACACCTAAAGAGGATTCAACTCCTCAAAATGATGATTTTGCTAATAAAGATAAAATGAAAGCTGCCAAGGCATGGCAAAAAAAGAAGTATGATGCAGGATGGGCTATGCTGCATTGGCCAAAAGAATATGGTGGTATCGGTGCAAGCTCAATGGAAAGGATCATATGGGCTAATGAAGAGTCAAAGTTTGATGTGCCAAAAGGAATTTTCGAAATTGGTCTTGGTATGTGTGGTCCAGTTATGATGGAATATGCTACTGAGGAGCAAAAAGAAAGATATCTACCTCCAATGGCGGAAGGAAAAGAAATTTGGTGTCAGCTTTTTTCTGAGCCTTCAGCAGGCTCAGATGTTGCTGGTCTTCGAAGCAAAGCAGTTCAAAAAGGTGATAAATGGATTATCAATGGTCAAAAGGTTTGGACTTCTGGTGCACACTTTTCAGACTACGGGATATTAGTTGTTAGACATGATCCAAATATGGAAAAACATAAAGGTATGACCTTCTTTTTTGTAGATATGAAATCGCCTGGTATAGAAGTGAAGCCGATAAAGCAAATAACTGGTGGTTCAAGCTTTAATGAGGTTTATTTCACCGATGTAGAAATTCCTGATTCTCAAAGACTTGGTGAGATCGGAGATGGTTGGAAAGTTGCTATAACAACTCTAATGAATGAAAGACTTGCTGTTGGTGATGCTGGTGGCGCTGATGTTGAAGATGCTTTTAGGTGGGCAAAAACTCAAGATAATTTAGGAGAACCTCTTTTAAATAATAAAGCAGCGAGAGAATCAATTGCAGATTGGTATTGTGAAAAAAGTGGGCTAAAAAATACAAAACTAAGAACAATGTCAGCACTTTCAAGAGGAGATACTCCTGGACCAGAAGCATCAATTACAAAAATTGTGAGTGCTGGAAAACTTCAAAATATTGGCAACTTTGGAATAGATTCACTTGACATGGCTGGTATGTTAAGAACAGATAATGCTGATGTAAAAGGTTTTCAAAATGCATGGTTGGGTGCTCCAGGAATGAGAATTGCTGGAGGAACAGATGAAATCCTTAGAAATATTATCGCTGAAAGAGTGCTCGGATTACCTCAAGATCCCAGAGCAGACAAAGGCGTAGCATTTAAAGATATTCCTTCAGGTAATTCTTAATCTACCTAAATTTGCTCAAAAATTGAAGAAACTCAACTGAGCTTCCTTCAATCTGTATAATTCCAGAAGCGATGGAGGTTACAGGATTTGAGAATCCTGATAGAACTTTTTTCATTTCAATTTCGTCAGTTTTAATTGTAATTAAACAGTTATCTAGGATTCTGTTACTTATTACTACTACCTGATTTCTTACGGTAATGCTCTTTCTTAACCCAGATGAAAATAAAAAACAAACAGATGTATTTTCTTCAATCCTTTTGTCTGGATTATATCTTGTAGACAAAACATCAAATAAAGTATCCATTGATACATATTCCAAAAGCTCTACAGAAGTTCTATCCAATAATGAAGATTCTATAAATTTTTCTCTTAATTCAAACGCTGAGGTTAAAAAATAATTTCTTTTATTAGGATTTGCTGATCTAGAGCCTTCATATATTAAAGCATCTATTCTTAAATCTTTTACTTCCTCATTAAAACTATCTAATGCTATTAGATAATCACTTAATTCCAGTGCCCATTGCATATCTTCTTTTTCAACAGCAAGTCTTAAATCGTCAATCAAAACATCTAAATCTCCAGCAAGATTTAATATTCTTTTTGCTTTTTCTTCTCTTGAAAGAGGATCTAGCTCAGAAGGATTACCACTAAACCAACCTAAATAACCATTAAATATACTCTTAACAGACCATCTTACAGTTCCATAAAACTCTCTCAAATATGGAGAATCAGCAATACCTTTAGGTAGTTTAATTTTCTCAGCGATTTCATCTGGATACATTCCTTGATTCATCAACCTGATGGTCTGATCATGAATATATTGAATAGCATCTCTGTAGATATTTAAAACATCTTGAATGACTTCCTCTCCTATAATTGGTTTCGTATGACTCGGGAATAAAAATTCAGGATTAAATGATTTCATATGGTCCAAACTATCAATCCAACCTTTTACATCTCTATGTGAGGTCCCCCTAATGGTATATAAATTTGGAAAAGTTTTGTAAACATTATCACCTGGCATTAAAGACTTGTGTTTTGGTAGCCAAACGAAAATCTGATCATTTGTTTCACCTGGAGCATGATACAACTCAATTTCTATACCTGAAATATTAATTTTCAACTCGTCTTCAAAAGTAAGATCTGGTTTAACATAACCTGTTGGTGATTTTGAAACACTTAAATTTGGACCAATGCCAGCATTAATTAAATCTTCCTCAGGCAAAGTTGTGCCAAACATTCTTGTGCTTCGGGTAGTGATAATGGGATTAAGGATTCCCATAATTCTTTGTACATAAAAATCGGTATCTTCATGAGCAATTATTTTTGGTCTTTCCTTTTGTAAATTCAAATAGTATTGTGTTCCAAATGTATGATCGCCATGATTATGCGTATAAATAATTGCTTTAATCGGATTCGAATTTTTTTGCTTGAATAAGTTATAAATCTTATTTGCTTCGTAAATGCTATCAGCAGCATCGATGATGATATTTCCGTCATCGCCCTCCACCATAATTGAATTTGCAATTCCAAATCCAATTGCAAAGTGAATCTTTCCTCCTGGAGTATCATAAGAAAGTATTTTTTGTTCAAATTCTTCCGAATGCAAGATAAGATCTTCAACCTCAGAAGTCATTGGAATATTAATTTTATTTTCTACAGAATCTGAGCATCCATACAAAATTGCAATGACGAATAATGATGAAAAATATTTATGCAAAATAAATTCTTACAAAAAGCTTATCATTATCTCATCAACTAGCGTGTTTGATGCATCATCATAGGATATTGATCTATTGGAACCATTTCTCCATATAGTTACTACTGTCCATAATGTCTTATCATCATTAAGATTTCTTAGATTCACTCTTAAGATGTTTTGAGTCACGTTATAAATGTCATCTCTGTATCTATAATAGTCATAATAATATCTTGAGTAATAATAATTAAATGGATCAGATTCTACGGTCTCTTTGGTTGTAAAGTTTATGTCAAAAACTATGTTTGATTCTTTATTGTATACAAGACCCCTTTCCTCAATTGCGGTTTTAAGATTTTCTTTAAAGCGCTCTAGAACAATGGGATTTACTTCAGCGCTTACATTGTTATTATTTATCTTTATATTAAATTCGTTATAATTGCTTAGATTAAAAGTCTCAATTGAGTCAGTTTTAATGTTAGATTGAGTGGTTGAACAACCAATTATTAGTATCAAAGTTAAAAGTGATGTTATTTTTTTCATATGTTGTTTATTATTGAATTATGTTTAATTTAGAAGATCAAAAATATATAAAATTATTAGACCTTAATGCTCAAATATATACTGAATCTGAATTCAATTGCAAGCATATTCATCTTGATTCTAAAAGTGATGAAAAGGTATTTATGGTTGCATTTAGAACTATCCCAGAAGACTCAACAGGTGTTGCTCATATTCTTGAGCATACCGCACTCTGTGGTTCAAAAAAATATCCAGTAAGAGATCCTTTTTTTATGATGATAAGAAGATCATTAAATACTTTCATGAATGCTTTCACTTCAAGCGACTGGACTGCATATCCATTTGCAACACAGAATGACAAAGATTTTAATAACCTATTAAGTGTATATCTTGACTCTTCTTTTTTTCCTAACTTAGATGAGCTAGATTTTCTTCAAGAGGGACATAGGCTTGAATTTTCTGAAAAAAATAATTCTGATAGTGATCTAGAAATTAAAGGAGTTGTATTTAATGAGATGAAGGGCGCCATGAGCTCTATATCCAGTCAGCTATGGCACGGTTTATCTAGGCATTTGTATGACACATCAACTTATAAGCATAATAGTGGTGGTAATCCAGAAAATATAATAGATCTCACACATGAATATCTAGTAGACTTTCACAAAAGGCATTATCATCCATCAAATGCTACCTTCTTTACATTTGGTAATTTAAATCCAAATGAAATTCAAGATTTCATTAACAAAAATGTATTAGAAAAATTTGAGCCATCCACTGAAATCATAAGTGTGAAAAATGAAGATAGAATAAAACAACCCAAGACTGTCACTGAATTTTATAACCCAATGCCAGAAGACGAAAACAACCATCACATTGTTTTAAGTTGGCTTTTAGGTGAAAGTCATAACCCAGTTGAATTATTAGAATCATATTTAGTGTCAAATATTCTTTTGGATAATTCTGCATCGCCTTTAAGAAAAACTTTAGAAAATACCGATCTTGGAAAATCACTTTCTCCTCTAACAGGACTTGAGGCAGATCATAAAGAGCTTGTTTTTGCTGCAGGACTCGAAGGCGTTGACTCAAATAAACAAATTGAAGTTGAAGATTTGATATTGAACTGTCTTAAAGATGTGGTCACAAAAGGAGTTTCTAATGAGCTTATACAATCGTCTTTGCATCAACTTGAAATAAAACAAAGGGAAATTACAGGATCTGGTATGCCCTATGGACTTCAAATAATGCTTAGTTGTCTTCCAGCCTGTCTGCATAACGATGATCCTCTTAAGGTTCTCGACTTAGATGCATCATTTGATGTAATTAAAAAAAATCTCAAAAAAGATAAATATATTGAGTCACTAATTGAAAACAAAATTATTAATAATTCTCATAGGGTAAATTATTGTCTTGCTCCGGATATTGAATTTAATTCTAAAAATGAAAGAAAAATTCAAGAAAAAATCGATATTAAATCAAAAAATCTATCTAACGAGGATAAAGATAGAATTATTGAACTAACTAAAAATTTAAAACTTAGACAAGAAAAGTCTGATAATCCTGAAATTTTACCTAAAGTAACTAAGGAAGATATTCCAAAAAAACGCTCATATGTAAAATCAAAATCATTAAATGATAAAGACTTTTTTTATAACATTGGGACTAATGGGATCACCTATCATTCAATAATCCTCCCTTGTAGTTCATTAACAGAACAGGAATTTAAAATAGCTACATTGTTTACTAATACGCTTACTGATATTGGAATTGGTGATAAAAATTATGAAGATGTTCAAAAAATACAATCCGCAATTACCGGGGGAATATCAGCAGCCTTCACTCTAATTCCAAATGAAAATCAATCTTCTCATACTATTGGACTCAAAATTACTTCAAAGTCGTTGGAAGAAAATGAGAGAGAAATGCAAGATTTAATGATTGAGACTGCTAAAGATGCAAACTTCTCTGATAAAAATAGAATTAAAGACATGTTAAATTTCATTTCCTCAGACAATGAAAAATCATTGATACAAAATGGACATATTCTATCGATGAGTAATTGTGCTGCTCAAATAAATAATATATCTGCTACAAATGATTGTTTGTCAGGCATTAACTTTATAACCAACACAAATAAACTATCTAAAAATATTGATAAAAAAACTGATCTCGATAAATATATTGAAATACTTAATAGTATAAAAAATAAAATTTCTCCGATACCTGTGTATTCTTTCACGGCTTCTTCTCGTAATATTGATCAGTCTGATATAAATTTTGAAGTTGCTAATGAAAATAATGCACTTAGCTACCAAGATTATTTTAATATTCAACAAGACTCAATTGGGTGGATTACAGGAGCACAAGTGACGTATTGCGCTGAAGCCTTTCCTACAGTTGATTTTTTCCATAAAGATGCGCCGGCTCTGAGTGTTTTAGGCGCTGTTTTGAGGAATGGATATTTACATTCGGCTATAAGAGAAAAAGGAGGAGCATATGGTGCTGGTGCAATGCAAGATTCAAATAATAAGGTTTTTAAATTCTTTTCATATCGTGATCCAAGATGCCTTGAGACTTTTAATGAATTCCAAAAATCAAGAGAATGGTCACTGAAAAATATTACTCAAGAACAACTTGATGAGGGTATTTTAGGAGTAGTATCAAGTATTGATAAACCCCTTTCTCCATTTGGAGAAGCGATGAGTGATTTTTCAATGAATCTTGATAAAAAAACTATAGAAAAAAGATTAGAAATAAGGTCATCGGTAAAAAGTTGTAAACTTGACGATTTAATTAATGTTTCGCAAAAATATTTATTTAATGAATCAAAAAAATCTGTTGTTGCTGGAAAAAACCATATTAAAGAAATGGAAAAAATGAGGTTAAGGATAAAAAATATCTGATCAAAAAAATAGAAATTTCTTTTTCTTTAAATCCTTTTCACAACTCCAATATTGTTTTTGGTACTTGGTAGATCTTGCTTGCACTCTATCTGCTACTTTTATCAACCATTGTTTTTTTCTGTAAGTCTTTTTTTCAAACCCGCGATAACCCTCGTGGTATGCTAAATATAATGATCTTGCATCAGCTCTTTCAAAGCCCTGATAGTAGCCTTTACTGGCATACCAACCAATGAAATCAGCTGAATCTTCAAAGTCTTTTCTGCTTGCCCTATAATTTCCAGTTTCGTCCTTATAATCTTCCCAAGTTTTAGTTAGTGCTTGTGAATATCCAACAGCTGAAGATGGTCTAAACCATGGTATAAAGCCAAGTATCTTCTCTCTTTCAGGTCTAGCATCTGATTGGAAGCTTGACTCTTGATGAACAAATGACATTAATACATAGGGTGGTATTTTCCACCTTTTCTCACTTCTTATAACTGCTTTATACCAACTTCTTTTTTCTTTGAAAATCAAACATATATTATCAGGATTTTCAGGAGGTCTTGTAGTACAAGATTGAATAATCAATATTGTTAGCAAGAAATATATAAATTTAAATCTTTTCATCCTCTTTAAATCCTCTAAAATTTTTAAATCTTGGGAATCTTAAGCTAAAGTGCTCACCCTCAATGCTTTGAGTTATTGCGTCTGCCCTTATTTCAACCATTCTCCCAACAAGCTTATCTTTTGCTGCCCAGAATCTTTCTCTATCATCATCAGTGAGACCACTTCCAACGCTGAGTGAAAAAAACTTTCCGTCATCTTCACCCTCTACATGAAAGGCACCTAACTTGCCTTCATGCTTTCCAGATCCTTCTTGTATGTCAATAATCTTTAGTGTAACTTCTATAAATGGTTTTATTTTCAACCAAGCATGACTTCTTTTACATTCATAAAAATTATCATTTGGTTTGATCATTAAGCCCTCAAAACCTTTTTCTAGGGCTTCCTTATTCATCTCAGAAAATTTAGTCTGCCCCTCTTCAGTATCAAAGTTAATAATTTCATAATCTACTAACTTAATTGCATCTCCAAAAGTTTGTGCTAATTCGTTAAGTTTTTCTTTTCTTTCAATAGAGTTTAATTTACTTTTACCGTCATTAAATTCTTTAAGAGGCAGGATATCAAATAAAGCGAGATAAGCATCGTCAGTTTTTGCTCCTGATTTTCTATATACTTGTTTCATTAGAGCTTGAAAATCATCACTCATTACCTCTCCATCAAAAACAAAATTGTTGTATTCCTTTTTACTTAAGGCGCTTTCAATGTGAGGAAAATTAGTAAATATCTTTCCATTACGGCTGTATAGAGTTGCCTTTCCATTCTTAACAATTGCTACTACCCTTACTCCGTCATATTTATATTCAACCAAGCAATCACCTTTAATTTTTTTTGGGTGTTTGGCTCCGTCATGAGCAAGCATACAAGAAAAAATAGGCACTCTAAATTCTAGATTCATTTTTTTTGCAACATTGTTTACTGTCTTTTCACTTACTCCACATCTTAGATCCTTAATCAGAATTCTACGATACCAATTATTCCACTGATCTATTTTTGAAGAATTTATAAGATCAAGAATTAAATCTCTAGCTGCATGGCCGGTCTTTTCTCTATCTATTAATTGATCTGCAGCTTTTTTAAAATCATTCCAGCTAAGACCATCACCATCTTCATTACATTCAGGCACTTGTTTAACTCCAAAAGTAGTCAAAGGATCTAGACACATAACAAGACCTTCTTGAAATACTTTGTCCTTAAGATATTTTTCAACAATGCCCTCTTTAAATAGTCGACTGTTATCACTTTCAAGTTCAAGGATAATTTTCCAAGGCTCGATCATCGATTTATTGTTCCTCAATAGACGTATTATTAAGCTGTTTCATTCTTGCAATTTCTTGGGCTCTAGATTCAATATGTGCGATCATCTGTTTTGTTATAGGTGTCCTATCTTGATCACAAAGTGTTGCGTAAAATTTTTCTGAAAAGTTAATTGAAAATTCAATCATTTGCTTAACAGTATTTAAAGGATCATCTACAACATTTAGATCAGAGGCAACTGCTATTGCAAATGTTTTAGTTTCATCTTCAAAGATTCCGGGTTTTAAAGCATTAATTACTCTAAATTTTTCTATTCTATTATCTTGGTAAAAAGCAAAGTAATTATTGACGATTTTCGCACCATAATTTGATAAAAATCCAAATAATTGATCTATATCAAACATAGATTTATCCATAGAAATTAAATTTAATATCACCAATTCTTGTTCTTTAGTATGATCTGTTTGAAAATCAAATGACTGTTGATTTCCAGGATGATCAACTGACTTTTTTAGGTTTGATGAATCTGCTATTTTTTCAATCTTTACTTTTAAATTCCCATCATTCGATATTTTTTTTATGAACAAAAAAGTAATTATCAGAAATATTAAAACAGACAAGCCTATTAAGTATATTTCTGTATTAATACTCATTTATGTCTCAGCCAATTCAAGGGCCTGATTCACGTCAACTGATACCATTCTGGAGACACCAGCCTCTTGCATGGTTACACCCATAAGGTAATCACTTCTTTCCATAGAAACTTTATTATGGGTAATAAATATAAACTGAACAGTTTTTGACATCTCCTCGACCATATTTATAAATCTCACTGTATTTAAATCATCTAGAGGGGCGTCAACCTCGTCAAGCAAACAAAAAGGAGCCGGATTAAGATCAAAAATTGCAAATACTAATGCCAGTGCAGTCAAAGCTTTTTCACCGCCTGAAAGTTGAGATATAGATGAATTTTTTTTACCAGGAGGTCTTGCCATCAAAATTACACCAGCATTTAAAGCATCCTCCTCGGTTAAAGTTAATTCAGCTAACCCTCCACCAAATAATTTTGGAAACATTTCTTTTAGTTTTAAGTTAACTGAATCGAAACTTTCTTTAAAAATGGTTTTAGTCTCTTGATCGATTTTTTTAATTGCACCTGTAAGCTTATCAAGAGCTTCAGTCAAGTCATCATATTGTTCATCAAGCTCTTCTTTTCGTTTTGATTCCTCTTTTATTTCCTCTGGTGCCGCTAAGTTTATAGCGCCTAATTTTATTATCTTTGTTTCAATATTAACTAAATTTTCTTCAAGCTCTTCTAGGGTTATATTCTGATATTCAGAAAAATCAATTTTTTCTATATCTATACCAGCTTCTTTAATTTTTTTGTTTGAGTTATCAAGATTAACTTCATAAGTTTTTTGTTCAATACTAATGTTCATGATTTTTTCAGAAATTGATCTAGAATCTAAATCTGCTATCGATTTTTTATTTTCAAGTTCTCTTAGTTCCTCATTAAATTTTGATTGCTTCTGTCTCAATGAAACCAAAACAGATTCTGCACTTGAGCTTTTATCTACAAAGTCTTTCATTTCGTTTTCGATAGATTTTTTCAATTTTTCAGCATTAGCAATTTGATCTTCAAGATCATTTTGTCTCGATAAATATTCCTCAGTTAGTGTTTTTGATTGAGCCGAAGCTATATTTAAAATATCAGTAAGTAATCCTTTTAATTCAATAGCTTTCTCTTTTATATTGTCGTTAGTAATTCCATATTTCTCTATCGTATTAATCATGCTATTAAGAATATGCATAGCCTTTTCGCTTGGGCTCAATTCATCAAAGTTTTTTTCTGTTTCCTTAGCTTTTTCAAGATTTTGTTTTACTTTTTCTAAATTTGATTTTGTTTCCTGATCATTTTTATTAATATTTTGAAGATTTGCTTCTCTTTTTGCTATTTCAGCACCAACTGCATAAAAGTTCTTTTGAGCACTCTCATATTCACTTAAAACAGATTCGTTTTCTGTCCTGAATTGATCTATTTGTGATTGAACAGTTTCAGACTCAGCATTTTTTATTTGAAGGTCTCTGTTAAGTGAGTCTAGCTTTTTTTGTAAATCATCCCTATTACTTTTTGCTTCGATTGAAAATAGAATAGCTTTATCTAATTCCATTTTTGCTTTATCTTTCTTAAGAACATTATATTTTTCAGCAGCTTTAGCTTGATTCTCCAATCTTTTTATAAGTCTTCCAATTTCATCTCGAATATCTTTTACTCTTGATAAATTTTCTCTTGTTCTCTTTATTCTTGATTCTGTTTCTTTTCTTCTTTCTCTATACTTTGATACTCCAGCTGCCTCTTCAATATGAGTCCTTAATTCATCTGGTTTTGCACTAACAAGTTTGCTTACCATTCCCTGTTCAATGATTGCATAGGAACTTGGTCCTAAACCTGTGCCAAGAAATATATCTTGTACATCTTTTCGTCTACATTTCGTGTTATTTATAAAGTAATCGGATTGAGCATCTCTTGTCATTACCCTTTTGATTGATACCTCATTGAAGGATGCATATTCTCCTCCGATTTTGGCGCTAGAATTATCAAACAAAAGCTCTATACTGCATTGCCCAGATGCTTTCCTATTTTCAGAACCATTGAAGATAACATCTACCATTGATTCACCTCTTAGATTTTTTGCTGATAATTCACCAAGCACCCATCGAACAGCGTCTATTACATTTGATTTTCCACAGCCATTCGGGCCTACAACGCCCACCATATTTGTTGGGAAAGATATCTTCGTTGGATCAACGAAACTTTTAAAACCTGCAAGTTTTATATGTTTTAGCTGCATTTAAAGAGTCAATTTACTGTTTCTATTATAACTCTTGTGAGTTTTTAAACCATTCATTTAAACTAATTTTATATGAATTAAAAGGTTTGTTTTGATCAAGCGCAATAGGATTTTGAACATAAAATATTTGCTGATCATCTAAGCAATTTATTTGAATATTTAACTCTATAGTTTCCTTATTTAAATATGCAGAAGCTAAGTCATAACCTGGTAATAGACTGTCTAAATTATTAAGTAAAATACCGTCTTTATTAGTAAATTCTCTTTTAGCAATTGGAATTTCAGGACCATTCATAATATATAGATTGATTTCACCATTACTTATGGAGCATGGATATGAAGAATCAGGACTAATCTCAAAACTAGAATCCTTAAATTCAGGGAATTTTTTGTCTCTCAACACAGAATATAGATTATAAAAAATCATCTTTTCATTATTTGAAACAAAAAATTTTTCAGAAAAAGCAATTAAACTCTCTGCTGATTTAAGTTTATTTAAGTCAATTGATTTACTTATTAGTCCCACAAGCCAGTTCTTAATTTCATCCTCATCAAGAATATTTTCCAATTCTTTAAGATGTCTAACAGATATTGTTGAATCAACATAAATTTCATCAAAAATTTTGTTATTGAGTACTTGTTTTTCAACAGAGCCAATAACAGCAAATTTACTTATAAATATGAATAAACAGACAACTAAAACTATTACCGAAGAGCCAAAAATTAATCCTTTATTTGGAGTTCTCTGAGCCAAAATATATGCAACTATAGGCAATGCTGCAAAGATTGTTAAAAAGTAGAAAATAAACATTATTGTCTTCTAAAGAAGAAAAATAGAAGAGCTAGTAAAAGAAAAGCAAACGGCGAATACCATAAGATATATGTATTTTTATTTAACTCAGGCTCATACAAAGAGTCCTGACCAAATCTTGATGAAACATAATCTTTAATTTCTTGATCAGTTTTATTCTCATTGATCATCTCAGCAATCTTTATTTTTAAATCTTCAGATATTGGAGCGTTTGAACTAGATAATGAACCAGAAGTACATTTTGGACATCTAATATCTTTTATAAGGTTATTAAATCTAGTTTCGTCGATCTCATCTTCAAAATAATATAAATTATCCGACGATGAGTTTATCGAGAGAAAAGCTAAAAATATAAAAAGATATCTCATCTAAAACATTTCCCTATCTTTAATAATTGGCATAAAAACATCATTCCATATTCGATCATTTACCTCGCCTTGATAGTGAGCAACGATCTCTCCATTGTTAATTAAAAAAGTTTCTGGAGCGCCTGTCACACCTAAATCAAGTGCAAGATTCCCCTTATAGTCATGTAATATTGTCTGATAAGGATTTCCATATTTCTTAAGCCAAACAATGGCATCTTGTTTCTCATCTTTATAATTTAGCCCAATGACTGGGACTCCAGTTTTACTTAAATTCATAAGATAAGGATGCTCTACGATGCAGGTAATACACCAACTAGCCCATACATTTAGGACATAATCACCTTCTATGAAATCAATGCTTATTCTTTTGGAATCATCAAGATCCTTTAATTCAAAATCAGGCAACTCAAATTGATCATAATCTGCACCAGGATAAACATCTTCATTAGTTAGAATTATAAAAAATAGAAAAATAAATATTGCTGGTACTATTAGAACAATTAACTTCAATAATATATTCATGCTTTTGCTCTATTTGAAAAAACTAATATTATTCCAGCAAACCCCATCAATAAGGCTGAAAACCATATCCACCTAATCAAATAGTTTATTTGAACATTAACAACCCAGCTTCCATCATCTAGTTGATCTCCAATAGTAATATAGATGTCTCTCAGAGCAGTTACATGAATTGCTGTCTCTGTAGTTATTTGGCCTCTTGTAAAATATCTTCTTTTCTCTGGTTTAAGATTAAACGCCCTACCGTTCTGATCCTCAACTAAAAATGATGCTTGTATAGAATCGTAATTAGAATTATTTTCTACTCCAATATCTTCAAAAAAAATCTTTAGATCTTTATATTCTTCCGTACTATTAATATCTATACTTAATGCCCTCTCAGTGCTAAGCAAACTATTAAAGGAAATAGATACCAACAGTAATCCGAGTGACATATGTGCTATTACACTAAAAGGATTTACGTATTTCTTTTTAAATAGAAAATTAATAATTTCATAAATATATCTAAATATTATCAATGAGCCTGCAAATATTGAAGCAAGTATCGAAATACTTTGAGTATTAAAGAATTGCATTACAAAAAAAGTAAGTGCTAAAGATAATACGGCCGATAAAAATATAGGAGCAGTAAAGAATTCAAAATTAATACTTCTAGACCATTTTGAGTCGACCGAAAAAAATAAAAAAATTGATGCTAAAACTACTACAGGTATAAATATTGCATTATAAAATGGAGCGCCAACACTAATTTTTTGATCAAATAAAAATTCATAAATTAAAGGGTATGTAACTCCTAACATTACAGAAAATATCAAGGTTCCAAAAAGAATGTTATTTATAGAAATAAATGATTGTTTTGAAAACTTCTTTATTACAGATGAGGATTTTATGCTTGATAACCTCCATACAAATAAAAAAACGGATATAAAAACAATTAATCCAATAAATCCTAATAAGTAGAGCCCTCTATCAGGATCATTTGCAAATGAATGGACACTATCAATAATTCCAGACCTTACGATGAAAGCTCCGAACAAACTTAAAGAAAAAACTAAAATTGATAACAAAATTGTCCAAATTCTTAGTTGTGATGACTTTATCGAAACCCCAAGAGAATGAATAAATGCTGTAGCCGCAAGCCATGGCATTAATGCAACATTTTCAACAGGATCCCAAAACCAATATCCACCCCAACCAAGCTCATAATATGCCCACCAACTTCCAAGAGTTATTCCTATCGTTAAAAAAACCCATGCTGATACTGACCATTTTTTTACTAAAGCTTCCCAGTTAATTTCTGCATCTCCGTGAAGCAAAAAAGCAATTGCGCAAGCGAAAGGAATTACAAATCCGACATATCCTAAATATAGAGTTGGAGGATGTATTGCCAGTGCAGGATCTTGAAGAACTGGATTAATATCTGCTCCATTTAATGGTGGAATAGGAAGGATTGTTACAAATGGATTTGATGTAGCTAACAAAAAAACTAAAAAACCTACTAATATAAAGGAAATTATCCCCATGCTTTTCGGCTTTAAAATTTCATTATTATTGACTCTGATATTGAATATAAAACCCCATAGAGATAAAAAAACTATCCAAAGAAACATAGATCCTTCGTGCGCACTCCAAATGGAAGTAATTTTATAAAAAGTCGGCAAGGCTGTATTAGAGTGATTTGCAATATATTCGACATTGAAATTATCTGTAATTGCTAGCCATACATATATTAAGAAAGAAAAAAATAAAAAAAAGAATCCTTGTGAATATGTTCTAGTAATTAAACTTGATAAATAGCTTGAATTTGATGAAGGAGTAAATATGGAAAAATAACCGACTAAAAAAAATAAGCCAGTAGCTAAAATTGATAAAAAGTGAGAAATTTCAATTATCATTGTTCATTTCAATATTTGGAGGCATATAATTTTCATCATGTTTAGCTAAAACTTCTTCTGCATAAATTGTCTTATTTCTTAAAACTCCTAAAACTACAACACCGCTATCTTCTTTAAATAGGTCTGGGACAATGCCTTCATAAACAACTTTTACTGAATTTTCATAATCAGTAATTATAAAAGAGATTTTTGACGAGGCCCTTTCTACAGATCCACTAAGAACCATGCCACCAACCTTTATTCTTTTTTCACTAGGTATATTCCTATCCTTTAACTCAGTGGGCGTAAAAAAATAATCCAAATTAGAATTTAATGAGTATAGTATTAATGAAATGCCTGATACCGAAAATAAAAGTACAAAAAGTATACTGAAGACTCTTCTCTTTCTAATTGGGTTCATTTAATTTATCTTTAATTTTTTTAATTTTTATAGTGTAGCCTATAAAAAAGCCTAATAAACTTAGAAATACTAGTATTACTACGCTCCACACATATAATCCATGACCATTCATATATAAGGCCTCATACAAAGAATTAAATGCAAAATTAAACATAATCTTTTACCCAAGATTTATTTTTTTCTCTTATAAATATTTGATATTTTGATGAAAGCAAAACTAAACATATCACCAAGCCAAAGAATCCTGTTATTGAGCCTATCAAGGGATAAAGCATAACTGGGTCAATTGAAGGCTTATCTGTGAGAGTTATAGAGGCTGATTGATGGAGAGTGCTCCACCAGTCAACCGACTTTTTAATAATAGGAATGTTAATTGCCCCTACTATTACTAACCACGAGAGTAATTTATCTGCTTTCTCATGATTACTAAATGAATTATGCAAAGATATTAAGCCAAGATACATAATAAATAGAATCAAAGTAGAAGTTATTCTGGCATCCCATTGCCACCATGTCCCCCAAGTAGGTATGCCCCATATAGATCCAGATATCAATGCAATAAAAGTTGTCATTGCTCCAATGGGAGCAATCGCTATTACGAGGTATGCGGCAAGCTTAACCCTCCATATCAGATAAGTAACGCTTGATATTGCCATCGCTATATACAAAGATTGTGATAAAAATGATGCAGGAACATGAAGATAAATAATTCTATACGAATTACCTTGAACAAAGTCTTCTGGAGTATATAAAAGACCCCAAGTGATAGAAATGATATAAGTTATTATGGAAAATAAAAAAATATAACTATAAAACCTATCTACTTGATATAGATATGTCTTTGGAGAAGCAAATTGGTGTATAAATTTTTTAATCACTTTATATTTTGTGCTGATCGGCTTTATTCTAAATGAGCCTTAATTACATAAGATACGACTACAGGTATCACAACTATTATAATAGATAAGCTTCCCAATAATAAAAAAATAAAACTTAAGAAATTTATATTCAGTTGAATAGCGATTAGTCCTTTTCCTAAAACTATTAAAACTGGTAGTGCTAAAGGCATAGTAACCAGTGCACCAAGGACAGAACCCTTATTAAGACTAAGTGCGTTTCCTAAAACAAATAAATTTAAGAAGATATAAGAACTTATTATCGCTAAAGGAAAAATTGATATGCTTAGCAAAAAATCTTCTGTTGTGCCCAGTGAAAAAATAAAGCTTAAAATTGAAATAGGCAATCCTATTAGAAGCCAATACGTAAAAATCTTCGTTACGATACTAATAGAAAAAGATAAATTTTTAATGAGAGTTTGCTCTAGAGAGCCATCATTGAAGTCCTCGGTAAATATATCCTCTGTAGCAAGCATCATAGAGATTAAAATGGCAATCCATAGTACCGAAAAAAATCCAATTTCTAGTTTATCTTGAAGAAATTCTACAGTTAGAGGATATGCAAGCATAATTAACCAAAAAACTAATATTGGACCTAACCAACTTCTTGTCTTTTTCCTTAATTTTAATAACTCTAATCTAAACATGTTTTTATTGAGGTATTTCTATTATTTTTGAGTTGATATTACATGGTATATGAGATGTAAATATAACTGATTTATTTTTTTCTAGTTCATTATTTAAGAATGTAGTTAGCTCCAAATGTGCATTATCATCGAGTCCAACAAAAGGTTCATCTAAAATTATTAAATCAGAATTGTTTAAAAAAACCCTTAATAATGCTAACTTCTTTTGCTGTCCAAAAGATAAATTTGATACCGTTACATCTTTGTATTTTTTTAATTCTAATTTCTCGAGATAATCATTAAGCATCATATTGTTATTCAATTGCATTAAGTTGATGTTATCCTCAAGCGTTAAATAGCTTTTTAAGGCATTTTTGTGTCCAAGATAACAAATTTCTTTGGTTGATTTATTTTCTATAACTCCTTTTACTGGTTGAGTAATTCCTAAAATAATTCTAATCAAGGTAGATTTCCCAGACCCGTTGCTACCTTTAATATGAAGCGCTTCGCCTCTATTGATGTTGAAAGACATTCTATGAAAAAGCTTATTTTCATTGATTTTGTAGCCTATATTTTCTGCAACTATTAAGGAATTATTATTCATTAGAATATTTTAAGATTTCTAGTCCTTATTATAAGTGCTGGTAAAGGATTTTGTGGATCAATTCTTGAATAAAATCTTTTTGCTATTTCTTTGAATGGATCTATTCCAAAGTATCCAATCCCACCAACTGAAAAATATAGTCGTTTACTAAAAAAAATTCCTTGTTCTAGCTTAGGTATATTTCTTATGGTAGTAGAAAATCTTTTAATATTTTCTAAGAAATCTTTTTTTTCTTTGAATCGGAACCATCCCCATGCTGAAAGATCAAGCATAGCAATTTTTTTTAGTGCATTTTTTGCTTTTTTATTCGGAATTGCTGAGGGTGGCAACAAAACTATTAAAGTACCATCTGACTTAGCTATAAGCTCATCTAGTGTCTTTTCTTTAGAAATACCTCTAGAGAAGTCGGCAAACAGGTATCTCTCATCCTTGTCTGAGGTTGGAAGTTTTAATCCCTTTAATCTTTCTTTCGAGCCAAGAACTATATAAGTTACTAATTCTTGGCTCAAAATTTACTAAATCTTCGACAGAGCTTGCTCGAAGTCAGCAATTATATCGTCCGTATGCTCAAGTCCAATTGAAAGCCTGACAAAACCTGGGGTTATTCCAGCTGATAATAGTTCTTCTTCTGACAGTTGGCTATGAGTTGTACTTCCTGGATGAATAGCTAAACTTCTTGAATCACCAATATTTGCAACATGGTAAACCATCTCAAGAGCATTAATGAATTTCTCACCAGATTCTCTACCACCTTTTATTTCAAAACCCATTAGGCCCCCATTACCTCGTGTAAGATATTTGTCAGCTCTTTCTTTTGCATAACCTTCCATAACAGATGGGTAAATGACTCTTTCAACAGAATCATGTTCAGATAAATACTTAGCGATCACCTCAGCATTTGCAGAATGTTCTCTCATTCTGAGGGCAAGCGTCTCCAAGCCTTGAATAAACATGAATGCATTAAATGGGCTCATTGCTGCACCCATATCTCTTAAGATAGTAGTTCTAGCTTTAAGAATATATGCTATTGGTCCTAAAGGTTTTACAGCTTCAGTCCACACTGCACCGCCATATGATGGATCCGGGCTATTTAATGCAGGTTGTCTTTCCGGGAAGGCCTCCCAATCAAAATTACCACTATCAACTATAATTCCTCCAATTGAAGTTCCATGACCTCCAATAAATTTTGTTGTTGAATGAATTAATGCTGCAGCGCCGTGCTCAAAAGGCTTACAAATTACAGGCGCAGCCGTATTATCAACAATCAAAGGAATGCCTAAAGGTCTTCCAATTTCGGCAACTTCACTAATAGGGAAAACTTCAAAACTTGGATTTGGTAATACCTCTCCATAATAGGCTCTTGTATTTTCATCAGTGGCTTCAGCAAAATTATTTGGATCAGCAGGATCAACAAATCTAACTTCAATTCCCATGTCAGACATTGGGTTTTTAAATTGGTTATATGTACCTCCGTATAAATGAGACGAAGCTACAATGTTGTCTCCTTTTCTTGCAATATTTTGAATTGCATAAGCTGACGCTGCTTGACCGGAGGCAACGGCTAACGCTCCAACCCCACCTTCAAGTGCTGCTATTCTATCCTCAAGAACAGCGCATGTTGGATTCATAATCCTTGAATAAATATTTCCCAGTTCTGACAGTGCAAATAAATTAGCTGCATGATCACAATCATCAAATTGGAAACTTGATGTTTGGTGAATTGGGACAGCTACAGAATTAGTTGAATCGTCTTTTCTCCATCCAGCATGAAGTCCAATTGTTTCTGGATTGGTGTATGTTTTACTCATTATAAATGCTCCTCTATCAATGTAATTTGATTTATTTAGTATAGTAAATATTCATCTATAACAACACCCTTAATGGATATATACTGGTATATTGATAACAAATAATTATAATTAGCCAAGGAAATAAAATTATGGCCAAAAAATACACAAATTTTAGGATTGGTGGTTCACCATCAAAGGTTACTGATGATTATACAGTATGGACAAACGATTTACTTCAAAGAGTTATTGCCAGTAAAACCGTAATTCAACCAGGCAAGTCTACAATCGGGCATAAATTAATTGATTCAGACGTTGTTTACGTTATCACAAATGGTAGAGGCACCATGGAAATAGTTGAATATATGAATTCCGATGAAGGTCATGGATCAAATCCTTCATATGGCATTGAGCATAAAGACTCATATGAACTTTCTGCTGGTGATGTTGTTTTAGTAGAATCTGGAGATTATTGTAAGGTAGTTAATGATTCTGATCATGATCAACTTACCTATTTAAGAATTTTTGACAGAGGTGGTTGGAGAAAATAGATGCTTAAAGCTCAAATGAACTCTGACAAACTGGCTGTAGGACTTTCTATGGCATGCGTGATTCATTGTTTTTTTGCTCCTTCATTAATCATATTGTCATACAGTTTCTTGTCTTTTTCAGTTGATAGCGAGATTGTGCATGGTTTTATTTTGCTAGCAGCATTCCCGATTAGTATTCTTGCTTTAGGACTTGGATACAAGAATCATAAAGAAACATCTTATTTCATAATAGGCATTATAGGTTTGATGGTATTGCTCTCAGCAGTCTTGTTCTCGGATACGCTTTTTAATGAAGCTGGGGAAAGAGCTCTTACCTTAATAGGCTCGATGATTATTGCATATGCTCACTATAAAAATCATAGCATTTGTAAACAAATAGAATGCGATTGCCACGATACTTTAAAGTCTAGTTAATAATTCTAAATTTTGCCACCATTGGCAAATGATCTGAAACACCATATTTTTTTGTAGGATTAAAATTTTTTGGTTTTCCAGTATCGCTATAAGAGTTAGATTTAGTTCTATATATATCGATACTGTCTTTAATATATAAAATGTTTCTATCTTTTGATAAAAATATGGTGTCAAGATAGTCCCATGTTTTTCCGTAATTATAATAATAAGAACCTTTACAATCTTTACATCCAAATATGTGAGCAACACTCCAAAAAGCCTCTTGAGACTGATAAATATCTAATTGGTTATCCTCTTTGGTGTTCACATTAAAATCGCCTAGTGCAATGGTCGGGTAATCATGATCGTTGTGCAATTTTGATAAAGCATTTAAAGAATCAATTCTCATAGATACATCATGAAATCCGGAGGGAAAGTGAACATTATAAATTTTTATCTTTTCTCCATTTATTTCTAAAGTTGCATCAAGAATAGGTCTGGTATCTTTACCTTCAAATTCACCTGAAAACTTTATGTAATGTAATTTAGAATCAAGAATCTTGAACTTGGTAATTAATGCATTATCAATGCCTCTGTAATCCTTTCCTTCAATAAGTGCAGAGTCTACATATCCATATGGCCTTAATAAATCTAATAATTGATTAAGAATATTATTATTCTCAACTTCCTGAAGAGCAATAATGTCTGGTCCATCAGAGCCATATGAAATAATACTGTTTGCAATGTTTATTAGCTTTGCATTTTTTGTATCTTCATTCCAATCTAAGTACAAACATTCATTTTTCCAAGAATTTACTCTAATTCTGTTGCATGACTTTTTATGGGCATCTGATTGTTTAAATTGAATTGGAAGATATGCCTTATCATCTTTTTTTACATCATCTAAAGTATCAAATAAATTATCTACATTTAAAGTCATAGCACTAAATTCATAACTAAAAATCGAAGCAGGCGTGATTAGAGCTAAAACAAAAAATATTTTAATGAACTTACTCATCAATATCTTTAATATGAAGTTTTATATCAAAAGGAATTTCTATCATTTTTCTTTGATTTAAATAGACACTTTGTAAGTGTTGAATTTTTTCGTCTGAAAAATTAACAACTTTTCTTTTATTAAGATTAATATGGGCTAATACTGTCTCAAATATAGCGGCGATATTTGAGTCTTCATTTTGTAAAATACCGATAAAATGTAAAAGTTTTTTATTTGCTTTATATAAAGTAAATGATGGATAGATATTTTCTCCCAGAGTAAATTCATCTAAATACCTAATGCTATCTTCTAAGGTAAATGTAGAAAAACCGCTCTTTAAATAATCCTCTCCAAAATCCAATTCGTCTATATAAAAGGATGTATATACGCTATCAAAAAGCTTGTAATAATAATTTACATTCATGTGGCCATTGTGATCGCACATTTCTTGAGTAACTTTTATTTTATCGTGAGCGTATGGTAATGCTTTCATATTTAAATTATAAATAAAAAAAAGCCCAGAATAATACTGGGCTTTTAAATAATAAAGTACTAATTAAAATTCAGCACCAAATTGAAGACCCCAAGTTCTTGGATCTGTAAAGTTTGCATATAATTGGCCACCTTGGATATTACTTCCAGATCTTATGCTATTGATTATTCTATCATCAGTTAAATTCTTAGCATAAAGACCAACATACCAGTCTCCGTTATTTGGTGTAAATCTTATAAGCGAATCCCACATTTTTTGCTCAGGAACATCAAATCTTGAGTAATTAAATGGATCTCCATTAACTTCATCTCTATATCTATAGGATAGTCTCCATGAAGTTTCACCATTTTCAGTAGGAAATACTTGTGTCATAGAAATACTATAAGAAAGATCTGCTACACCTGGTAAAGGATTACCAGCAACACTTACTGGAACCCCTAATGAGGCTGGGCAATCTACATTGGCTGCAGGAGCAAAACGAGGAGAACTACAGTTAAATCCAGCTGATTTAAAGAAAGTTACACCGTTATCCATAACTGCACCAGTTTGGAATCCAGTTCCAGCAGGGTCTACTGGTCCTAAGTATGCTAATACACTATTAGCATCAAAAGGGTTTAAATAGTTGATAGTAGCTGGGGCATCAGTTATTTCTGCATCAACCATTAACCATGAAAGTTCAAGCTGAGTTGTTTCAGACAAAAATACATTCATCTGGCCTTCGAAACCAGTAATCTCAGCATCAACATTATTGTTAAAAGATTGAGTATCCCTAATTGTTGCAAGCAACATGCCCTCATTATCATTTCTATAAAGATTCATGTTAAGAAGCATAGCGCCATCAAGCAGCCTAGCTTTCAAACCAAAATCTAGTACAGCAGTTTCTTCTTTATCATAAGGAATAGGATCATCACCAGCGTTTACACCAGCACCCTTGGTTGCTGTTGCATAGCTTGCATATACCATAACATCGTCTTTTAGGTATTTTTGAATAGCTATTTTTCCGTTTGTCGCAGATTCATTTTGAACTAGATAGTCTACTAATCCAGGAACTTTCATTCTGTCATCGTATAAGAAACCACCTGCAGCAATCCAGCCAGTTGAAAGAATACCACCATTATAAGTTGTAGAAGCATTGGTTAGGTCATCAAAACGTAATCCTACAGTAAGTTTAGTCGTATCATTTAAATCATAGTAAACCTCACCATATAGAGCTTGAGATTTAATTCTTACGTGTTGATCACTTAAAGTACCTCTAATATCCAGAGGAACTGTTACATCTGGTAATGCACTAAGAGCACCAATAGATGCTTGCCATGCTTGAAGCTCTGCAATCTGTTCTTGAGTTACTGGAAGTCCCATTGCAAGCATAGTAGCAGTAGTTTGTGCATCAGCTGCACCACCAACTACGGCCAATAAACCTTGATAGAAAGGAACACCACCTTTAGCACCAAAGTCCACACCTAATAGCGCAGTTACTGTTGGATAATAAGGATGAGAACTAAAGTCACCAATGTATTGAGTACCTGGGGTTTGAACTCTGTACTCGTTATCATTTCTTGAATCATACATGTAATAACCAATTGTAAAATTTAATGGTCCATCTAAATCAGAAATTATGTTAATTTCAGCTTGCTGTGACTCATATAGAACATCAGAAAAGTCATATGTTCTATCGGTTGTTACATATTCACAGAATCCGAAACGAGGTGTACCGAAACATTGTTCTGATTCAACAGGTGGAAGGCCTAATAATACTCCTGCACCTATAAATGGTGTGTATGAAACACTACCATCATTATCATTCATTTGTTGGAACATTCTTGTTTCATATGAATACTTCGCAGTCATTGTGAGACTATCACTTAACTCTTTAACCAATTCTAGGTTAGAAAATTCTATTTTCTGAAGGTGTGTTGGTTCTCTATTAACTGCCAACTTTCCAAGCTCAAGAGCTGGAGGTGTTGCGCTGTAATCATTAGTAATAGTTCCAGGATATAGCGCTGCGATGAATGAGAATAAACCTGCACCTATACCTCTACTATCGGCTGCAGTATTAGCTGTTCCTCTTTCCCATGGAGAACAACCAAAAAATTGATCTTGCTTACAGAATGATACTTCTTCTTGAGGTCTATTATCATCACTCTTTTGACCTGAGTAAGTGAATCGTAATTCGGTAGTATCGTTAATGTCCCAGTCAACAGAAAGTCTGACTGCTTCATCATTTCTATCATCCATTTTATTTCCGGTAAATGGATTATCTACCATTCCCTCTCTAGTATTTGTCATGAAAGCTATTCTTGCCCTTACGTCGTCAGAAAAAGGCATATTAATTGCACCTTGAACTGTTTCTTTATCATAAGAACCGCCTTCGAACCTGATAGTACCTTCGAATTCATCAGTAGGTCTTTTAGTAATTAGATTAATAACGCCGGCAACTGAGTTTCTTCCAAACAATGTACCTTGAGGACCGTTAAGAACCTCAATACGCTCAAGATCCATGAATCCCATATCTGTCATTATACTAGGGTTTACACTATGTCCGTTTACGCTAGTGACTATTGAACTTACTACAGCTGCACCAACACCATAAGACCCAATTCCTCGCATAACAAAACCTGAGCCAGACCCAATTCCTTTTGCAACTTCGAAGCCTGGTACAATTTCGGCTAAGTCTGAAAGGTCATATAATTGATCAGCTTCAAGTTGATCTGAAGTGATAGCAGTAATCGAAACTGCAATATCTTGAGTTGATTCCTCTTTCTTTGTAGCTGTAACTACTACTTCCTCTATTTCTTGAGCAAAAGATGAAATAGAGAACGCTATTGTTAAAAGAGAAATTGAAAAAAGTTTACTAGTATAATTTATGTTAAACATGAATATCCCCCAATGTTTAAAATTGTTTTGCATATTTTATGCTTAAAAGTAGTGATTGGACAACAGATTTGTATAAAAAAATTATATAAATATATATATATTTTTTATAATCGAAAAAAAAGGCCAGCAAAGCCGACCTTTTTTAAAGTTTTAGTTAAGTATTAGAAGGTAGTTCCAAATGCAATTCCCCAAGTTCTTGGATCAGTAATTGTTGCAAATTTATTACCACCTTGTAATCCACTTGCAAGATACCAAGAGCCTATAAATCTGTCGTCTACAAGATTTTTACCTTCAAGTCTTACAAACCAGTTACCGCCATTTGGCCGATAAGTCACGGTTGCATCAAAAAACTCATGTTCTGGCATTTTTAACCATGGTTGATTAAACACAGTACCTTCTCTTTCATCCATATATCTATAGGCAATCCTAGCAGTTGTAATACCATTATTTCCAACAAAATCTTTATTAAGACCAATACTGTATGAAAGTTCTGGAGATTGAGGTAATTTATTGCCAGAAACATCTACAGGAACACCTAAATCATCACCTTTACAAGATAACGTTCCAGTGGGGTCGAATGGATTAAAGGGAGCAAGACACATAAATCCAGCGAATTTATATACAAGGCCTGCATCAGTTGCACCAACTGATAAGACACCTCCAGAAGAAGCAATAGGAAGCATAAGACCTCCACCCAAAGCCGCAGGAAGTGGAACTCTAGCTGTTGCATTATTTATATTAACAGGGTTAATTAAACTTAAACTTGTTATCTCAGTATCAACTTTTAATAATGTAAGATCTATACTTAGAGTTTCATTTAAGTAAAGTAACATATTGCCTTCAAATCCCTCTATTTCTGCATCTGTGTTAACGTTTCTCGATCCAGCATTCACAATAGATGATATCAACATGCCATCAGTTGTATTCTGGAAATAAGTAGCATTTAATAACATTGCTCCATTAAGAAATATTCCTTTTGCGCCCACTTCAAATACACCTGTTTCCTCTTGATCATAAGGATCTGGAGTACCAGTTGAATTTGGATTATTACCACCTGCTTTCACAGCAGTTGTGTAACTTGCATAAACCATTCGATTATCATCAAGATCATGTTGAAGCGCTAATTTGTATCCTAGAGCATCATCTGATTCAGTAACCTGAGTTGGAAAAAATCCATACTCGGAAGTAATTTTTTGAGAAAGTGGATAATTAGGACAACTTGCAAATGTTAAACACGATGCAACACTATCTTTAACTACATCATCGTTATATCTGATACCAAGTGTTAGCATGGTATCGTCTGAAAGTTCATAGTACATCTCACCAAGAATTGCTTTTGATTTAATTCTTACATGATCTTCATTAACAAAACCTTGAATTTGTAAGGGTGTTGTATAACCAGTTAAAACTTTTGGAAGTGCGTCAGCACTAAATCCAGCTAAAGCCCAATTAACATGAAAATCAGTCGAACCAGATCCGGTAAGAGCTCCGCCAAACAGGGTATTGTTATATGGATGAACGCTTGAATCACGTATCAAGTTCCATGAAGCTGTTTGAACTTGATAAATATTCGTTGTGGTTAAATCATAATAATAATAACCGATCTGATAGTTTAGAGGCCCATCAAGATCAGATATTAATGTAACTTCGCCTTGCCAAGTTTCTGTTTCAGTAAACGCAAATTCATATGTTCTATCAGAAGTATTAGTTTCACAGAACGTATTATGAAAACCACCATAGCAACCTTCCCATTGCATTGGAATTAATGATGCTGGATGTCCAGCAGGAAATAGTCCAGGAAATGGTTGAGGCGCTACAGCATAATCATTGTCACCAACATGCTCATAATCTCTAACACTATAGGTGCTTTTAACCTCTAATCTTAAATCATCATTTAACTCATGATCTAATTTTATCTGTGCAAACTGATATTTTTGTTTAAGAAGAGGATCTCTATTTAGATTAACCACCTCTATGTCATTAGTTGGTATTACTCCAGCATAAGAATTATATGTTGGGTTAGGCGTTAAAGCTGCAGCGAAATTAAAGAATCCTGCAGTACTTCCATTAACATGGGCTGGCTGACCAAATACACCTCTATCAAAAGGACTGCAACCAAATAAAGGATCTTGTTGACAAACATTATGACCAATATTTTGTCTATCATCGTCAGCTTTTTGATAATCATATGTGAATTCCATTGATGTTGTATCATTCATATCGAAATCAATAGACAGTCTAGCGGCGTATGCATCTCTTCCATCAATATCATTTCCAGTATGTATGTTTTTGACAACACCATCTCTTTCAAATGTAGTCGCAGCTAATCTCATACGAACACTGTCTGAAATAGGAACGTTAAAAACCATATTTGTTCTTGTTGAATTTAAGTTACCCATTGCTATATCAACAGAACCCTCTAATTCAGATGTTGGTCTAGCAGTAACTATATTAACTAAGCCTTGAACAGCATTTCTGCCAGATAATGTTCCTTGCGGTCCTTTTAAAACCTCAATTCTTTCAAGATCATGAAAACCTGTGTCTGCAAGAGCAGATGATCCAAATTCGTGACCATTCATTGAAACTACAAGTGATCCAACAACTGCAGCTCCCACACCATAGGAGCCTACTCCTCTCATTGAATATGAAGCTCCAGATCCTATTGCTTTATCAACAATCAATCCAGGTACAACTTCAGCTAAATCACTAAAGTCATTGATCATATTTTTATCAATATCTGAAGATGTAAATGCCTCAATAGAAACTGGAATATCTTGAACAGATTTCTCTTGTTTCGTTGCAGTAACAACCACTTCTTCTATTTCTTGAGCAGTAATTAATGCAGTAAAAAGTAGTGAAAAGCATAATGAAAAATTAAATGCTATTTTTGAAAATTTATACATATTATTGTCCCCCTCCTAAATTCTAAATGGCAATAAAA
>CACOWI010000003.1 GCA_902630885.1 uncultured SAR86 cluster bacterium | reverse complement strand
GCTGCATCTGGAGCATGGAGTGGAACAAAATCAGCTAGTGGTACTGAAACTGTAACAATTGATACAGTTGGAAATTTAGCATTTAATTTAAATTGTAGTGGTGCAGGGGGATCATCCGGTATATCAACTGTTAATGTAGAAGCTTATAGAAATATTCAAGGTATTGTTGCAGATGGTTACATTTCAAACTCCTCAGTTTTTGTTGATAAGAATCAAAATTATGCTTTAGATGATGATGAAGCAAGAACTACAACAAATAATGGAGGTGCTTTTGGTAACCTAAAATATTCTAATGGAACTTTAATAAGTTTTGGTGGTACTGATCTAGATACACAAATATCACTTGAAAATCTTTTACTTTCTCATGATATGTCAGGTCATAAATCTCCTGTAGTAATTACTCCAGTAACTTCAATAGCAACTTTTATGTCTTCACCATCTGATATAAATGTTGTTTTAGGTATTGATAATACAATTGATATTTCTACTACTGACCCTGTAGCTAATAAAGGTGATGGCGGGAAACATGACTATTATTATGAAAAAGGGGCTCAGTTAACTATTCTTGCGTTGGCTCTTCAAAATATTTCAAATAATATGAATTCAACATCTGATAATTCAAAAGATTATTTTAAAGCTATAAGTGAAGAGTTGGAAAAAAAATATGCAAGTTCGGCTGAAAGAGTTGATATTGAAGATAACGAATTTTTAACAAATGTAGTCGAAAATATTGTTACTGCTAAATCTATTTCAATATCTCAAGATGGAAAATCTTCAATTGCTACTGCATTATCTTCTGTTCTTCCTTATATTCAGGTTAAATCAACAAATAATTTAACGACCTCACTGGTCAGATTCAGTCTGTCAACATTTCAAGACGATATTCAATCTTTTGCTAACGGTACAGCTGTAACTGGTCTTAAAAATACATACATAAATGATCTTGGTAACTACATTGCTACCGATCAATCTTTATCAGCTAATGACATAGAGCCAAGTATACTTCTTGTTAATGATTTATTTGATGCTGTTGAAGATACTTCTATAAATCTTAACGTGCTTCAAAATGATTCATTTAATCCAAATCAGTCATTCTCAATTGCATCAACTTCATCGCCAGCCAATGGATCGATTTCTGTAAGTGGTAATATTATTACTTATACACCAACTTTAAATTATTTCGGTGATGATTCATTTACTTATACAGTTGTTCAAGGTTCTAAATCTGCTACAGGAACTGTATCCCTAAAAGTTAGTGGTGTTGATGATCCGCCATCATTAAATATAAGCACATCTATTAGTGTTAAGGAGAATTCATCACCAAGCTATACTGTTGCCTTGGCAACTGATGTTGATGGAGAAGCACAAACTTTATCAATGTCGGGTACTGATGTTGATAGTTTTGATTTATCTTCATCAAATGAACTTACATTCAAGACACCGCCTGATTTTGAAACAAAATCTTCTTATACCATTACATTTACTTTATCTGACGGAACAACAGAAATTACTGAAGATGTTACTTTTACAATTATTGACATTAATGAACAGGTTGGCTACAGGGTGCCGTTATCTATAGATGTTATTGAGACCAAGGACTAATATTATGAAATATTTAAAATTAAATTTATTTTTACCCATTTATCTTTTAAGTGGAATTTTAAATTCTGCTACAGATTATGATAATGCCCAATTTGATAACTATGTTAGTGGTCAAGGTGTAAACGAAGTTCTTGAACAAGCCCAAACAATAATTTGTGCACTTTCAAGAATGGGTACTGAAGATCTTGCTGGCGATGGAACTTATAAAGCTACTATTTATATGAATGAATGTGAACAAGCTGCTGCGGCTGCAACTGATTCATCTCAAGGTACAACAGCACCATCTAGTGCCACAAATTCAGCATCATCATCTGCGACTTCATCTGCTGCAACTGGTGAAACTGCTCCCGAAATAGATACGGTGATTCTCAATAGCGGATTTACAACCGAAACAATGCAAACTACCAAAGCTTGGTTAGTAAATGATAAACCTTGGAATGAGCAAACAAATAGAGAACCTAAAAATATTCTATATTTGTTTAATGAGCAAACTGCTCCAGTAAGTGATACAAATAAGTTTGGTGATTTTACTTTAAGATATCAAATGGCAACTTTTGGTAATGTCCAAGAAGATTTACCTCAATGGTACACATGTCCCGATCCTGATGATCAAGATTATAGATGGTCTTGGTGTTCAGATGGAGCTGATCTTGGTAAAGGTATATTAAAAGCTAGTGGTGGAAGTATTCAATTTAAAAGTGATCTGCATAACTCTCCACAACAAAATGTAGTAGCTGAGTATTTTGAAAACGGAAATATTGCCGGTATTTATACTCGTTCAACTGGATTCATGGACGAATCATTAAGAGATGATAGTTGTGATGCTGTTGCTACTGACTCAGAGGGTAATTGGGATGGTGATGCATGGTGGAATTGTCAGCCTGAAGCCTTTAAAAATTCAAGTGTTAACATATTAGGAATATTTGCTTTTGGAATATCAGCTGCAGATAAGTCCTACTGTACTAAAATGTCGGAATTATACCAAGTTGATTGGAGTGTATGGGATGAAGAGACTAATGGTCCAAAATTAACACCTTACACTCTTACTGATAATGCAAGAAAATATCTTGGGGATAGCAACTCATGGGATACAGACGAGAAATGTTTTTCGATAGACAAAGATGATGCTATTAAAAATATTTGGGACTATGGTGTTTTTAATGCTGATGGCTCATCACTTAAAACAGACAATCAATCATTTCCGATTAGAACAACTGTTCAAGTTGATGAACAAAATAAAAGAGTTCATGGTTATGCAAGTTATTGGGGCGTTCATGTCGACGAAGAATATCAAAACTATGTAACAGACTCGACAGAATGGGTTCGAGATGACTGGAATGATACTGGAGAAACTTCTCAGGAAAAGTATACACTTAAAGTTAAATCTGTAGAGATTGATAAAAGAGAAAAATCTTTTATATCTTTAAATAGTCTTGACGGAGCAGCTTTTAGATTCTGGGTTAATGATTCTTGGTGGTCAGATCAATACGAGAAGTTAGGCTTCCCAAAAGTTGAACCTTGGGAAGGAAAAATCAAATTTAAATCTTCAAAAGCAACGTTTACAGATTATAACAATGGAGATGCTAGCGATCCTCTAACTTACGCTATCTATGGATATCAAGGGACAAGTAATACTTATGTTGCTGATTTAGTTGGAGCAAAAATCGATAAAGATAACATAAGAAAAATTATCAAAAACGATTCAAGTGATCCTGGTAAACCTATGAATCTTACAATGGAATTTGAAGAATTCCCAAGTTATGAAGGATCTTCAAATGATTGGGAAAGAAGTGACTTTATAAGAATTTATCTTTGTAATCAACAATTTAATATTCCAACAAAAAGAGACCTTTATAGCTGGGATCATCTTGGTTTAACAACTGGCATGTGTTTAAGAGTTGAGGGTGCGTTAGAGTTAACTTCCGATGGAACTGAAATGATTTTATCAAGCAGAAATAGAAGTGCTGAATGGGGAGGTACATCTTATCAAGCATTTTTCTATGATTTTGACACACAAACTCAACTAGATTTAGGTCAGAACAATTTTAATAATAGTGGTCATGAATATGATTTTAAAATTACATTAGGTGGTATTGAGAGACCAGCCGGCATGGAATTAAAACTTCAAGATTTATTTACAAGATTTGGTGGATTGGCTCAAGGAGATAATGATGGGGGTGATATATCTAGAGGGCTTGAATCATTTTTAGATAGTTCTAATAGCTTCACATTTATAATTGATAGTGGTGGTGTAAATATTTATGACCATTTAGACAACAGGTATACAAAAATTATGGGAACATTTGGGGTATCTGATACTCCACCAGCAACTGTATTTGTTGATGACGTTAAAATTAATGAACCTGCATCAGGTAATACTGCAACTGCGTTTAATGTTGGTTTATCAAAAGCTCAGTCATCATCTGTAACTTTTGACTATTCGATCAGTGGAACTAGTACAGCAGGTACTGACGACTATTCATCACTTCAAGCTGGAACAGTTACTATTCCAGCTGGCCAAACATCAGCAACAATATCTGTAAATATTGAATCTGATGATTTAGCTGAAGGTCAAGCTGATGAAACTATCACCTTATCATTTACAAACCCTGTAAATGCTGTTTTAGGACGATCATCTGCTACTTTATACATATATGATCCCGATACAAATAGAGTTGTATACGATGATTATTATGGTTCTTTTAATGCTGAGACATTAACTTTTACAATTACTGAGGGTCTAAAATATAACCCTCGATATGAAAGAGTAGATCTTCCTGCACCAATCACTTTCACAGCATCAGATTGGACAACTCATATGAAGAAAGTATGGGACGAAGGAGAAAGTTATGAAAGAACAGATTATAGAAATTTAGATCTTTACTCAGATGAATTACAGCAAGATTATACAATTACTCATGAAGCAATGGCTAATCCAGATTCATCTACAAAAGAGGCCGGAATAGTTACAACTAAATGGTCAAGGGTAAGTCTATCTGATTTGCCAGCATCATTAAATTGCATACGTGAATGTTTGTTGTATACAAATTTAAATGCTCATTATGCAGATGTAAAATCACAAGCTGATCCTGGTGGGGATTTTACTTACACAGGTTCAGTCTCATCAGCATCTCCATCACCATATGCAGACGTTGGCCCATACATAAAAACAACTCAAGATGTTACAGTTACATATAATGCTGGTACTGATGATGAATGGACTGAACAACGTTCATATACAAAAGGTCAGTGGCAGGACGGTATAATACAAAGCGATGTTGTTAAATACACTGTGACAAATGGTCTCTTTACTGACCCTGCTGGAAATGAATTAAAAACAGGAATAGATTGGGGAATTGCAAGACCTGGCGATGAAATTAGGGGAGCAAGATTTACGAATCCTGATGGTTGGGAGCGTCAAACAGAATGGGGAATAAATACAGGAATGTTGGTTGAAGATTCTTATCTTCAATATATGGAATGCGATTATAGTGTTGATGAAAACGGCAATAAAACTTATAACGAATACCATCCAGAATACACACAAGCTAATGGGAAAATCAATGAAATGCGATACTGTGCTCAAAAGATGTGGGGTAATGATGATATATTGGTTTCATACAATTTAAATATAAGGCTTGATAAAAATTATGAAATATATAAAGCAGCTGATGGATCAAAATTAGAATTAGATCCACCAAAAGCATTATTCTTTAGAGCACCAAATGATGCTACAAAGTTCGGAAATGATGCAGATAAGAAATTTAGACTTGATTATCACGGTAATTATCTGGGCGGCATACCAGGCAATGTTATAAATATTGAAACTGGTGAAAATTTGGGTGAATACGTAGAACAATGGAAAGATGAATATAGATGGGTAGCACGTTTTGTTATACCTGATGGTTCAAAGCTTACAGATACATCAGGTAATGAATACCTTGTAAAGGCTCTAAGGGGTGAAGAGTGGTTAGGTAAAAAAGATTCTGCTATTGGCTCGATGAATGATTTACTAGCATTAAAATCAAAAGATGATTTATTAACAAACCTTGATGTTGATTTTGAAATTAGTCAAAGAAAGGATGAATATCGAGACTGCAACATAGAAAAAACGGTAACACAAACGCAGACATATACTGACGCTGACGGTAATACATATACAGAAGATTTTACTTATACAACCACAGATTGGGATGCTTGTTACGCATTAGAATATGGAAGTGACGAATATAATGCTGCTTGGACCGTTACTGCATCATTCAATAATTGCAAAGAAAGACTTCAATATGATTATAATCAAAGAGCTGAAGAAATAGCTCGAGATAAAGCAAGAGCGGAGGAAAATGGTGAAGAATACGATGGACCAGCTACACCATACGATGATCCAGGTTGGATGGGTGACGAGTATACACGTACTTACACAGATGAGAATGGTGAAGAGCAGACAGAATATAATCCTCCAAATAGATATGGACATCGAGCTCAAATGAATCGATGTAAAGCTATTGGTCCCTTACCAACATCAATTATTAACGGAGGAAATGCATCAGTAGTTAATGGTGATGTTGTATTTGATCCAACACCCTCAGAATAACAAAAAAATAATATAAAAATAGGATGATAAGTCCTATTTTTATATTCTTATAAGATGATAAATGAATAATTTATTCGTAAAAGAGAATGCCTTTAGCATTACATTGATAATAAGTTTAATTTTTTTAGTAGTTTTTTATATCCTTAGCTATTTTCAATTAATTCAATCAACAGAATCATTAGCTCTTATTGGTGAAGCATCAAGGTGGTGTGAAAGAGTTAGTGGAGGTGTTTTTAGAGAACCTATAAATACATTAACTAATCTTGGTTTTATGGTAGCCGGATTATATATCTTACATAAGTTAACAAATGAAACATCTTTTAATGAATTCTCTGGTTTAAATAAAATAACAATTCTTTATGGTGTCGCTGTTGTTTATTTGGGACCTGGATCAATGATGATGCATGGAACAAACACTGAGTGGGGTGGCTGGGCTGATAATTTGAGTATGGTTATGTACATAATTCTTCCCTGGCTCTATAACTGTTACAAAATGTCTAATTGGTCTGTAAATACGCTCTTAACCACATACTTCTCCATTGTTATTCTCTATGCATTACTAAGAGGCTTATTTGGCTATGGTATGGGGATTGGTTTAGATTTATTTGGAGTATCAATAGGATTATGGGTTATAAGTGAATTTTTATATAGATTTTGGTCTCCAGGGATGAGATTTATTTCAGGTTTCGTAGGATTTTTAGTGCTAATGATTTTTGGAATATTTCCAATTGATGTATTTGAAAATATTGGTGAGTATTGGTGGATTATATTTTTTTGGTTACCTGGTCTTATAGCTAATAAAAAACCAACTGGAAAAAGAACATACATATGGTACTTTGCTGGAATGACTGCATACATTGCTGCTTGGTTAATATGGCTTCAAGGTAATTTAACTATTAATCCGAATTCAGAATTTTGTAACCCAGATTCTCTTATTCAGGCTCATGGAATCTGGCATTTATTAACAGCTGTTTCTACAATATTTTTCTTTTATCACTACAGATCTGAAAAATCAGTCTAAAATATTTTCACAACCACTTCCGCCAATTATATCTAGAGTAGTTTTTTTATCATAAGCTGATAATTTATTGAACTCATCCTTTATCCAATTGAGACACTTTACTTGATAGGGAAATGTTTTTTGTTTCCATATTGAACCATCTATAGTCGTTTCCCAAACCTCATCACCATTTTCATATGCTTTTGCATTTGCAATTAGACAAGGAATATAAACTTTTCCCACTTCGTTAAATATTTGAATAAGTGAATCAGGAATATTATCTATATCAATCCAACCATAATCATTATCATCAAAGTAATTTAATTTACTTTTATTATCTGATTTATTACCTTTTACTCCAAAGAATTCACCAATTCCTCCACTATCATGTAAGCCAGATAAATCAGACATTATATTTACCCATGAAACTGTTCTTGGCGAATTTTTGTATGCAATATTTCTTGGTGTGGGATCAAATCCGACTAGTTGTGTGAGTTGACCATATAAACCAAAATCTGATGATGAGGGTCGTTGTCCAAACATAAAAGGTAAATGTTTAAGATGATTTTCCATCAATAGTAAATATCTTTTATAACTTTGATCAATTAGATTTGCAGTATCATTGTTTGATCCTACAACCCATAGTCTATTAATCTGTCTATCTGCAATTACATTACTAAATTGGTTCATTGATTCATCATCAATATCAATTTTATGTTGAAGAACTAGCATTTTTTTTGCATTCTCAGCATCTTCATTGAAATACCATCTGTAATGGAACATGTATTTTGTTGTCCACTCATCAGCAAAGTCCTCTAGTAAATAATTAAGAAAACCTAAAACATATGAATTCGGGATTACAGACTTATCTTTATAGATATCTTCAAGATATCTTATTATTGGTGTTGTATCAGTTTTACAAATGTCTGAACCATTTTTATCTTTTAATACTATTGTTGGTAATAAAAGTGGCTTTGGAGGTTGAATATCCAAAAAAGACAAATTTTGAACCACATCACCCCATGAGACAGTGTAGGGAATATTTTTATATCTCAGCAAAGATAAGATTTTTTGAGTATAAGGAGATCCAACATTTCCAAAGACTTTTATGGGATCTGACATCAAATTCTATCCAATTGGATTGCCTGTTTCTTCGCCAAGCTTTATTGCTTTTTGAAAAGCCTCCCTAGATTCAATATTAGCAACATAGTTTTTTATATTTACCATATCTTCACTTACACAACCTAATCTATTTGCCATAAAACAGGAATGTCCTAACATACAATCAGCTGCTGAAAATTCACCAATTAAGTAATCTTTACCATCTAAAAATTCGTTAACTGGCAATAAAGATTTGGAAAGTAGATTTTTAGCTTGATTTAAAACTGTCTCATCTCTTCTGTCAGGCGGAAGCAGCACTGTTTGAACCACAATTTGATTCATTGGAGGCATTACCATCCCTTCACAAAAATGAAACCATTGAAGATAGTATGGATATTGATCAGAATTTATATCAGGTTTGAGTCTACCCTCGCCATATTTATCAAGAATATATTGAATTATTGCTCCAGATTCAAAAATAGAAACATTGCCATCTTCAATTACTGGAACTCTCCCCAAAGAATGCCTTGCTCTATGTTCTGGTGATTTTAATCCCTCTTTAGTAAAAGGTAATATTTCTAGTTCATACTCAATTTCAAGCTCTTCAAGTAACCATGCAACTCTTCCTGCTCTGGTACCTGGTGTTAAGTATAGTTTAATCATAGGCTTCTCCTTAAGTTTTAACAATCTTCCCAGAATTTTTAACAAATTCCTTTTGTTTTTCTTTATCCTTTAGAAGATTTTCAATTGGAACAGGAACCTTTATACCTTTTTTCATACCTGGTTGATCATACATAGCATTTTTCCATCTATCTAGATTATTTAAACCATCAGTGGATACTCCAGACCAATTATGAGTTCTGACCCAGCACCAATTGGCTATGTCAGCTATAGAATATTCTCCTGCTAACCATTCGTGATCACTAAGATGTTTATCAAGAACCTCAAAAAGCCTTCTACTTTCATTTTGATATCTGTCTATTGCCGGCTGCAATTTTTCAGGGAAGTATCTAAAAAATACGTTTGCCTGACCCATCATTGGACCAACACCACCCATTTGAAACATAAGCCACTCAAGAACTTTTGCTTTTTTTAAAGGATCGTTTGACATTAAAAGCCCAGTCTTTTCAGCAAGATAGATCATTATTGCTCCTGATTCAAACATATGTAAGTTATTATTTCCTTTATCAATAATTGCAGGAATTCTTCCATTTGGACTAATTTTTAAAAACTCTGGTTTGTGTTGATCTCCATCTGATAAATTTACGAGTTTTGCATTGTATTCAAGATTCATGGCCTCTAACGTACAAGATACTTTATGACCATTTGGAGTAGGGGATGTATATAATTCAATCATATTTAATCTTTTATAAAATCAACTAGTACTTTAGATAATTCTTTTGCTTTAGTCCATTGAAAAAAATGACCTCCACCAATGTTTTCAGCTTTAATAGCATTTGGAACCATATTTAATACATCTTGTTCCATATTATTTGTAATAGGGTCATTACCGGCAAAAACAGACAAAAATGGTTTTTCAGTTTTATTAAAGAATTCTCTTGCTTTCTTTTGAGCCTCTAATGATTTATCAGGAATAATTGGTACATGACTTGGCATAGCTCTACACGCCATTTTATATATAGGAGATGGAAATGGCGCTTCATAAGCTTTCATTAAGTCACTCATATAAGGTGATATTTTAGATAAACCTAATTTATGAAGAATATAATGGTTTCTAATTTCTTTCCTTGGCTTTTTTTCCATCATTGACGAATTCAATAAGCCAACTGGAAGATTTTTAGTATCCCAACAAAATTTTTGCCAATACATGAATTTTAAAGCAGGGTGAGTTTTACCAGAATCCATCATACTAACTTCTTTTGACATACTTTGTGGAGTAAGTTTAAGTTTAGATTTTCTAAATTCTTTTACTTCATCAATCACACTTTGTGGAGTATTAGGCATATATGGTAATCCTGTATTACCCATAGATATTTTAATAAATCTATCTGGATTATCTACAATCATTCTTAGACCAATTAATCCTCCCCAGTCTTGACCAAAAAATATTAAATTATTTAAATCATTTTCAACAAGCCATTGATTCATCCAGTCAACTTGATTTTGATAACTATAATCCTCTCTTGATGCTGGTTTATCTGATTTACCATATCCAACAAGGTCTGGAGCAATAACTCTTATACCTGATTTATTTAAAATAGGTATCATTTTAGAATATAAATAACTCCAAACAGGTTGACCATGCATAGCCAATAAAGTTGGACCATCGCTTGGACCTTCATCTATATGATGAATTCTTATTTTAGTGCCATCTTCGGCAATAATATTTGTATAAATAGGATTAAAAGGATATCCCTTTATATTTTTAAAATACTTATCAGGCGTTCTTAATACCTTCATACAAAATCTGGAATCACTCCATCATTAATTAATTCAGTGATTAATTCCTCAAATGGATCATCTTGACCAAAATAATATTTACCTTTGTAAACATTCAATGGAACACCATGATGACCAGCTTCCTTTTGATCTAATTGATTCATTTCAATCTCTTCAACTAAACTTTTTTCATTTAATTTCATAGATTCTCTTACTTCATCTAAGTCTTCACCAAAATCTGCTAAAAGATTCTTAAATTTATCATCAGTATTCCAATCTTTTACTGTCCAAATTAAAGTTGATAATTCATAAGCAAATTCTATTCCTTTACCTCTATTACTCATTAGCTGACCCATATGGCATACATCAAATATATATGGCTGGTGATCAGATATTTTTCCAGTTAATGTATTTTGCCTAATTGGATCTGGCTTTAAAGGCATATTTAAAGGTATATTTAATTTTTTTGCCTTCTTTTTAAAATCCATCATGAACGGGATAAAAAAGAATATATTTTTGTTATCAAACCACTCAGGCATCCTTATCGCTATTGGGTAAACAATTTTAAAATTTATATCTACCTTATATTTATTCTTTAGCTTAAGCATCCTCGGTAGTATTAGATATGAATATGGACTCCTATATGAAAAATACAAATCTATCACGTTAGTTATTTCCTTTTTTTAAAGATAAGTAAAACATTAACATAAAGTATATAAGTATTGGTATATTACCTATAACTCCTGGAGGCGTATTTATATAATAATCTTGAGTTAGAGGATGAAGATAGCCTGAAATCAATCTAAAGCAATGATCTAAAAGACATATCATATATATTAGTGGCACGAGACTTTTATATTTAATAAATAAAATTAATAAAATTAAAGTTAATGATACTTGTGTCGCTCCCCAAAGTGATGCAAACAAATAAACTAGGTTATTAGGATCTATTGTATCTATAATTGGAAGTTCTTTTATAGTTGCAATTCCAACAAGACCTGCATTTTCTGATAAAAAATGTACAAGTGATCTAAATATATATAAAGCAAAAATAGGGTAAAGCCCATAAATTGCTATTTTTGAACCTTGATATTCATTATTTAGTTTATTTGGAAATAATGCCATTAATTTATTTTATCAATAATAATTTCACTACTATCAACCGGCATAACAACTCTTGTTCCATCATCAGAAAGTGTATAGTCTTTAAATACATTCTCAATAGGTCTAAAAAATACTCTTTCCATAATATTATTCCGAGGTGTTGGTATGGAATGGTAAATAAGTAGGTGTTTTACATTCGCACTTCTAGCAATTACACCTGCTTCCTCTATGCTGGTGTGATAATCCTGTATATCTAATAGAATTTTGTTTAATTGAGGTGTTGGGGAGACTTTTCTCATCCTCTCAACAATATCTATTGATATAGCAGAATGAATTAATAAATCTATGTCTTGCGAATACTTTTGGACACTCCCATCATTAATAGTATCACCACTTATAACAACTGTTCTTCCTTTGTAGGATATTTTAAAACCAAAAGCTGAATTTACTGGATGGTGATCTACTACAAAAGGTAATATTTCTAATCCCGGTGTATCATTTGGAATTAATTCATTATCAATTATTTCAACTGCATTAAATCCAGATACACTCATTGGTAAAATTTCATCACCATGATGTTCATTTCTATACTGATAATCTGCTGAGTATGCTAACTCAAATCCTTTGGTAACAAGATTTATTCCTTCTGGTCCATATACCATTAATGGTGCATTTCTTCCTTGAACCCAAGACTGAAGATGGGCATCAGGTAAATCTGCCATATGATCTGAGTGCATATGAGTAATTAAGACTGCTTTAACATTTGTCCATGGAACCTGAAATTCTTGAAGATTATTAATACTCCCATTGCCCATGTCAAAAATATATATATCATCACCAGCTTCTACAAGAACACATGATTCTGCTCGTCCAGGAGATGGAAGAGGTGACCTGGAACCACAAATAACAACTTTTAAGCTGTCTTCTTTATCTAAAAATTTCTCGTTATTGACAATATTTTGTAGACCAATTTTTAGGAGTCTATCTTGGACGGTATGTGAATTTAAGGCCAATAGGCCGATTAGATAAATTGTAATAACAGAACTTAATAGTATTAATAACTTTTTCATAATTTTTTAATCAATAGTTTCTATGTTTAATTGTCCTTCTAATCCAGCATCTCTATGAATATGAATCTTTTGATATCCTGGATCCATAGTCATATCTAGCATTGCTTTTCTACTAGGATATTTAGCAATTGCAACAGCATCCCATAAATCTTCAACTTCACCTAACATCAATCTGCTAACCTTACCTGCAAAGATGAACTCACCTCCATATTTTTCAACAAAATTTATAACTTCCGCAGCATAAAGACGATATGCTTCTTCTCCAGTTAGATCTGTATCACGACCATCCTCATAGATAGCTTTATCTTTATATTTGAGCAAATTAACCATTGATATTGGGCCAATTTCAGGATTCTCTAAAAAACCATTTATTTGTTCTTCATTTGGTATAACTTTATTTTTAACAATCATAACTAAAACACCTTTGACATATATTACGTCAATATATTATCTTTTATTATATTACTGGAGAATATTAGTGAATAAAGTTTTTTCAATTTTATTTTTTGTTTTAGTTATATGTATAGGACTATTTCTATATATAAGAAACTCTGAACCATCAATTAATTATGATAGATTTAATTTAGTTTCACCTGGTATATTAAGAACTCCCGATGAAAGATTTGAAAACTTAAAAGACTATCCCTTTAAAGCAAATTATTTAACTATTGACGATACAAGAATCCATTATATTGATGAAGGACCTAAAGATGGTCAGGTTATCTATCTACTCCACGGAGAGCCTACATGGAGTTATTTATTTAGAAAGATGATACCAGTACTTGTCAACGAAGGGTTTAGGGTTATTGCACCAGATATGGTTGGCTTCGGCAAATCAGATAAATATATTTTAACAAGTGACTACTCGCATCAAATGCATGTAGATAAAATGACTCAGTTAATTGTTGAATTAGATTTAAATAATATTACTGCTCATTTTCATGATTGGGGTGGTCCAGTAGGATTAAGAGTTTTAGCAGAAGAACCAGAAAGATTTGATAGGATCATTGCTTCTAACACTAGCTTACCCGCAACTGGAAGAGGTTTTGTAAATGATTTACGAAGTTATATATTATGGCCAATATTTAAATTTACGATATGGTTGCAGGGGCCGGCAACCTGGGAAGAATTTGTTGGAGGCGATGGATTCACAAATTGGATTAGATATTCAACTTATACAGATAATATCGATATTGGCGGAATTATGAGAGTCCTTGGATCTGTTTCTGAAGAAGAGAGTTATGCTTATGAGGCTCCATACCCAAATGCATCATACAAAGCAGGAGCGCAAATTTTTCCTTATTTAATTCCAAGTGAAATTAGAAAAAATGAAATGGCATACAGAAAAGTCTTAGAAAAGTGGAATAAACCTTTTTTAATTGCAAATTCAGACAATGATCCTGTTACTGGTAATAATCCAGAAATTGTTGAGTTATTAAAGAGAATACCAACCGCAAATGAGGTTGTAATCAATGGTCCAGGACACTTTGTACAAGAGGAGGCAGGACCTGAGTATGCTCAACTAATCATTGACTTTATTAATGGAAATCCTGAAGGATTTAGCGTTGAAAAGAAAGTCCTTGATAAGAATTCTATTTTATAAATTTATATATACAATTATCTAATGAATAGAGTTACAGCACATACCGGATCAAAATATCCTATTATTCAAGCTCCAATGGGCTGGATTGCAAGAAGTCGTCTTGCATCAGCAGTTTGTGAAGCAGGTGGAATGGGAATAATAGAAACTTCATCTGGTGAAATTGAAAATTGTAAAAAAGAAATTCAATTGATGTCAAAACTAACTGATAAACCCTTCGGAGTTAATTTACCTTTATTATTTCTTAAAGATGATTCAATGGTTAATTTTTGTGTTGAATCGGGTGTTAAATTTGTAACTACTTCTGCAGGCGATCCTACAAAATATGTTGGAACATTAAAAGATGCAGGGATAACTGTTTATCATGCTGTTCCAAGTCTAGAAGGTGCAATTAAAGCAGCAAACGCTGGTGTTGATGGTCTGGTTGTTGAGGGAACAGAAGGTGGAGGATTCAAAAGTCCTATTGAGGTTGGTCTTTTAGTTCTCATTCAATCTATAAAACGAAATTTGGACTTACCAATAATTGCAGCAGGTGGTATTGCAGATGGAGCTGGAATGGCTGCTGTATTTGCTGCAGGCGCAGAGGGAATTCAAATGGGAACAAGATTTGTTTCAAGTCAAGAGAGCCCAGTTCATGATAATTTTAAAAATAAAATTATTAATTCTGGAATTGATGGCACATACATCTTAAATAAAAAATCAAAACCAGTGATTAGAGCACTGAAAACAGATTTAACCAAAGAAATTGATGAAAAGGGTGAAATGGACATGACAGCTCTAATGAATATTAAAGATTTATATTTTGGAGGTGATATGGAAGCAGCTCCTGCTTTATCTGGTCAGTCATCTGGATTAATCGATGAAATAAAACCTGTACAACATATAATAGACGAAATAGTAAAAGAATTTAATTCGATCTGTGATTCGATGAGTGAATTAAAAATTTAGTTGTTTCAATTAATCTGGAATGTCAGATTCATCTATCTTTTCTCTTAACAAAAGTTTTTTGAGACTTATTTTGTCCTTAAGAGTCATTATGTATGCAGATATCGCTAGTATTAGTATCCCTGTGGCTTCATAAATAATATTAATCGCATTTAGATCCTTACTCTGAAGTATTATCATTCTTGTAAGGGCAGTCATGGCAATAATTAATGGCAATGTTACGGGTATTCTATTATTTGCATAAAATGAAGCTACCATTCCCAATACTTCAGCATAAATAAATAACAGAAATAAATCACTTAGATTAACTTCTTGAACATCAATAATTCTTATAATTTCAGAAGCAGTTGCAAATAAAGTAGCTAGTGCAATTGATAATAATATAGCTCTTTCAGAGAACCATATAAACTTTTGTACAATATTAGAATCATTCATGTTCATTAATTTTACATAATATTATGGTTATCTCAAACTTAACTTTTTGGTGGTAATAAAAGAAGCTGAGAGGTTTTGTCCATATATTCTTTATAGTCTGGTCTATTTTTCAAACTTCTATTATCCATCATAGGGCATGATGCAAATACAAAAAGAGCTAGCATAGAAAGAGGACATAATAAAATCCAAAATGGAGCCAAGCCTGAGCTCATGCCCATAAAGTAAATACCAAACCAAAAACCAATTTCCCCAAGATAATTTGGATGTCTAGAATATTTCCATAATTTATATTTCATAGTTTTGCCTTTGTTCGACGGATCTTGTCTAAATTCTCTCATTTGCTCATCTGCAAGAGTTTCAAGTACAACAGACACAAAGGTAAATAAAGATGCTATATATAAAAAAGGAGTTACAACTGCATCACTTGAAAATATAAATATAAGAGGATAAAGACATAAATTAACAATCAATGTTGGAAATAAATGTATTCCAAAGAAATTTCTAAATTCTGCATTTATCCTATTTGTATTTTTTAGATCAATATATCTAAAATCTTCATGGTCAAAACCTCTCCAGCTAATAATCCAGTTTCTAGTTAGCCTTGCAGCCCAAAAAATAATAGGAATGAGAACCAGCAAATCTAATGTTATAGAATTATCTGATTCAACAGCTAAATAAATTACAATTGGTACCGGTGCTACCGACCAAAAAGGATCATACAAGCTTGAATTATTCAGAATTACACTTCCTATGTAAATAAATAAAGTTGCATACAGATGCCATATTAAAATTTTAGGCCAAATGCTCTCAATTACCTTTGGAGTAAGAATGTAAGATAAATAAAAAGATATTATGTAAATTACTACACATAAAAACTGGCTTGAGAGCTTATTTTTAACCATAGAGTATGGGGCCATTACAGGCCCCAATTTATATTATTTCTTAGACCAAGTTATCGCTAACTGAAATGCAAGAATAAATAATACAAATGCTGTTTGAAGTGGTGAACCTACAACCAATGGAAAATCAAGATATGCAGCCATTCTTTCAGCCGATGGCGCACCAACTTCATTGAGTTGATTTACTGCTGATTCTAAGATCGATCCACCTATTTGATTTACACCAAACATAAATGCGGCAACAAAGATACAAAATACAGATGTAAAAACTTTTCCAAGCATATTTGCATCCGGATTATTATAAATGTTGTTAGCCATTCTAAAGCCTAACCATGTAAATAGGACCATTCCGACGAAATACATTGCATTTTGAATAAATCCTACTTGCATAAGGTTTAAAATTTGATATTCAGCCATAATTATTTCTCCCTTAATAATTGAATAATTATAATAATATAATTATTTGATTTTAGTTAGATAGTTTTACAAATATATATATATTTTTATATATCTCTAGCGACGTAGTTAAAAAATATCTATGATATGTGTATAGGGAGGATAAATAATGTTTATAAAATACTTTATTTCAATAGTTTTAATAGCTTCATTTAATTTATATTCGGATGATCATATGGTTCCAATGGAATCTGATGGTACAGTCTTGGAATTTAATTACTTAACTGTAACCGATCCAACAAATTTTATGATGGCTCTAGATAAATTTGATAAATCAAATTGCGCTAAAAAATGGAGAGATGAATCTGGTGTAGCTGTTAGTTTATGGTCACTAAGAGGCTCAGGTTCTAGTCACTTCATTCTAGTAGTTTATGAAAATTATGAAAAAATGGAGATAGGAAGGGCTATATTTAATTCATGCAAAGAATCATCTTTTATGATCAAATCATTTCAAAATAATACTGACACTGACCGATCATGGAATTGGGTAGCTGAAAATATGATTGCAGCTAGAGCTTGGACAACTAATAATGTTTTTGCAAAATATAACTTAAATTTAAAGCCTGGATCTGAATCGCTTTATGTAGATTCATGGAAAAATTTTATGACATCTCAATTAAGTAACCATAAAGGATCATTTGGAATGAATAGAATTGCTTATGGCAATAGATATGTTTCACATATGGTTTATCTTGGCGCTGATTCAATGGATGAATTAGATAATTCTATAAAAAAAGCAACTTCATCTGATGAATTTGCTGATTTCGTCTCAAAAGTTGGAGATATAAGAGAAAACATAAATGTTGAGCTTGTTCAATTAGTTAAATTTTATACAGGCTAAATTATCTATTAATATCAAAACTTCATTAAATATCAACCCGTCTTAATGGCGGGTTTCTTATTTTAGCTAATTTAAATTAAAATAATCATACTAAACACACGTAGATTAATTTATGGCATCAAAAAAACCCAGTATTACAGAAGTTGTTCTGAGAGATGGACAACAATCTTTAATTGCTACCAGAATGAAAACAGAAGATATGATTCCTGTATTACCTTTATTAGATAAAGTGGGCTATTCATCATTAGAGGTTTGGGGCGGAGCAACATACGATTGTTGTTTGAGATTTTTAAATGAAAATCCTTGGGATAGACTTAAAGTCTTTAAAAAACATTTTAAAAAAACACAATTACAGATGCTACTGCGAGGCAAAAATCTTGTTGGCTATAAAGAATATGATGACACTGTAATATCATTATTTATTAAAAATGCAGCCAAATCAGGAATTAATATATTTAGAATTTTTGACTCATTGAATGACATAAATAACATTAAATCATCTATCGAATATGTTAATAGAGAAGGGGAGAATTCACAGGGGACGATATGCTATACAACTAGTCCTGTTCATAATGAAAAATATTGGTTAAATTTATCTAAAAATATAGAAGATATTGGTGCCAAGTCTCTTGCTATAAAAGATATGGCGGGTCTTTTAAGACCAAATGTTGGTTATGACTTAATAAAAAAACTTAAGAAAAATCTCAATATTCCAGTATATCTTCACACTCATTCAACTACTGGACTTGCAGATGCAACAAATTTAAAAGCCTATGAAGCTGGAGTAGATAATATAGATACATCTATCTCATCATTTAGTAATTTATATGCTCATACTGCTACTGAGAGCTTTATATCTATGATCTATAAAGATGATGAAAATCCTTTTGATATGAGTTTACTTACTCGGATCGCTGAGCATTTTCAGTCTATAAGACCAAAATATAAACAATATGAGGGATCTATGAGAGGTGTTGACATTAATATGCTTTTGTATCAAGTTCCAGGAGGTATGTTAAGTATTCTAGAAAAACAATTGGTCGATTTAAAAAAACAACATAGATTAAAAGATTTAATAGATGAAATACCAAGAATTAGAGAAGATGTTGGTTTCGTTCCATTGGTAACTCCTTCTTCGCAAATTGTTGGCGCACAAGCTTTAATGAATGTGCTTGATGGAGAACGTTACAAAACTTTAAATAAAGAATTTATTGATTTGGTTAATGGTAAATATGGAAAAATACCAGGCACTATCGATAAAAAACTTCTTAATAAGATTGATAAGTTAGATATAAAAGATGATCAAGAAATTACATTTTCAATTGAAAATGAAAAATCAGAATTTAAAAAGTTCTGTGTTTCAAACAACATTAAGGATTTTTCTAACAAAGAGACAGATTTATTGAATTATATTTTATTTCCAAAAGAAGCTCAGGATTATTATTTATCACTGAATAAACATACTTACAATGATATTGTAGGTCTCCAAGAGGGCTTTGGTTTATATATAGATTAAACTTATAAATTTTTAACTATTTTTTATGAATATTTGGAATGAAATTAAGAGTGAGGTTAAATTACGGGTTAAAGCTGAACCTTCACTTGAGCCATACTTAAACAATTTAATTTTATCGCAAGATAATCTAATTAATTCTGTTGCATCAGTATTAGCTTCAAAACTTAATAGTGACGCGTTATCATCAAACAAAATAAAAGAGTTTATATTAGATGTTTATAATAAATGCGATCATATAGAAGAGGATTTAGTTAATGATATTCTTTTTTTTAAAGAACATGATCCTGCATGTAAATACTTTTCTACACCTATATTGTTTTACAAAGGTTTTCAAGGGCTTGCTACTTATAGAGCTTCTCATTGTTTGTGGAATGATGATAGACATACAATGGCACTTTTTTTTCAAAACAGGGCTTCTGAGATCTTTGGTGTAGATATTCATCCTGCAGCTGAAATTAAAGGTGGTGTTATGATTGATCATGCTACTGGAGTAGTAATAGGGGAAACCTCAAAAATTGACGAAAATGTTTCTATATATCAAGGTGTTACTCTTGGAGGAAAAGGTTTTGAAATAGGTGATAGACACCCAAAAATAAAGTCTGGAGTATCAATTTTTGCATCTAGCACTGTATTAGGGAATATTACTATTGGTAAAAATGCAAAAGTTGCTGCAGGAAGTCTCGTTTTAAAGGATGTTGAAGCTGACACTACCGTAGCAGGAATTCCTGCAAAAAAGTTATAACTTTAAACCGAATCAAGTAACTTTTTTTCTTCTTTACTCATGTCTGACTGAATGGAATCGAATAAAACACTAGACATATATCTTTCAGCTGTATCAGGTAACATACATAAAATATTCGATCCTTCTTTAGCTTTTTTTGCAATCTCTACTGCAATTGCAAAAGTTGATCCACCTGAAACTCCAGTAATAATACCTTCTTTCTTCGCTAGTTCATGTGACCAATATAAACCATCATCACCAGATACTGGAATTAATTCATCATAATATTTCATATCAATAGATTCTTGTAAAACAAGTGGAATGAAATCAGTTGTCCATCCTTGAATAGGATGTGGATTCCAAGCAGGATGTGGTTCAGATGCAGAACCATCATTGTTTCTATATTGTTTTTTTTCACTTCCTATTAATGGCGCTACATCAGGTTCAGTAAGAATTAATTTAGTTTTAGGAAATTTTTTTCTTAAGGTTCTGGATACGCCTGTGAAGGTTCCTCCAGTACCATAACCTGATACCCAGTAATCTAATCCAATCTCTTTGAAGTCATTATAAATTTCAATTCCTGTTGTATCCTCGTGAATATTTGCGTTATCTTCGTTTTCAAATTGCCTAGCAAAAAACCAATTATTCTTATGTACTAATCTTTTAGCAATATCATAAGCACCTGTTCCACCTTCAGACGCAGGAGTAAGAATAACTCTTGCACCAAGAAATCTCATTAATTTTCTTCTCTCAATCGATGCACTATCTGGCATTGTTACCACCAATGGATAATTCTTGGCTGCACAAACCATTGCTAAACCAATACCTGTATTCCCACTAGTCGCCTCAACAACAGTTTGACCTTTTTCAATTGTTCCATTTTTTTCAGCATTTTCAATTATGCTAATAGCTAATCTATCTTTTACAGAACTTGCAGGATTAAAAAATTCAGCCTTTACATAGATATTGGTTTTATTAATAGAAATATTTTTTGTTTTTATTGAAGGCGTATTACCAATTGTCTCTAAAATATCAGAATAAATCATTTTTAATATATATTGTTATTATGCATATTTGTAACACATAATAATTTAAATTTGTTATATTTTAATATCATAATAATCTAATAGGGAGACAAATATATGAGTATAAATAAAAATTTTTTTAGATTTTCTTTTTTAACAATATTTACACTAAGTATTAGTGCTAATGTTCCAGATGGAGCATTTACTTCACTTCATGTTAGCGCAAAAAATGTTGATGCTTATGTTGACTATATGAAAAAAAATACAGCTGCTTTTGAACAAATAGGTTCAGATGTTGCCGGAGTTTGTGTTACTAAAACTGGAAATGAATATCCTGGAGAGATGTTTGTTTGGAATGCATATCCAAGTATTGAAAAAGCATTTCAATCATCTGAGTTATATGATCCATTTAAAGCAACTGATGAATTTAAGAAACTTAGAAAAGTTCTTTACTCTGCAACATGGAAGCCATTAAAAGAATTTGAACTTAAGCCAGGTTATGAAAGATTATGGAGAGTAAATTTATCTGATCCAATAGCATTTGCACAAAAAATGACAAAATTAGAGAAAGAACTTAATGAGGCCGGACATGATATGAGAATAGGTGTATTTCAACCAATGGGAGGAGGTACTGAAACATTTCATCTTAGAGCAGTCTCAAATAATGCTTCAGAAAGCGGCAAAGTTGCAGATGGTTATTTTGCTGGTGAGTCTTATGGAAAAACATGGGATGATGCATTTGCTAAGTATGTAACTGCAGTTGTTACTCAGACAACTGAGTTTTGTGAAATTATATATACAAAATCATAATTATTTAATTTTGTAATTAATCCAAAAGGCCTTATTTTATTAAGGCCTTTTGATGTTGTATGATTAATATATGAACAAATTACTATTTTACTTTTCATTACTATTATTTCCATTTGTATCAGCTGATACATATGAAGATCAAAGAGGTATGACCAATCTATTAGGAACAGATACTTATTTGAGATGTTCTAAAGAAATGAGTGACCCCAAATCAAAGGTATATGAGTTATCTTATAAAAGAACTTCAACAATGCCATTATCTCCATTTGCAGGTGAATATAAACCTAAATTCTTGCCAGAAATACCTTGGGCAGGTTCAAGACAAGTTTTCACAATGGATGTACTGAACGAAAATGTTAATGATGGAAATCAAGGAACTCAAATGGATGCACTTGGTCATTTTGGATATACAGATGAAATATGGGATGGTTCTGGAGAAGCAGATTTAACATCCTTAAAATATTTTGGGAAATATAAAGGTAAAGAAGTGAAACCAAACCCTGATTCACCACTCAAAAAATTAGGTATTGAAACCGTTCCACCTATAATAACTACCGCAGTCTTTTTCGATGTTCGTAAACATATATTTAAAGGTAGGGCAATGAAAGCTGGTGAGTACGTAACTGTTGAGCATATTGAAGAAACAATTCAAAAATCTGGTCTTAAAGATAGAGGTATTTTGCCTGGTGACGTGGTCCTAATTAATACTGGTTGGAGTGATAATTATAAAGATCCAGATGATCTTGGTATATATTATTCGAAAGCACCTGGTGTTTCATACAATCTAGTTAAATTTTTAGCAAATAAAAAAGTTGTTGGAGTAGGATTAGATACTTGGGGCGTAGATACATTTGCAGAAGAGGGTGAATATGGGCCTGAAAGGAATCAAAACCCTGATGGAATTGCTAATCCGGCACATCACTATTTTTTAACACAAGCAGGCATTCATACTCTTGAAAATTTTAACCTTAAAGGTCTTGCAAAAGATAATGTAGAGTTATCCTGCGTGATAATTTTACCTTTAATGACTGAGGGAAGTTCTGCATCACCTATACGACCAGTTGCTATTGGAAAGGGCGCTTAATCTAAATTTACTTTTTTATTAGTCCCCAATCCTGCACCATAAATAAGCGCATTCAGCCATAATCTATTAGTACCTAATGCTGAACCACGAAAATTTGGTTCACCCGAAAATAATATTATTTGACCATCACCAATTCTTTCGCGTGTTAAATATGCTGAATTTGCAATTCGCTGAGCAGCTTCTGGCCATACCAATCCACTCATTCGAACATTTATATCATTACCAGCTGGAATTGAAGACCAATTTATTTCAATAACTTCATTACTATTTACAGACTCGAATAATTCACCGATTCTTACAGCTGCCTGAGAATTACCACCAGTCATTAAAACAGGATAGTTGCCATATAAAAGAGGTACAATTTCACTTGATCCAAACGTTAACCAATGTTTTTGATCTGTTCTTCCACTAACAATTGACCCAGAAGGCATGAATAAAGATTGCCATTCATCACGATTCTCAAGATCATCTTGTGATAAATTATTACTTACTATTTCCCAAGGATATAAAATATCAGTATAGACTTTATTGCTTAAAGTTTTTTCTAGTTCAATTTCATTATTTAGAGAATAAATCTCTCTTTGTAAATCAATATTAAAATCTTTTGAGTTATCAAATGTATACTGAATTTGTTTTACGTTACCAATCCCATTTTCATTCGTTAATGATCTAACACTGTTGTTATGAGCGATTAAGGTTCCACCTTGTTTAATCCAACTTAGTAAAACATCTTTATTATTTTTAGATAGAGATCTACCACTTGGAATAACAATGGTATTGTATCTTCTTAAATCTGAATAATTCATGATTGATTTATTGATTTGGCTATGTCTAATACCCAAATGATGATCAATTGACCACCAACTTACACCAACGTCATATGAATTAAATCCTTCATGACTTAAAATAGCAATCTGTGGTCTATCTAATAGTTTAAAGTGTTCTCCACCCCAATCAGGCAATTCTTCAGGACCAAAACCTGATTCAATAGATACGACTGAAATATCTAAGTCTAAGGATACCTTCTTTATTTTCTCATAAAGAGAATCTATTGATGGATTATCCATTGCAATGACCACAACACTACCTCTGGATAGGGTATGATCAGATAAAAAAGTTTCTTTGTTAATTACTCTAACTTTAATACCAAGTTCCATCAAGCGAGCTGCAAATGCAACAGATCTATCGTCGTTACCATTAACGGACCACATTAAAGCATTTTTATTTATTTCAAAAGTAACTGGATCAGATTCCCATTTTATTAAATTTGAATTTATATTTTCAGGAACTGTAATTGCAGGTAACCCATACATCATTGATAAGTTAAACGCAGTTGTATCATACATAATTGATGAACCATCACGTAAATTTGCCTGTCTCTCTTTTATGAGAACAGATTCATCTATTTTTGCATCAAATTCCATCATAGCAGCTATTATGGGTGCCTCAGCTTGTCGATTTGGAATTATTAAGCTTCCAGTAGGAATTGTGTAATTCTCCTCAGTATCTCCGGATTGTTTAAGTATATTTTTTACTAAAATTGGTTTTTCGTTTTTATATAAATTTACATCCTGGAATTGTAATTTCTCAATTAATGTATTTAATCTTCCTTTGTTTTCAGTGGGCAATATAACGAAGGTTTGATTTGCATATTTACTATCTCTAGAAACATTATATTTTCTTCCTTCCCAATAATCCTGATACATTTCTTTTGAATTATTTAGAAGAGTCTTTAGATTTACCATCGTACTAACATATTGATGATGAACAGATTCCTTATATGATTGAATTGTTCCTTCTGGACGTTTAACTCCATCTTCTGCCATTCTTGATTGTTCATATAATATGCCTAAAGTGCCTCTAAATTGAACATAAAATGAATATCCAGGATATAAGTCCTCATGCCATTCACCTGTATAAAAACGCCAATTTCTATCATCAAATGCATTTCCTTGATCTTGAGCAAATACATTTCCCCATTTAATAAGATCTTTATCGATATTTTTATTTATAGGCTCTCTAGGTGGCCCTGTCATGAATGTATCTTGAGGACCCATTTCATGAGCATCTACAAGTATTTGTGGTCTCCATTCATTTATTAACTTAACTCTACCTCGAGTTTCAGGCTGAGTTACATAGATCCAATCTCTATTAAGATCAAAAAAGTAATGATTTGTTCTTCCATATGGCCAATCACCAGTATGAAGAAGTGATTGATCATCATAATTAGGGGAGGTACCTCTATATTGTTCTAATGATTTAGCAAATCGAGCTCGTCCATCTGGATTCATCATTGGATCAATTATAATAACCATATTATCAAGCATAGTTAATGTCTCTTCATCATTGCTTGCAATAAAATGATAGATACTTGCAATTGCAGCATCTGCACCTGAAGTTTCATTGCCATGTATTGAATAAGCCATCCATGCTATAGCTGGTAATTTATTTATTAATAAACGAGCTTGATTGGCATTAGTATTATTTCCATCGGATAAAAGATTTATATTCTTTTTAATTTCATCAAGATTATTCAAATTTTCTGGACTTGATATGAAGACTGCATATAAAGACCTGCCTTCATGAGATTTAGCATATTCTATGACCTTTAATCTATTGGATTCTTTTGACCAACCTAATATAGCATTAGAAATTTGAGAGGGTGTTGCAACATAATCACCAACCTCAAAACCTAAATAAGTTTCTGGTTTGCTTATTTCATTTGAATAATTACCTTCAAGAATAATCTCATTATATAAATCAGTTGAATACGAGGTTGGACTCATTAAAACATTTGAAGATAATGAAGATGAAATAAGTGAAATAATAATAAGTGTTAAGAATTTAGTCATATAATAATTATTGATTTTAAAATAGATATTATACTTATCTATCTGTAACTTAAGTAGGGTATATATTAAGTCTTTTATATATATATTCGCATAATATATATTATGTTAAATTATAGATATCTATCTAGGTGGCAAACCTTTAATTCTAGTTATTGTTGATGTTGTACCACTTCTTCGATGTTCACTTATAGCTTGATATTCAGGATCTGAATACCAATCGTCTGCGTGTTTTTCTGATGGAAAGCAAAATAATATAACTCTACCTTCCATAGGTTTAGTACCTTCGATGTGTACTATATTGTCATCATAGGTGATAAATTCACCTTCATGTTTTTTTAATATTGGAAAGAAGCCTTTTTCATAAAGCCTATATTTTTCGGCATCATGAATTTGAAGGTTTGCTAACATATAAACTTTTACATCACTCATATTGATTCCTCGTTATAATTAAAGTCTAGCTAAATGGTTTAATAATTCAATTTGTAATATCCTTTTATTAAATCACATATTAAAAGAAATTGAACAATGAAATTAGTGTAAAATAAGGCATGTCAAAAGAAGATCAATTAGAATTTGAAGGAGAAGTTATTGAAACTCTTCCTAATACAAAATTCAAAGTTAAGTTAGAAAACGACCATATCATCACAGCTCACATATCAGGCAAGATGAGAAAACATTACATTAGAATTCTCACAGGTGATAAAGTTAAAGTAGAAATGACTCCTTATGATTTAACAGTTGGAAGGATTACATTCAGAGGCAGATAATTTAGGCTTTAACTTCTGTTTTAGAATCAGAAAATTTTAATTCACCCTTCTCGATATCCAATTTAATTAATCCGCCACTCTTAAGATTTCCGAATAGTAATTTATCTACAAGAGGTTTTTTTATATTTTGTGATATAAATCTTTCCATAGGCCTTGCACCCATTTCTTTGTCATATCCGTTATCTGCAATCCATTCAATAACTTTTTTAGAAACTTGTATTTCAACATTTCTTTTATCAAGTTGTGCCTGAAGTTTAGTAAGAAACTTATCAACAATTGACAAGATAACACTCTTATCTAAATAATTAAATTGTATTGTTTCATCAAGTCTATTTCTAAACTCTGGTGAAAATAATCTTTTAAGTGAGTTCATAGCATCTGATTCATTGGAGGATTCAGCAAAACCAATATTTCTCTTGCTTAGAAGTTCAGCACCTATATTTGTTGTCATAATCAATATTACGTTTCTAAAATCTGATTTTCGTCCGTTATTATCAGTTAATTGACCTGCATCCATAACTTGAAGGAGTATATTGAAAATGTCTGGATGAGCTTTTTCAATTTCATCTAATAAAAGAACACAATGTGGCGATTTGACTATTGCTTCTGTCAAAAGCCCTCCCTGGTCAAATCCAACATAACCTGGAGGCGCTCCAATTAATCTGGAAACAGTATGTCTCTCCATATATTCACTCATATCAAATCTAATAAGATCTATACCAAGAATTTCAGATAACTGTTTTGATATTTCTGTTTTCCCTACTCCAGTTGGACCAGTAAATAAGAAAGATCCTATTGTTTTATTTTCGTCTCTAAGACCTACTCTTGACAATTTAATAGCATTCGAAAGTGTTGAAACTGCTTTATTTTGACCGAAAATAACACGTTTTAAATTTTCTTCTAAGTTTTTAAGATCTTTTTTGTCGCTAGTTGTAATAGTTTGTTCTGGTATTTTTGTAATTTTTGATATTGTCATCTCGATATCATTTTTTGAAACTTTAATAGTTTTTTTATTTTTTCTATTTATATTTAATAACGCGCCCGTTTCATCAATAACATCTATAGCTTTATCAGGTAAGAATCTATCGTTTATATATTTGGATGAAAGTTCAATTGATGATTTAATTGATTCATCAGAATACTTTACATCATGGTAGTCTTCATAAATATCCTTAATGCCATTCAGAATCTCTTCACACTCATCAAAAGTAGGCTCAACTACATCAATTTTTTGGAATCTTCTTGATAAAGCTTGATTTTGATTAAATATTCCTCTGTATTCTTGAAATGTTGTTGATCCAATACATCTAATTTCCCCTTTTCCAAGTGCGGGTTTGAGTAAATTTGAAACATCTAATGATCCACCTGATGCAGAGCCAGCACCTATAATGGTATGTATTTCGTCAATAAATAATATTGGATTATCTTGTTTAGATAAAAATGATAAAACTTGTTTTAGACGTTTTTCAAAATCTCCTCTATATTTTGTTCCAGCAATTAATGCAGCTATATCTAATGAATAGACAATAGTATTTTCCATAATTGATGGGACTTCTTTTTTTGAAATTAGGTATGCTAAGCCCTCTGCAATAGCTGTTTTTCCAACACCAGATTCACCAACCAATAATGGATTATTTTTATTTCGTCTAGATAGAATTTGTACTAATCTTTCAATTTCTTTTTTTCTACCAATAATTTTGTCAATTTTATTGTTTGAAACTAAATTATTTAGATTAATTAAGAACTCGTTTTCAGATGATAATTCATTATTGCTTTCTTCATTTTTATCAATTGATTTATCATCTTCAGAAGAGTTTTTTGGTCCATGTGATAAGTAAGTTACTACATCAAGCCTACTTAACTTATATTTATTTAATAAAAAAACCGAATGAGATTCTTTTTCAGAAAAAATTGCAACAAGAATATTTATAGGTTTTACAACACCTTTACCTGAGGATTGAATATGAAAAACTGCTCGCTGAAGAACTCTTTGAAAACCTAAGGTAGGTTGAACTGGTTTTTGCTGATCAATTTTTGATACAACGTTCTTGTTTAAATGATTGTTTAAATCATCTTTGAGTGAATCAATACTTATACCTTTCGTTTTAAAAAACTCTTTAACATCAAAATCACTCATTATCATTAAAAGCAGATGTTCAACGGTTATATATTGAATATTAGCTTCATGAGCTTTATCGAATAACGCAGCAATGGAAAGTTCTAATTCTTTACTAAACATTTATTAATCAGTTAATGGTTCTATTTCGCTCAAAAGAGGATGTCCATGATCTTTTGCCATTGTATTGACCTCGTATGACATCATTTCAGCGATCTCTTTTGAGAATATACCACAAACACCCTTACCTTTTGTATGAACAGTCATCATTATTTCTGTTGATTTTTGATGAGTGTGTCCAAAAACAGTTTGAAGAACGAAAACAACAAATTCCATTGGAGTGTAATCGTCATTTATTAAAACTACTTGGTAAGACGGTGGTTCTTTGACTTCAGGTTCTTTCTCAAGAACAACTGCGCCAAGATCAGATGAAGTTGAATCATTGTCATTATCCTGAGATAACTTATACATTACATCCTTTTAATCATTTCATCTGCGAATCCTGATGAAGTAACAAGTTCAGCATCATTCATCATTCTGGCAAAATCATAAGTTACTTTTTTAGCGCCAATAGCTCTATCCATTGATGACATAATTAAATCTGCTGCATCTAACCACCCCATATGCCTTAGCATCATTTCAGCAGAAAGAATCAGACTTCCAGGATTTACTTTATTTTGTCCTGCATATTTTGGTGCTGTGCCATGAGTAGCTTCAAAAACTGCATATTGATCAGAAATATTTGCACCTGGAGCAATTCCAATTCCTCCAACCATTGCTGCTAAAGCATCAGAAATGTAATCACCATTTAGATTCATTGTTGCAATGACATCATATTCTGTTGGCCTTAATAATATTTGTTGAAGAAATGCGTCACAAATTACATCTTTTATGACAATTTTTTTTCCATTATTTGGATTAGTAATTTCTTGCCAAGGCCCCTCGTCTATCTCAACACCACCATATTCTTTATTGGCTAATTCGTATCCCCAATCTCTAAATGCACCTTCGGTATACTTCATGATATTGCCTTTATGAACTAATGTTACTGAAGAACGATTATTATCAATCGCATAATCTATTGCTTTTTTGACAAGCCTTGAAGTCCCATCTTTAGAAATAGGTTTAACACCTATGCCTACATTTTCATCAAATCTAATTTTAGATACATCAAATCTTGTTTTTAAGGTTTTAATCAAACTTTTAGCTTCTTTTGAATTTCCTTCAAACTCAACACCGCAATAAATATCTTCAGAATTTTCTCTAAAAATAACCATATCAACGTCCTGAGGTCTTTTAACTGGTGAAGGGACTCCATCAAAATATCTTATTGGCCTCAAACAAACAAACAGGTCTAGTACTTGTCTTAATGTTACGTTTAGAGATCTAATGCCGCCTCCAACAGGAGTCGTTAAAGGACCCTTGATACTCACCACAAATTCTTTTAGGGCATCAATTGTTTCATCTGGTAACCATGTATCTTTTGTATAAACTTTTGTTGCTTTTTCCCCACAATATACTTCCATCCATTCAATTTTCTTTTTACCTTTGTAGGCTATTTTTACAGCTTCATTTACAACGTTTATCATTGGTGGTGTTATATCAACACCAATACCATCGCCTTCAATGAAAGGAATAATTGGATTATCTGGGACATTGATTTTTCCATTTTCAATGGAAATTTTTGCTCCCTTTTTTGGTACTTTAATCTTTTTATAAGGCATAGAATAATAGATCTCTTAATTCGTTATTTGCAGTTAAAATCGGTGATAATTATACTCCTAAAATATTAATTAATGAATTCATTTAGCTAACATGAATAATCATAGAAAAACTGTTGTTGTTGGAATGTCAGGTGGCGTTGATTCATCTGTATCAGCATACTTATTAAAAGAACAAGGCTTTAAAGTAGTCGGATTATTTATGCAAAATTGGCAAAGTGAACCGGGTGAGGTTTGTACCTCTGAAATTGATTTTAAAGATGCTTCAAAAGTATGTGATATGTTGGATATACCTCTTCATAAAGCAAATTTTTCTGATGAATACTGGGATAAAGTCTTTGAAGAGTTTTTGAGTGAACATAGAAAAGGCAGAACACCAAATCCAGATATTTTGTGCAATCGTGAAATAAAATTTAAATCATTTCTCGATTATGCTTTAAATATTGGTGCTGATTATATTGCAACCGGACATTACGCTTCCTTAAGAGATATTAACAGTAAAAAATACCTAGTAAGATCAAAAGATTTGAAAAAAGATCAAACATATTTCCTTCATGAGGTTACAGAAAATGAATTCAAACAATGTATATTTCCATTGGAAAATCTTTTTAAAAATGAGGTAAGAGATATTGCTGAGAGTTTAAATCTGCCTATATTTTCAAAAAAAGATTCTGTTGGAATATGTTTTGTTGGTGAAAGGAATCTTAAAGATTTTTTGGGTAGATTTATTAAATTAGAAAAAGGCATTATTTTTGATGAATACGGATCCGAGGTCGGAATACATAATGGAGCAACTCTTTATACAAAGGGCCAAAGACAAGGTTTAAATATTGGAGGTGTTAAAGGAAAAGAAGATTTACCTTGGTATGTTTTTGAAAAAGATATAAATAAGAATGAAGTTTATGTATGTCAGGGTATAGATAACGAATTGTTATTTAGCAAGTATCTAGAGTGCGATAATATTTCTTGGATTAATAGCTTAGATTTTTCTTTTCCAAAAAGCTGTAGTGTGCAAGTAAGACATCAACATACACCTGTAGACTGTGAAATATCTTATGAAAATGAAATCTATAATGTTGAATTTACAGAATCTATTAGAGGAGTAGCTCCTGGCCAATCGGCTGTATTTTATGATAACGATGTTTGTTTGGGTGGAGGAATTATTTCTAAAAGCGCATAATAGTGACTACTAATCGACATTAATCATGAAATTTAACCATAATAATATTTCACCACTAGATAATAGATACTCATCTAAAATTGAAGACATTCGAGGCATATTTTCAGAACATAACCTTATTAAAACCAGGTTTGTAATAGAAATTAATTGGTTGATATATCTTTGCGAGAAATACCCAAAATATTTTTCTAAGATATCCAAACAAACAAAAAATAAACTTTCCAAGTTTCGTGACTCATTTAATGATAAGAGTGTTTTAGAAATAAAAAAAATAGAAAAGACAACTAATCATGATGTAAAAGCAGTTGAATACTATATAAAAAAATTTTTCTTAAAAGATAATGTTTTATCTAAATATACCCATTTAATACACTTTGGTTTGACAAGCGAAGATGTCAACTCATTATCCTATGCAATTATGATTAAGGAAGGCATGAAAGTTTATGAAAATGATATAAAGACTCTTACCAAAAATCTAAAAAAACTATCATCGAAATGGCTGAATACCCCTATCCTTTCTCGAACTCATGGTCAGGCTGCCTCACCAACAACTATTGGTAAGGAAATTAAAGTTTTCTATACAAGAATTCATAGAGAAATATATAAATTACAGTCCGTAGTGCCTCTTGCTAAGTTTAGTGGCGCAGTTGGAAATTATCATGCTTTTGACATTGCAGAAAGTAGAGTTAACTGGCCATTATTCACACGAAAATTCATTAAAACGTTTAATGTGGAACAAAATCCTGTCACTACACAGATTGAACCACATGATTGGATTGCTGAGTTACTTCAAATAATTACAAGAACTAATAATATTTGTATTGATCTATCACAAGATATGTGGATTTACATATCAAATGAAATTTTCAAACTTAAATTGAATAAAAATGAAGTGGGATCATCTACTATGCCTCATAAGGTAAATCCGATAGATTTTGAAAATTCTGAGGGTAATTTCGGTATGTCAAATTCACTAAATGATTATTTTATAAATAAACTAACAAGATCACGCCTTCAAAGAGATTTATCAGATAGTACTGTCCTAAGAAATATTGGTATGTCATTTGGTTATTCAAAGATAGGAATAAGTTCGTTAAATAAAGGATTGATGAAAGTCGAACCAAATAGAGATTTTATTTTTAATGAGTTAAACAAAAATTGGGAAGTTTTAACAGAAGCCATTCAAACCATAATGCGCTACGAAGGCATTGATGATGCTTATGAGCAATTAAAAACCTTATCGAGAGGCAAGAAACTTGATAAGGAATCATATATAAAATTTATTAATGGCCTTGATATATCATCAAAATCAAAAAATAAGCTTCTTTCTCTGAGTCCTGATAAATATATAGGACTTGCAAAAAAAGTCTGAATTCAACATTTTTTGTAGTAAAACTACTTAAAAAATACTTCAAAATCGACATTTTTAACACATATTGACACTTAAATTATATTCATATTTACTTCACTACATTAATAGGGGTTACTTATGTCAAAATACAAAAATTCTATTGAAGAAGCATCTTCAATTACTGATATGAATACATCTAATTGGAATTCAATTAGTCCTGATTATGTTGCTCGTATGAGGCTTCAGAATCAGTTTAAAACTGGTATAGATATTGCAAAATATACTGCATCCATAATGCGTAATGATATGGATGAATATGATAAAGATCCTACTGCCTATACACAATCTCTTGGATGTTGGCATGGATTTATTGGCCAACAAAAATTAATATCAATTAAGAAACATTTTGGTACAAACAAAAAGAAATATTTATATTTATCAGGGTGGATGATTGCTGCACTAAGATCGCAATTTGGACCATTACCCGATCAATCAATGCATGAAAAAACTTCTGTTGCCAGTCTTATAAATGAACTTTATACATTTTTAAAACAAGCTGATGCTAGAGAACTTGGAGGTCTATTTAGAGAATTAGATAAAGCATCTGAAAAGGACAAACCTGCAATTCAAGAGAAGATAGACAACTTTGAAACACATATTGTTCCTATAATCGCTGATATTGACGCAGGATTTGGTAATGAAGAGGCTACATACCTTATGGCAAAACAGATGATTGAGGCAGGAGCATGTGCAATTCAAATAGAAAACCAGGTATCTGACGAAAAACAATGTGGTCATCAAGATGGAAAGGTCACTGTCCCTCATGCAGACTTTTTAGCAAAAATTAATGCTGTTAGATATGCATTTTTAGAGTTAGGTGTCGATGATGGGATTATTGTTGCCAGAACTGACTCTCTTGGAGCAGGCCTAACAAAACAAATAGCAATAACTAACGAAGAAGGTGATCTTGGAGATCAATATAATTCATTTTTAGATGTTGAAGAAATCAATGATGAAAATATGAAACATGGTGATGTTATGATCAGCCAAAACGGTAAAGTTGTTCGTCCAAAGAGATTGCCTTCCAACTTATATCAATTTAGAAAAGGTACTGGTGAGGCTAGATGTATACTTGATTCAATTACAAGTTTACAAAATGGTGCTGATTTAATTTGGATTGAAACAGAAAAACCTCATATTGGTCAAATTGCTGAAATGATGGATGAAATTAAAAAAGTTATTCCGAATGCTAAGTTGGTATACAACAATAGTCCTTCTTTTAATTGGACTTTAAATTTCAGACAACAAGTTTTTGATTCTATGAGCAAATCTGGTGATGATGTCTCAGATTACGATAGAGATGATTTAATGAATGAAAAATATGACGATACAGAATTAGCAAAATTAGCTGATGATAAGATTAGAACATTTCAAGCAGATGCATCTAAACAAGCTGGCATATTTCATCATCTAATTACATTACCAACATATCATACAGCTGCTCTTTCTACTGATAATCTTGCTAAAGAATATTTTGGAACTGAAGGAATGCTTGGATACGTTGCTAATGTTCAAAGAAAGGAAATTCGTCAGGGAATAGCATGTGTGAAACACCAAAACATGTCAGGGTCTGATATGGGTGACGATCATAAAGAATATTTTGCTGGTGAAGCAGCTTTAAAAGCTGCTGGTGAAGACAATACTATGAACCAATTTTAATTGATTGCTTTATATAGTGCTTCAGTAAGCAAATTAGAAGTTTTGTATAAACTCGATGACTTTTGTTGTTTATTACAAACAAAGCTATAACCTAATTCATTTTTTTTATCACCAAATGCTACCGAGCCCCCTATTCCTGCATGTCCAAAAGCTCCTTCATAGAATATTGGAGCGAAATGTACATTAGTTTTCTTATTACCATCTAACATAAAACAATAACCAAATTTAAGTTTTACTCCAAATAAGACCGTATCTGGGCCACTTGTATGAACTTTAGTGGCCTGATCTAATGTACTTTCATTCATTAAATTAATATTATTTCTATTGCAACCGGTAGCTAATATTCCAAATAACTTTGCAAGACCAGATGCAGTCCCATGTCCATTTCCAGCAGGTAGTTCAGCCATTCTAAAATCATTAGAGTTAACATCATTTTCTTGAAAAGGTTCTGGCATAAAAGCTTTTAAAAAGTGTTTGGATTGAAGAGATTTTTTTAAATTTACTAAATCTTCGTTAAGAAGAAAATTAGGTATATATTTAATAAAATCAATTGGAGGTTTAATTGAATCTAATCTATCAAAAGATGTTATAGATGCGCATCGTTTTACTTGCTCATTATTCAGTCCAATATGAAAATCAATATCTAATGGATTTGCTATTTCATCCTTAAAATACTTACCAATAGTTCTTCCATCAATTTTTTTAAATAGCTCTCCTACCAACCAAGCAAAAGTAACTGCATGATATCCTTGAGAAGATCCTGGTGTAACAAAAGGTTTCTGTTTTTCTAAAGCCTTTACATAAATATCCCAATCACCCCAACTAGCCTGCGGAATATCATTTTCAAAACCAAACATACCAGCTCTGTGTGTTAAAAAATCAATAACTTTTGTATTTTCTTTACCGTTACAAGAATATTCGGGCCAATAATGACCAACATTTTGGTTTACATCTAATAGTCCAGCATCAATCAATCGAGAAATACAAATACCTGAAACAGCTTTGGTTACTGAAAAAACATTAACAATTGTATCTTCTTGCCATTCAGAATTTTTATTTTCATCTTTATAACCTCCATAAAGATTAACAACTTCTTTTCCTTTCCACTCCACTGCAACAGATGCACCTAATTCAAAATTAGAATTTAATTGACGATCAAGAATTTTTCTAAGTTCGGAGAATTTTTCGTCGCAATGACCTTTAAGCATCGTTTAATAATGATCTAATCATTACAATTTTCAAGATCTGACCTACCGCATATTTCACAAGTAGAACCATCTTCAAGATTAGCCATTCCTCCACAAGAACCTTTGATTGGTTGATTTTTAAAAATTAGACCAACTGCAAGGCCAGTAAATGCAAAAGCTATAATTAAAAATGACAGTATTAGCTCATTCATAAAAACAAATCATACCATTTATCTGAAAAAACAATATCTTTATCATCGTCATTTTTGTAAATAATCATTGTTGCAATATTGTTGTTATTAGCAATTCTAATTGCATTATTTTTACCCATTGCATTAAATGCTGTTGCATATGCGTCAGCATAGGTAGCTGAATTTTCATTGATTACAGTAACCGATAAAATATCGTTATCAATTGAAGAAAGTGTTTGCGGATTAATAGTATGTGTTATTTTATTTCCGTCATTATCTAATTTGAAGTTTCTATATTCACCAGACGTAGCAATAGCAAGAAAATTATGATTTTTATTATTAATTGTTGTGGTTGAACTATTAACATTGGATAAAGGATTTTGTATCCCAACATTCCATGGCTTACCATTTTTTTTACCACTTATTATTAATTCTCCTCCAATATCAATTAAATGATTATTTAAATTATTATTAGATAGATAATCATGAATTTTTTGTACAGCATAACCTTTAGCAATTGATGATAAGTCAAACCAATTATCAGAGTATCTAATAAGTGAGTTATTTGTTTCATCTAGTCGATATGTTGATGATTTTTTTTGAAGTGGATTTATACCAAAATCTGGCGCAAATCCTAAATTACTAGAAATTTTACCTAACATTATGTTGTAATATCCTTCAGAAACAGACTCAACACTTTTGGCAATTTTTAAAATATTAAAAAGGTCATCTGAAACAAATTGATATTCATTAAAATTAATATTAATTTTTGAGATCTCGGATTCAGATTTGTAGTTTGAGGCTACATAATCCACCTCATAAATAATTTTTTTTATTGAATCCTTGTGATTATCTGCGATGTATTCAGGAGACGATACAGACCAGGTAGTTCCGTAAGCTTTACCTGATATTACATATAATGAATTCGAATTATGATTGTATGCAACAAATATTAAAACTATTCCTGCAAATAGCGCCAATACTTTTGATAAAAAATATCTAGTCACAGTAATTTTAATTAGCCGCCAAAGTCATCTAAAGCAATATTTTCAGGCTCAACGCCTAAATTAATTAACATATCAATTACTGCCTTATTCATCATTGGTGGACCACACATATAGTATTCACAATCTTCAGGAGCATCATGACTTTTTAGGTAATTTTCATATAGAACATTATGAATAAAACCAGTTTCTCCATCCCAGTCATCTTCTGGTAATGGGTCGGATAATGCTACATGCCATTCAAAGTTGTCATATTTCTTTGCTAATTCATCAAATTCATTTACATAAAACATCTCTTTGAGACTTCTAGCTCCATACCAGAATGTAATCTTCCTATTGGTATTAATTCTTAGTAATTGATCAAATATATGAGATCTCATGGGTGCCATGCCTGCTCCACCACCGACAAAAACCATTTCAGCATCGGTTTCTTTAGCAAAGAACTCACCAAATGGACCAAAAACTTTAACTTTATCTCCTGGTTTAAGACCAAAAGTCCAGGAGGACATTAATCCGGGTGGAACATCTTGACCAGGAGGTGGCGAAGCAATCCTTATATTAAATTTAATAATGCCTTTTTCTTCAGGATAATTAGCCATTGAGTAAGCCCTAATAACAGGTTCTCTAGTAGATGATTTGTTGTCCCAAATCTTAAATCTATCCCAATCTTCGTGATACTCTTTGTCAATATCAAAATCTTTATAATCAAGATCATATGCAGGCGCTTCGAGTTGAACATATCCACCTGCTCTAAAATCTACATTTTCACCCTCTGGCAACTTAAGAACCAATTCTTTGATAAAAGTTGCAACATTCTCATTTGATATTACTTCACACTCCCATTCTTTAACACCAAAAACATCTTCAGGTACTGCAATTTTTAAGTCATTTTTTACTGGCACTTGGCATGACAATCTCCAACCATCTTTTTGTTGTGTTGAGTTAAAGTGTGACTCTTCAGCAGCTAATATAGACCCTCCTCCTTCAAAGACTTGGCACTTACACTGACTACATGTTCCACCACCACCACAGGCAGAAGCTAGAAATATATTATTATCAGCTAATGTTTGTAAAAGTTTAGCGCCAGCTGGGACTACAATCGGGTTATTTGCATCCCCATTAATTTCAATTGCAACATTACCGGTTGATACGAGTTTTGATCTTGCAAAAATAATAACAAGAACAAGTAAAATAATAATTCCACTAAAAGCTGTAACTCCTAAAATTAAATCAGTACTCATACTAAAGTGAAATTCCTCCAAATGACATAAATCCAAAACTCATTAATCCCACGATAATAAAAGTTGTACCTAGCCCTTTTAATCCGTCAGGTATATCAGAGTATTTTAGCTTTTCTCTTATACCGGCCAATACAACAATAGCTAATGCCCATCCAAAACCAGCACCAAATCCATATACTATGCTTTCTACAAACATTAAATCTTTTTCAACCATGAACAGTGAAGCTCCTAATATTGCACAATTCACCGTAATAAGTGGTAAAAATTGACCAAGTGCATTATACAAAGCAGGGACATATTTATCTAAAAACATTTCTAAAATTTGCACGCTTGCAGCTATGACACCGATATAACTTATCAGCTCAACAAATTCTAAATTTGAACCTTCTATACCGATCCAAGTTAAAGCATCTTCTCTTAATATATAGTTATAAATTAAGTTATTTAAAGGGACCGTAATTAAGCAGACTACTATAACTGCAATTCCTAAACCAAAAGCTGCATCAATTTTTTTTGATATAGCAATGAATGTACACATTCCTAAAAAAAGAGATAAAGCTATATTCTCTATAAAAACAGTTGTTATAAATATACTTAAATAATGTTCAAACATTTATTTCTCTTTTTGTTAAATCAGGACTAGTTGAATGTTTTGACACAAAAAAATCATCCTCTTCAATCTGATCAGATCTCAAAGATCTTATTAACCATATAAATAAACCGATAATGATAAAAGAACTTGGTGGAAGCAGAAGTAAGTTATTACCCATGTACCACCCACCGTTGGAAATTAGTGGGAGTATCTCGTAACCAAATAAAGTTCCTGCCCCAAAGAGTTCTCTGATAGTTGCAACTCCAATTAAAATTAAACTATATCCAATACCATTACCCAGGCCATCTAAGAAGCTTAATAGAGGTTTTTGTTTCATGGCAAAAGCTTCAGCACGACCCATTACAATGCAATTAGTAATAATTAAACCCACAAACACAGAAAGCTTTTTACTAGTCTCATAATCGTAAGCTTTTAACAATTCATCAACTACTATTACTAGTGAAGCGATGATTGTCATTTGAACGATAATTCTAATGCTGGAAGGAATATAGTTTCTAATTAAAGATATAAATAAATTTGAAAAAGAAACTACGCTTATTACAGCTGCACACATTACTAGAGTCACAGAAAGATTATTTGTAACTGCCAATGCAGAACAAATACCAAGTATTTGAAGCGTTATTGGATTTTCATCAATAAGAGGTTTTATTATTACATCTTGATACTGTTTAAGATTCATAATCTAACTCTCTTAATAATGATGAATAACCTGACTCACCAAACCAGTAAGCTACCATATTTGATACACCTCTGCTTGTAATGGTTGCCCCAGATAGACCATCAATTTTATATGATGAATCTGAATCGCCCTCTTCAACTTTGCCTTTGATTACAGATAAATTAACTTGATTATCTTTGTATATTTTTTTTCCTCTCCATTGAGCTTTCCATTTTGGATTGTCAACTTCTGCACCTAAGCCAGGAGTTTCTTTATGATCATAAAATTCAATACCCGAAACAGTATTGAAATCATCTTCAATAGAAATATAACCGTATAAAGTTCCCCATAACCCATATCCACGAATTGGTAAAACTAGTTTATCAATACCGCCTAACTCATTCCTTAATATATAAATTTTTCCAACATTTTCTCTATTTTTAATAATCGCAATATCTTCAGATGCTGGAACCTTAGTCGAGAAATTTGGATCTTTTGTGACTAAAATTTGATCGTAATCATCTATATTGAAATTATTATACTCATCCATTGTTAAACCAGTATTAAAGTCAATAAATTTCGACTCTAACTCAGAAAATTGTTCTGCTATTGACGTATTTGGGTCATATATATCAGCAACTTGAAGAATTTTAATTCTTTTATCATTGAGTTTATTTTCTTTTTGAAGATCTCTTAAGCTTACTGCAGAAGTAGAGACTACTAATGAGCAAACTAGACATACTGCAAATGCAACTCCTATAGTTTTAATAATTGATTCATTCATTGAACAAAGCCTTTCTTCTTTTAATGTTAGACATTACAACCATATGATCAATAACAGGCGCTAAAAGATTTGCAAATAGAATTGCCAACATCATTCCCTCAGGGAATGCTGGATTAATAACTCTTATTAGAATAACTGTAACTCCAATTACAATTCCGTATATCCATCTGCCTGTATTAGTTCCAGATCCTGATACTGGTTCTGTAGCCATAAATACCAATCCAAAAGCAAAACTTCCTATAACAGCATGCCAATACCACGGAATAGCAAACATTGGATTAGTATCAGAGCCAACTATATTTAAAAGTGATGACATTAATATCATTCCTACAAAAGTCCCTAAAACAATTCTATAAGATGCAACTTTAGTAACCAATAAAACAGCTAATCCAATCATAATAGCAATGATTGATGTTTCACCAACAGAACCAGGTATATTGCCTAAGAATGCATCCATCCAGGTATATGAACTTGTTATGCCAGCCATCCCACTTTCAGCAGCTACACCAAGAGCCGTTGCACCGCTATAACCTTCAGGAATTATGTTGTAATCTGAAATGCCTGCAACCCAAACTTTATCACCTGATATTTGTGCTGGATAAGCAAAATAAAGAAAAGCTCTGCCAGTTAATGCAGGATTTAAAAAATTTTTACCAGTTCCACCAAATATTTCTTTTCCTATAACCAAACCAAATGATATACCCATAGCAGCTTGCCAAAGAGGTATGTCAGGTGGACAACTTAAAGCAAATAAAACTGTTGAAACAAAAGCACCTTCATTTATCTCATGTTTTCTAATAATTGCAAATAAAGCTTCCCAAGCAATGCCAACAGTGAAAACAACAAAATATATTGGTAAAAAATAGCATGCACCAAACCATAATTTACTAACAAAACTATTTGCATCGTAACCAACAATACTTACGAAATAATGATGCCAATCACCTGTATTTTGTTGATTGATTGATTCTAAATATTCAAGAGAATTAGCTCCAAGGTTATACATACCAAAAAACATTGCAGGAAATGTAGCTAACCAAACTGTAACCATTACTTTTTGAATATCTACAGCATCTCTAACATGTATTGGGTTTTTAGTTTTTTTGCCATATGAGAAGAGTAAATTTTCAATTGCATCAAACAAAGGAAACCACTTAACATATCTGCCATCACTTACAAAGTTTGGTTTAATATCATCAAGATAATTTCTTAAAATTTTCATGATTCTAAATACAGTTTGTTTAAATTATCCATCAAAATTGATGAATAATCATACTTACTTGGACAGACATATGAGCATAATGCCAAATCTTCAGGCACAAGTTCTAACATACCCAAATCAATTGCCATATCAACATCTGATACCACTAATGCTTTTAAGAGCTGTGTAACGAGTATATCCATAGGTATTACTTCCTCGTATGAAGAAATTGGAACTATTGCCCTATTTCCACCTCCGATAGAGGTATTGAATATATATTTGTCTGGTTTAATAAATGATGACAAAAAAACATTTAATTTTGAATGTAATGAAGTGCCTGGCATTAACCAATTCATAAATATTTCATTAACTTCATCTTTAATTACAGATATTTGTGAATCATAATAACCCAAATAATTCATAACACCCTCAGATTCATGACCATGCAAAACGGATCCAGAGATTATTCTGGAATTAGGTTCCACTTTGCCAGCAGTAATTTCGTCAATATTTCCCCCAATTCTAATTTTAAGTAATGACGGCTCGTAAACTGATGGTCCTCCCAGAGAAATATATTTAGACGTCCTTATTTGATTATTTTCTTTTAAAAAACCTATAGAAATAATATCTTGATAATTGATTGTCCATACGGTTCTATTTAAATTTACAGGATAAATTTTAGATATGTGAGTGCTTGATAGACCAGATGGATGCGGACCTTTAAATTGATAATAATTGATCTTATCATTTGATGTATCAAAATTATCATTTTGATAGGACAGATTTAAATCACAATCAAATAAATTCGATATAACATCTAAACCTATATCAAATTCTAGTTTGTTATGAGAAATTATTTCAATGGGGTCTATTGAAAGTGGATTACTGTCGCAACAGTTTATAAAAACTGCATTTGGAGTATCGCTTATCCCAGGTGTTCTATTAAATGGTCTTGTTCTGAAGGCATTCCACAATCCAGAATCAATAAGACTTTTTTTAATTTCATCAGGAGATTTACCTATTTCAAAATTTATAAATTTTTCATTATCTTCAATTTCAATCTCAATCGATAAAAATTTTCTTTTATCGCCCCTATTAATGTTCTTTACAATACCACCTGCAGGTGATGTAAAAAAAACACCGATATTTTTTTTATCCTCAAAAATTTTTTGGCCAACTTTTACTGAATCTCCCTCTTTAACTAACATAGTTGGTTTCATGCCAATAAAATCATTAGACAATAGTGCTACAGACGAAACTTTAGGTTCGTCGGAGATTGTATTCATAGGCGAGCCTGATATTGGTAAATCAAGACCTTTTGATATTTTTATCACTTTTTGTGTGCCTTTATAAAGTTACGTTTGAAACAATAAAAAACAATAGAATTATAAGGCTAAAGTGCCTAGGATTCTACGTTTTTAACTAATTGGTTTAGGTAATCTTGGGAGATCAATCTTAGCTACTTTTTTAGCCAAACTAATTACTTGTTTAGTATATCCATACTCATTGTCGTACCAACAATAAAGTGTAACTCTTTTATCATTTGTTATTGTTGCTTGAGAGTCAATTATTGTTGCAAATGGTGATGAATAGAAATCAGTAGAAACTATTTCTGATGAATTTACATACCCAATTATCTCTCTATATTTTGAATGAAAAGCAATTGATCTTAGATAATCGTTAACTGAATCAACAGTCACTTTTTGATTTAATTCTAACGATAATATTGCAAGACTGACGTTTGGAGTTGGAACACGAATAGCATTACCGGTTAATTTACCTTTAAGTTCAGGCAAAGCTTTTGCAACAGCATTTACAGCTCCAGTTGATGTAATAACCATATTTAATGGAGCACCTCTGCCTCGCCTATCTTTTTTATGAAAATTATCAATTAGATTTTGATCATTTGTATAGGCATGAACTGTTTCAATATGACCACCATTTATACCATACTCATCATTTATAGTTTTTAAAACTGGAACAATAGCATTAGTTGTACAAGATGCCGCAGAAATGAGTTGATCTTTTTCATCAAGAATAGCGTCATTTATTCCATAGACAATATTTTTGATATCACCTTTAGCAGGCGCAGTTAAAATGACCTTTGAGGCTCCTGAGTTAATATGAACAGATAATGCTTCTTCATCTCTCCAAATACCAGTATTATCAATAACAACTGGATCTTTTATATCGTGGTCTGCATATTTAACTTTTTCAGGACTTGAGGCATATATTATCTTTACTGGATTTCCATTTATTACCAAAGATGAATTTTCTTCATCAACTCTAACTGTGCCGTCGAAGGGTCCATGAACTGAATCTTTTGTTAATAAACTAGCCCTTTTAAAAATATCATCGTCAGTTGCTTTTCTTATAACAATGGCTCTGAGCTTAAAATAATTACCAGGGCCAGTTGTTTGTGTCATCATTCTTGCAACAAGTCTTCCAATTCTACCAAAACCATACAAAACAATATTGGCTGGTTCTGATGGTCGATTTGAATTTTTATTTATAACAGACTTTAATTCATCGTCAATATAACTTTGAATTTTTGAATCATCTTTCTTTATTTCATCAAAAAAAGGACATTTAACCGCAATTTCACCAACATCTATTTCACAATCAGCTAAATTTAGTGTTTGAATATATTTTAATATTGGATAAGTTTCTAATTCACTCAATTCATTATTATCAGATTGTCTAGCAAAGCGATGCGCTTTCATAATTGCAACTGGCGATTCATTTACTAGAGATTTGCCATAAATCAGAATATTTATACCATTCCTATATAAAGAGCCTATTATAGGAACCATAAGTTCCGCTAAACCTTCTCTCCACTTCCAATCTCCAAAAGAATCTTCAGGTAAAATCCTTTTTTGTCTTTTTGTTGACTGAAGATTGATATCCCTGTTATCACTCATGATTTGATTATAGATTGTTTAATGAAATTCCAAAATAAACTAAGATGAAAAAGTTTTAAGATGATAATCAGCATTTCCAAATAATGCATCAATCGAGATCATTTTCTTTAAATAGTGCCCAATCATCAATTCTTCGCTAACACCCATTCCTCCATGAAGCTGAACAGCTTCTTTTGCAGATAGTTTGCCTGATTTCCCAATATAAGATTTGAGCGCTGAAACGTGTTTATACATTTCTTCAGAGCCATTATTGACTTCGAGCATTGCTTTTATGAGTAATGATTTTGCTAACTCTGATTCAATAAACATATCAACCATTCTATGTTGAAGAACTTGAAAGTTAGATATAGGTTGTCCAAATTGTTCCCTACCTTTCGTATATTCAAGAGTTTTATGATAGCAAGATTCCATTAATCCAACTGCTTCAGCACTTATGCACAAAGTAGCAAGATTAATTGTTTCCTTAATCAGAGATTCAGCCTCATCACCAGATGATAATATATTAGAAGCATCAAGTTTTACGTTTTCAAACGAAATCTCTGAACATGATTGACCATCAACTGTTGAGTATGAATTTATCGAAATACCTTCAGCATTAGAATCCATAATAACAAGATTTAATTCATTATCTTTTTTGCATGTGACAATCAAATTATCAGCGTTAGAAGCGTTTAATACTAAAGTTTTGGCACCATTAAGAATATTATCTGAATCTAATGAAGTATTGGGTGTTAAATAATCATAACTTTTATCAACCTCAGCGTAAGCAAGGGAAATATGTTTTTCACCTTGACAAATTTTATCAATAATATCTTTTTTATTTGAATAAGATGACTTATCTATTAATGTGCCTGATAGAACAACAGTTGCTAGATATGGCTCAATTACAAGAGCTTTACCAAATTCTTCAAATAAAATTGAAAGTTCGATAGCGCCAAAACCTAATCCGCCTGAGTCTTCAGAAAATGGCATAGATAACCATCCTTGATCTGCGAATAATTTCCAAACATTTGGATCAAAGTCATTTGAAGACTTTACAATATCTTCTCTTTTATAAAAATCATATTCAGATTCACAGAATTTCTGGATCTGTTCACGAAGCATTGTTTGTTCTTCGTTATAATTTAAATTCATTATTAGACACCTAAAACAAACTTAGAGAGAATGTTTTTCTGAATTTCGTTACTTCCACCATATATAGAAGTTTTTCTTAGATTTAAAAATCCAGATAGACCTTCAGCTGCATAATCAGGCCCTGCAGGTTTTTCATTACTTCCATAACCATGAGGTCCTGGGTACATTAACGCATATTCTCCAGCAGCTTCAACAAATAATTCTGAAAGATTTTGTTGCATTTCAGTACCTTTTATTTTTAAGATTGATGATTCAGCACCTGGATGACCTCCATTTTCTAATGCTGATAAAAGTCGCAACTCAGTAATTTCAATCGCAGACAATGCTACCTCTAATTCATTAACTTTCTTTTGTAATTCAGCATTATCTAGTTTAGAAATTATGTCTTTTAATCTATTAAGTTGTCTCATAGAAGCTCCAACACCGGCAATACCGAATCTTTCATGAGCAAGTAAAAATTTCGCATACGTCCAACCTTTTCCTTCCTCACCAACAAGATTTTCTACAGGAACTTTTACATCTGTAAAAAATACTGAATTTACTTCATGTTCACCATCTATAGTTATTATAGGTTTCACTTCAATTCCTGGAGTCTTCATGTCTATCAATAGAAATGATATTCCTTCTTGTTTGATACCGCTATTATCAGTCCTTACCAAACAAAAAATCCAATCAGCATTTTGTGCTAATGTAGTCCAAGTCTTAGAACCGTTAACTACATAATGATCACCATCAAGAACTGCTTTTGTTTTGAGTGACGCTAAGTCGGATCCTGATCCTGGCTCAGAGTATCCTTGACACCACCAAGTATTAAAATCAAGGATGTCTGGTAAAAATCTCTCTTTTTGCTCATCATTACCAAAAGTCCATATTACTGGTGCAACCATGCTGACACCAAAAGCTAATAATGGAGGACAACCTGCTAGACCAAATTCTTTATTAAAAATGTATAGTTGTGTTGATGACCATCCAGTACCACCATACTCAACAGGCCAGTTATAACCCATCCAACCTTTCTTTGAGATGGCTTTATGATAATCAATCATATCTTGCTTGGTAAGAGCAATACCATTATCAGTTTTATCTTTCACATGCTTTGGATAGTCATTGGCTAACCAGTCTCTGACTTCATCCCTAAAAGCAATATCTTCCTTACTAAAGTTTATATCCATATTTTTTCTTTATATATTTAAATTGATTGATAGAATAGGCTCTCATTATACACAACTAGATGCTTAAAAATAAACAAAATAATTATCAAAATTATGCTTATTTTATAAAAAAACATTTTGATAAAGCTTCAAATTCAATTTGCCTTCTAACAAAAGATAATTTTGAGTCTAGGTATATCTATAATGAACTATCAATATTATTCGATAAAGATTGTATAAAGCTATTTCCAGAAAATGACATACTACCTTATGATCATTTTTCAACTCCAGAAAAAATTACTAAACAAAGATTTAAGTTAATCAATCAACAAAGTAATAAAAAACATATTTTAATAAGCTCAGTCAAAAATTTATTTGAAATTTACCCTAATAAATACTTTTTTAAGTCAGAAGAAACCTTTTCTATTAATGATGAACTATCAATCAATAGTATTGTAAACATTGTTGAAATTTTAAATTATCAAAAGAAAACAAATGTTGAAAATATTAATGAATACTCAGTTAGAGGTGGAATTATAGATATTTTCACTCCTATCTATGAAAATCCACTAAGAATCGAAATTTTTGATGATTATATTGAGTCAATTAGGTTTTTTGATATTGAATCTCAGTTATCAATTGAAAATATCAAAAATTTTTCCATATCTAAAGGCAGCTTATTTAGTCTTGATGAGTTAAAAGTATCATCATTTATCTCTAGATGGCGAGACTATTTTACAAATATCGATGAAAGATATTGCTCTTTATTTCAAAAAATAAAAAATTATGAAATTCCTGAAGGTATAGAAATATATTTCCCCTTTTTTTTCAAAGATACATCAACTTTTTTAGAAATATTTAATAATTATGAATTCATTAAATACGAAGATTTAGACAATGAAATCGATCTGTATGAATCACTTATTAACAACAGATACAAAGATGAGTCTCAAGATTTAAACAGACCATTAATCAAGCCTTCTGATTTATTTTTAAATGTAAAAAATATATTAGATTTTACACAATCTATAAAAAAAATTGATGTTGAAAAAATTAATTATTCATATGAATCTTTTAAAGATATTGAAGAAGGAATCGTTACAGGTGACTTTGACAATAAGAAGATTATATTAATGTCGTCTATCCCATCAGAACTAGAAAAATTAAAAGAAAAATATAAAACTCAAGCATCAGAAATCAAAAATATACATGAAGTAATGAATAATATTTCTATTATGTTCGGCGATATTACAAGACCTATATATATTCAAGATAACAACACGTTTATTTTTCATAAAGAATATATTGATAAATCTGTATATAAAGTAGAAAACTCAAATGCGCGTTCTACAAAAAAAGAGAATTTATCAAAACTATTTAATAAAGACGATTTAGTAATTCATGAGGATTACGGTTTAGGAATATACGATGGTTTAGAGGTTGTAGAAGCCAACAATAAATTTAGTGAGTATCTAAAAATAATTTATGATAAAAACGAAATCTTATATGTTCCACTAAAAAATATACATAAAATCTCAAACTATCATAAAAATAATAATATAAATATTAAAATTGATTCATTGTCATCCAATAAATGGTCAGTTAAAAAATCAAAGGCTAATAAAAGAGTCGTTGATCATGCAGCGGAAATATTAGATATTGAATCGAGAAGAAGTAATGCTAACTCATCAAGTTTAAAGCCAGATAAAGATATATTTTTAAAATTTGAAAATGAATTTCCTTATAATGAAACGCCAGATCAGATTGAGTCTATTTCTTCCATAAAGAAAGATCTATCTTTAATTAAACCAATGAATAGAGTTTTATGTGGAGATGTTGGGTTTGGGAAAACAGAAGTTGCTATGCGATCTTCCTTAATATCTGTTTCTTCAAATAAACAGGTTGTTATTGTTACTCCAAGTACGGTCCTTTGTGATCAGCACTATGATACTTTCATAAAAAGGTTTGAAAATTTTCCAGTTTCTATAAATAAATTAAATAGATTTACGTCGAAAAAAAATAAAGAAAAAATAATCGATGATTTTAATTCTTGTAAAACCGATATATTAATTTGTACTCATATTGTCTTTAACAACAACTTAAGTTTTGAAAATACTGGGCTATTGATAATTGATGAAGAGCATAAATTTGGAATAAAACAAAAAAACTTTATAAAAGACAAACAAGCAAACGTCCATGTATTATATTTGTCAGCTACTCCTATTCCAAGAACAATGAATCTTGTTTTTTCTGGTTTAAAAGATTTTTCTTTTTTACAGACGCCACCAACAAATAGAATCAACATTAAATCTTTTCTTAAAATTCAAACTTCGCAGCTTATCAAAGAGGCTCTTACTAGAGAAAAAGTAAGAGGTGGACAATGTTTTATTGTGCAAAATGACATTGATAAAATGGATAATCTAAAAAAAGAAATTAATAATTTACTCCCCGAATTTAAGGTGTCGATTGCTCACGGAAGACTCTCTAAGAAAGAATTAAGAAATGTCATGAATAACTTTAAAAATGGTGAAATAGATGGTTTGATTTGTACAACAATTATTGAGATGGGATTAGATATACCTAATGCTAATACCATGGTGATAATTAATTCACATAATTTTGGCCTTTCACAACTTCACCAACTACGTGGAAGAGTTGGAAGATCTGAAAAACAAGGTTACTGCTATTTTTTAATTCCAACATTAGATATCCCTAAGCTTTCAAGAAATAGGTTAGATTCTATAATTAAACACTCTAATTTAGGCGAGGGATTTTTAATAGCTGAAGAAGATCTTGAACTTAGAGGTGGTGGAGAAATGTTGGGTGATAAACAAAGTGGTCACATTGATAATATTGGTTTGTCCCTATATTTATCGATGTTGAAAGATGCGATTAATTCTCAAAAAAATATTTATCATCATAAAGATATTGATATTGAGATAAATTTCTACGATTCGGCATACATAAGTGAGGCATATCTGCCCTCTCCTTTAGAGCGATTAAAAATTTATAAAAAATTGAATGAATTAACTAGTTTAGAAGAATTAAAAGCATTAAAAACAAACCTCAAAGATAGATGTGGAAAAATACCAATAGAAACAGAAAATTTAATTGATAATAAAAGATTCCATTTAAAAGTTTTAAATAGTGGTATTAAATCGATCAAATCCAACACTAAGAATACAAATATTGAAATAACTAAGGAAATTAAAGATTCATATTTGGATAAATTAATTAATTTTGCTAAAAAAGATCCTCAAAAATTTCAAATTAACTCAACTAATAAATTCATTTACAAGTATCATGAATTAAATGCTGAGGTAAGAAGACAAAATATAGATAAACTATTGGATGAAATTTTTTAAAAAAATATTTTTATTATTTTTATTTACAAATCTAGTATTTGGTGAAGAAGATAATGTTGAATACAAAATAGAATTAATAGTCTTCAAATATGAAACTATTGAAAGTGATGAAACTTTCAACACAAATTTAGATATATCTGATAAAAATTTAGTCTATTTTACTGATGAAAACTCTTTATTGGCTCAGATGAGTCATAGTAACTTTTCTAATATGTCAAAATTTTATACAAATTTATTTAAAAATAATTTTGATTTAAACTTAAAAAATTTACCTAAACCACTTTATAGAGATAATCCTAATTTATCCGTCTTGAATAATTTAAAAAACAATATTAATAAAGAAAGTAAATATGTCCTTATTGATTCAAAATCTTGGATACAAACTATTCCAGAATATGACTCTTCAAAATACTTAGCATATCAAAGTCAAAATAATTATGGCTTTTTAATAAAATTCTATAAGAAAAGGTTTATGCATATTGATCTCAAGGCATATTTAGGTAATTTAGATGCAAGAAACTCTAAAATCAATATCTTTATAGATGAGGAGAAAAGAATCTTTAATGATGAGATACACTTTTTTGATCACCCCTATTTTGGAGTTGTAGTAGCTATAAGCGAAGTTTAATTACTTGTAATATGCGTTATCAGTAACTGAGTGATCAGTTAGATCTTTAACTGCTTTTACCTCTGGAATTTGCTCAATTAGTGTTTTCTCAATTCCATCTTTAAGAGTTACGTCTACCATTCCACAACCCTGACAACCCCCACCAAATTGAAGAACAGCTATACTTTCGTCACTGAATTCAACCAAAGATACTTCACCGCCATGAGATTCAAGCATTGGATTTATTTCGTTATAAATAACATAATTAATTCTATCCTCAACTGGACTTTCCGGAGATATATTCGGAAGTCTTGCATTGGGAGCCTTTATAGTAAGCTGCCCACCAAATGTATCGTTATCAAAATTAACTTCACAATCTTTTAAAAATGGAACACTTCTTTTTTCAATGTTTACGTTTATTAAATCTAAATTTAAAATCATGTCGTCAGGCATTGCCTCATCTGGTTTACAATATGCTAAACAAGTCTCAGCTTTTGGAGTACCTGGATCAGAAATAAAAATTCTTATAGATAGATCTGTTTCATTCTTATCTTGAATTAATTTCGCTAAATATTCTTCAGCAGATTTTGTTATATTAATTACTTTACTCATTCTTTTATGTGGTTATTTAGAATTATAAGTTCTTTTTTAGGAATTAGAAAAAAAGAAGATCTTTCAAATGATCTAAAAAATTTATCATTTATAAGAATAATTCTCCTATTTATTACACTCAATATTGTTTTTATAAGCATAGTTTTGATTATTACAAGCCTATTAATATGAATAAATTTGAAAAGTTTCAGAGTGCCATAAGATTCAAGCATGCCAATAAAATAGCTATAAATATTAGTCCAGCTAATGCATTTAGAAGTCGTTGTGAGTTCGCATATGATAAGAATAATTATGTTATGCATGGCATTAATAAAAAGATTTATATGAAAACCTTCACGGATGCTTCTTTAGAAATTCAGAACATAATGCCAATACTTTTAAATGAGATAAATAATAATAACGAAATTAAAGAAAAACTTTTTCAAATTAACTTTAGATCAAATCAATTAAATAAATTAATGATAACAATGATTTACCACAAAAAAATTGATAAATCATTGATTGCTTTGTTAAATCAAATATCAAAAAATCTTGATATTAACATCATAGTAAGATCAAAAAATTTTGTGCATGGGATAAGGGGTTTGTATTTGGAGGATATGCTTGCTTATAAAAATTTAAAAATTTTTCAGACCGATAATACCTTTACGCAATCAAATAAATATCTTGTTGATAAAATGATATCAAAGGTAATTAATTTTATTGATAATCAAAGAGATCTATTGGAACTATATTGCGGTATTGGTACCTTCACACTCCCATTATCATTTAAGTTTAATAAAATACTTGCAACTGAAAGTAATAGAAAATCAATTAAATGTTTAGAAAAGTCTCTTCAAGAAAATAAAATTTCTAATGTTCATAATGCTAGGTTATCTTCGAATGAAGTTAGTGAACTATTTGATGGAAGAATATTTAATCGTATGAATATGAAAAATATAAATGATTATGATTTTTCACATATTCTTTTAGATCCACCACGATCTGGATTAACTGATGATGTAATTAGTTTGGCATCAAATTTTGAGAACATAATATATGTATCTTGTAATTCTGAAACATATGTAAGAGATATTAAATTACTTGAATCATTTGAAATTGATAAAATAGAATTATTCGATCAATTCCCTAACAAAAATCATTTAGAAATTGTTTCTTTATTAAAGAAAGTTAAATAAGTTATTTAATATCAAAATTGTCAGAAAGTGATTTCATTTCCTTTCTAAGCACAAACATTGCAATCAAATTTGGAATTGATACAAGAGCTACAACAACATAGGCTATGTTCCAAACAACGGTTGTATCAATAACTGCAGCTAAAACAAAACACAATACATAAAAGTTTCTGTACCAAACTACACCCTTCTCGCCAAATATATAGGCAGTTGATCTATCACCGTAATAACACCATGTTATGGATGTTGAGAATGCAAATAATAACAATGCTATGGCCACTAATTTACCTCCATATTGTCCAAGAATTCCTTGAGAGAAGGCTTTAGCAGTTAGTTCTGCAGAACTTACTAGTGATTTACCCTTAATAGTAACTTGATCGGATACTTTTCCATTAATGATTTCAAGTTGACCTGAAAATAAATTATTTTCAACAGAGTCTGAAATTATTATATCTTCTGCTATTGATCGTGAATGAATAACAGTGATGTTATCAGATAATATCCTTCCGTCATCAACGTCCAATGATCCTGTAAATTCTTTTACACTTGAATCAATAAACTGAACGTATTTTGTTAATTCTTTTATATGATCTGGATATAAATACTCACCATCTGTGTTCTTATCATCAGAATAAATTCCATTAAGAATTACCATATCAGTTTTAGAAAAAGTTGTATCAAATTTTTGAGTCCATACTCCACTCGACAAAATAACCAATGCAGTGACACTACAAACAACAATCGTGTCAATAAAGGGTTCAAGAATAGAAACAACGCCTTGATCAATTGATTTATTTTTTGATGAGGCATGAGCGATTGGTGATGAACCTTGGCCAGCTTCATTTGAATATAAGCCTCGAGCAACACCATATTTTAAACTCATAGCAAAACTGGCACCTAAAAACCCTCCAACAGCAGCAGATCCAGTGAAAACTTGAGCGAATATTGCATTAAATGAAGGAATTACATTCTGATAGTTCTCTGCAAGAATTATTAAGGCGCCACCAAAATAAATAATACCCATTATTGGGATAATCTTACTTGCTACAGATGCTATTCTTTTAATTCCACCAATAATAATTATCCAGAGTAATGCACCTAAAAATAATCCTGTAAACAGTTTTGGTACATCAAACTCACTATTCATGACCAAAGCAATATTATTTATTTGAGGCATGTTTCCTGATCCAATAGCAGTAATCATCATTAAGAATGCAAACAAAATAGCAACCCATTTCATATTTAAGCCTTGTTCAATGTAATACATTGGACCACCCGAAATCGAACCATCGTTAAGTGTCGTTCTATATTTATGACCCAAAGTTACTTCAACATATTTGGTGGTCATTCCAAATATAGCAGTAATCCACATCCAGAATATTGCTGCAGGTCCACCTGTCCAGATTGCTAATGCAACACCACCAATATTACCTGTTCCTACGGCACCAGACATTGCAGTTGTAAGTGCTTGAAATCCGGTAGTTTCTCCATCAGACTCAGAATTTTTAGACTTTCCAGACACTATTTTTAATGCACTATTAAAATATTTAAATTGAGGAAATCCTAGATAAATTGTAAAAAAGATACCAGTTCCTATTAGAAGTGCAGGAAACCACCATGATCCACTTAAATTACTATCAAGCAATACTAAAAAAGCATTAAATTGTTCCATATTTTTATTCCGAATATTTTTCGACTAAGTCAGTATATCCACCAATAAGCTTATCATCTATAAAAATTTGTGGAACTGTTCTAGCTTGAGGATTGCGTTCTAACATCTCTTGAAAGATTTTTGGGTCGTCAGCACTATAAACATCATATTTTATTCCTTTTGAATCAAAAAAATTCATAGCCATTACACAATATGAGCAATTTGACCTGGAATATATTTCAACTTTTTTAGTCATAATTTCATTATAATAAAAATATGTCATTATTTAACCTAAAAGATAAATCAATTTTAATTACTGGATCTTCAAGAGGTATTGGAAAAAGTATTGCCCATCAATGTGCTTTACATGGTGCTAAGGTAATTATTTCAAGTAGAAAGTTAGATGTTTGTGAAAGTACCGCAAATGAAATTAATAAATCTGTTGGTAAAGAAGTCGCCTTCCCTATTTCAGCAAATATTAGTGATGAAGATCAATTAAATAATTTAGTATCTAAAACAATTGAAAAATTAGGAAAAATTGACACTTTAATTTGTAATGCGGCAACAAATCCTTTTATGGGATCAATGCTTGATATGCCATCTGAAAAATTCGATAAAGTCATGAATAATAATATTAAATCTAATCAAGTTCTATGCAATCTCGTATTACCAGATATGATTGAGCGTGAAGATGGTTCAATTATTATTATATCGAGTATAGCTGCGATTAAAGGTAGTCCAATACTAGGCGCGTATAACATAAGTAAAGCAGCTGATGTAATGATTGTTAAAAATATAGCTACTGAATTTGGACATAAAAATATTAGAGCTAATTCAATTGCACCAGGTCTTATAAAAACAGATTTTGCAAAAGCATTATGGGAAAATCCTGATATCTTAAATTCAGTGTTATCTACAACACCAATGAAAAGAATTGGTGAACCAGATGAAATAGCTGGTGTTGCTGTTATGCTTGCATCTGATGCAGGTAATTACATTAATGGGCAGACAATCGTTGTTGATGGTGGTACAACTATATCTTGATTGAATTTTTCAATTCACTAAAAAAATAATTTAATACATGTGTTTCATTGATTTGTGGAACACTGAAATAATTGTATCGAACATCATTTAATTCGTTTATTAAGTTAGATATCTTTAAATTATTAAATTTAGATGAATTAAATTTTTTATATAAACCTGATAATTCCTCAGATAATAAATTTGATTTAAGTAGAATTTTAAGAAACTCAATTAAATAATTTGTTTTTGTAACAAAATCAATTTCCAAATTTGAAATATTCTTAATTGCTAAATTAGTATCTAGTTTATTTTCAATATAATCAGATATTATAAAAACAAAGTTTTTAAAACTTGAATGTTTGTCATTTTGAATATCTTCAAGAATATTTAATGGTGAAATAAAACTTGGAAAGTGATTTGAATTCAGATCAGAGATTCCATTTTTACTTAGCCAATCATTTAAGGATGATTCAGTTAAATTAGGAATATTTATTACTTGGCATCTGCTATAAATAGTTTCAAATAAAGATTTGGGTCTATTGGTTGTAAATATAATGTAGCTGTTAGGTGACGGCTCTTCTAAGGTTTTTAAAATTGCAGCTTGCGACTGTGGATTCATAGTTTCGGCGTTGAATAAAATTACAACTTTATTAAGTGATATAGATGAACTCATGGACAAAAAGTTATTAACATTCCTTTCTCCAAGTTCCTCATCCCAATCTTCTTTTTTTTGTGATTTTCTAAAAGTTATATGTCTTAAAATAATTTTGTCTTTATCAACTATAAATAGATCAGGATGAGAATTAGACTCGATTAAGTCTCGATCAAGGGTGTTAGTTGATTTATTAATTAATAATTTTGCAGCTATTTCATTAGCAAGTAACTTTTTACCAATACCATTTGAGCCATTAATTATTATTCCGTGAGGTAATTTGTCAAAATTAATTTTTTGGTATATTTCAAAAAGCCAATTATATTTTTCAATAGTCATTACTACGACTCGATATGATTAATAATTTTCTGATGTACTTTATCAATGTCTAGAGAAGCATTTATTTTTATAAATCTATCAGTATTTTCTTTTGCAATCTTAAGATAACCCTTTCTAACTCTCTCAAAGAAGCTTTTACTAGAGGATTCAATTCTATCAATATCATCATTGGTTTTTCGGGCAAAACCCTCTTCAACTGGAATATCTAACAAAATACTATAATTTGGAACAGGACAGTCCGTAAACGTTATAAGTGACTCGATTAAAGGGATAGAAAGCTTTCTACCATAACCTTGATATGCAAGAGAAGCGTCATAAAATCTATCTAGTAATAAATAATCTGATTTACTTTTTTTAATTTTATGTTTAATTAGCTCAGCTCTAGATGCAAACATTAATAAAAGCTCTGCCTCATTTGATAATTCATTAGCTGAATTCAGTAAGATATCTCTTATTTTCTCTCCAGTATTTGTAGATCCAGGCTCTCTATATACCTCAACTAAAAAATGTTTTGATTCAAGATAGTCTTTTAAAAGTCTAAGCTGTGTTGATTTGCCAACCCCCTCAATGCCTTCAAATGAAATAATTTTCATTTATTGAGGCCCAGCTGATTGATTTTGTTGAGATGCTCTTCATAAGTCTTAGAAAAGTAATGTGAAGTTGGTGAGTCTGCTACGAAAAATAGGTATTCACCAGGAATTGAATCAATAGATGCATTTATAGAAGAAATTGAAGATATTGAGATAGGTGTTGGTGGCAAGCCATTAATCATATACGTATTATATTTATTATTTTTATTAAGAATATCAGATTTTTTTATATCTCCATCAAAATTTGGTAACAAACCATAAATTATTGTCGGATCAGCTTGAAGCTTCATGCCTATAGATAATCTTTTAAGGAAAACACTGGCAATTGTACTTTTTTCCTGATCATTACCTGCTTCTTTTTCAATAATTGAGGCAAGTATTAAAATTTCTTCTTTACTTAATAATGTATCACTGACTTTGTTTTTTAATTTATTATCTAAAAAATTTTCTAATCTATTATGGCTTTCTTTTAATATTTCGGATGCGTTCATGCCTTTTTTGTAAAAATATGTATCTGGATAAAGAATGCCCTCTTTGAATGGAAAATTTGTATCTATACAATCGAGGAAACTACAATCATTTATAAGATGTGAACTATTAATTAAATTTTCAATATCATAAATTGTTAAGCCCTCATTTATTTTAAATTTATGAGTTACTGTTTCGCCAGATTTAATTAGATAGATAATATCTATAATAGACTTATTACCAATTTCATATTCACCAGATTGAAATAAATCTAGATCATTTGTAAAAGAATAGATTTTTAAAAAAAGTTTATTTGCAAAGTTTAATGGTAAAAATGATGAAAAAACTTCATTTAACGTATCGCCCTTTTCAATGTATATAACCTTATCTTTTATATGAGGTTCATGATTAAGAAATGCTGTATATGGGGCATATATTGATAATAAAAGTAAAAAAGTAAAAATTATTGATGCTCTTATTAAATACATAAAAAAATGTTTAAATAACAAATGTTATTGTAAACATTTAAAAAAATTTGAAAATTAAATTTTTACGAATTTGAATTTATGTATTCAACAGCTTCATTTACTGTAGAAATTTTTTCAGCGTCTTCATCAGCAATTTCAAGATCAAACTCTTCTTCAAGTGCCATTACAAGCTCAACAGTATCCAGTGAATCTGCTCCAAGGTCATCGACGAATGATGAATCGCTTTCGATTTCTTCAACAGATTTACCTAATTGATCGCTTACAATTTTTTTGACTCTATCTTCAACACTCATAATATCTCCATTACCCTATATTGAAATTTGACACATTTTACATGTAATAGTTCAAAGTTGCACATTTTTATTAATACATAAGCAAGCCACCATCAATAGAAATGGTTTGGCCTGTTATATATGAGGCTTCATCAGACGCTAAAAATGCAACTAATTTTGCTATGTCTTCACCTTTACCCAGTCGACCTAGTGGTATGGTTTCTTCAATTCGTTGTTTGGCGTCCTCTTCTAAAAAAGATGTCATATCAGTCTCAATAAATCCAGGAGCAACGCAATTTACAGTTATATTTCTGGAGCCTAACTCCTTAGCCAACGATTTAGTAAATCCATTAAGCGCTGACTTTGATGCTGAATAATTAACTTGTCCCGGATTACCCATTAATCCAGATATAGATGAAATATTTATTATTCTTCCTTTTTTATTTTTAATCATATTTTTTACAAAGATCTTTGATAAATTAAAAACCCCATTAAGGTTTGTATCTATAACATTATCCCAATCTTCATTTTTCATTCTTAAGAAAATTTGATCTGCAGTAATACCAGCATTATTAATTAGAATATCAGGTAGTAAATTTTCTGATTTTAAAAAATCAAAACAATTTTGAACATCATCTCTCGATGTAACATCAAGCTTTATAGGAATAAGATTTTCATTTTTTTCATCAAATTTAAATTCATTTCTAGAAGTGCCAACAACTATGTAACCATTTTTAGCAAAATATTTAGCAATTGAATTACCAATACCTCTTGATGCTCCAGAAATAAAGACATTACCATTACTCATAATACTTCCTTAATTTTATCAAAAAAATCTGGTGATGAAGTTGAGTAAATATTATCTATGCCATTAGCCTTAGCTAGACCAGACAAAACTTTATTTGGGCCACATTCAATAACAATTCCGTTATATCTTTTAATATATTCCATCGTATTTATCCACTGGACAGGCATAGTAAGTTGATTTAATAAATTTTTCTTTAGTTCATCAATACTTTCTGTGGTATTGCTATTAACGTTTTGAATAATTGAATACTCTGGTGGAGCAATTTTTATTTTATTTAACTCATCATTGAATTTATCAAGAGTGTTATTCATTACTTTAGAGTGTGAGGCAACACTCACCTTAAGTTTAATACATTTTTTATGACCACTTTCTTTTAGACGTTTGACTACCTCATCAACCCCCTCTTCGTTTCCAGAAATTACGATTTGATTGGGCGAATTAAGGTTTGCAGGTGTGACTATGGTGTTAATATCATTTTCTACTTCAACGCAAATATCTCTTATTACTTTGAAATCAGTATTTAAAACTGCGCACATCGCTCCTTTAGGGCACTTTTCCATGAGTTTGCCTCTTTTATGGACTAGTGAGATTCCTTCAAGCAACGAAATAGAATTTGCGGCAACTAATGCGCTATATTCTCCAAGAGAGTGTCCGCATAAAAGATTGGGTTTTAAATCAAGTTCTTTAGAAATATGATAAAAATCTAAAATCGAGGTTAAAAGAATTGCGGGCTGAGTTACTGAAGTTCTATTTAAATCTTCTACAGGTCCATTTTCTACTACGTCTAAAAGATTAAATCCAAGTATATCTGTTATATCTTTTTTGTATGAATTGAGTAAATCTATAGAATGATTATGAAGCATTCCAAGTGATTGAGAACCTTGTCCTGGAAAAAGAATACTTATATGCCTAGGCATAACTATGATGTTACTTCTTCTGACTCTTCTTTAATAGGTTTTCTTAAATCTTTAATCAATCTACCTTTATAAAAACCATCTTTTGTCATTTGATGACGTAAATGTTTTTCTCCAGAAACAGGATCAATTGATAAAGTTTTAGACTTTAAAGCATCATGAGATCGCCTTTGACCTCTTCTAGACCTAGTAACTTTGCTTTTTTGTACTGCCATAATATGCCTTAAAAAACGCTATCCTATCAAAATTTTACAAATATTAACAGAAAATTTATTCAAGATTTTTAAGCATTTCTTTAAATTCAAAAGGGAGTTTTGATTTAACATTAATTTTTTTATTATCTAGATCAAAAAAAGATATTTCTTTTGCATGAAGTGCTATTTTATATTTTCCAATTTTTAATGATTTATCAAAATCTTTATCGCCATATTTTTGATCAAAAAGAATAGGATGCTTTATTTTTGCTGCATGAATTCTAATTTGATGTGTCCTTCCAGTATCTATCTTTACATCAACAAATGAAGTATTTTTTAATGTCTTTTTTAAAATAAATTTTGAAGATGCGATTTTAGAATTTGAGGTTAAGTTTTTGTACACCGGTATGTCTACACTAATATTTTGTTTTAGTTTGCCTTTAAGTATTGTTGAATAAACTTTTCTAACACATTTTTTTGATAAATTTTCACCAAAGTGTTTAACAGCTTTTTTATTTTTTGCAAATACGATGCAGCCTGATGTTGTCTTATCTAATCTATGGCATAAATCAATGTTTTCACCATATTTTTTTCTAAATATATCAATCAAACCAAAAGATTGTTTAGAGCCTCCATGAACAGAAATATCATTTCTTTTATTGGCAACTATAAAGTTTTCATTTTCATATAGTATGTCCTGTGTATGTTTTAAGATTTCTTCAGATTCAATTTTTTTAGGTTTTTTATCAGAAACCTCGAGATTAGGAGGAATGCGTATTAAATCATTTAATTTAAGTTTATAACTTGGTTTTTTTCTTGAAGAATTTACTCTCACCTCACCTTTTCTAATAATATTGTAAATTTTACTTTTAGGAACTGAGTTAAATAAAGATATTAAAAAATTATCAATCCTTCTACCTTCATTATCTTCGTTTATGGCTATTTTTTTGACAGTCATGATACAAATCTATAGGATATATACCTAAATAACTAGGTTTACCTAGTAAATTAACAAAGAAAGATAAATACAACAGTTATATATTAAAGCTCCTAACAGAGCTGATCACGTAAGCATAACAGATAGTAAGACTTACTGATAAACGCTTAAACTAAGCATACTGCTGAATTATCTTCCTATTTAGGGAGAAAAAATGAAAAGAATACTAATTAACTCATCTTACGGTGATGAACTGCGGGTTGCCCTAGTAGATGGTGCTAAGCTATATGATTTTGATACAGAATCTCCTGAAAAAATACTTTTAAAAGGAAGTGTATTTAAAGCTACTGTATCAAGAATAGAATCAAGCCTAGATGCAGCATTTGTGAACTTTGGTTCAGAGAGGCATGGTTTTTTACCCTTGAAAGATCTTTCAAATCAGTACTACAAAAAGGATAAAAAAGGAAAATTTATTTGTACACTTGAAGAAGGTCAAGAAATCATTGTTCAAGTTACAAAAGAAGAAAGAGGGACAAAAGGAGCTGCACTTACAACTCAAATTGGTCTAGCCGGGAGATTTTTAGTCTTAATTCCTAACTCATCTCGCTCTGGTGGTATTTCTAGAAGAATAGGTGGAGAAGAGAGAGATCAAATAAAAAATATTCTAGAAAAATTGAATATTCCTGAAAATATGAGCGCAATAGTAAGAACTAATGGATTAGGTAGAACTGTAGAAGAGTTAAGTTTAGATTTAGCTTACCTATTGGCTCTATGGGATGAGATTAATAATACTATTCCTAATGCCACCTCACCATCTCTAATTTATAGAGATGATAAATTAATTGTCAGAGTTGTTAGAGATTATTTTAAAGAAGATATTGAGGAAATTTTAATTGACGATAAAGAAATTTTTAACGAAGCTAAAGAATTTATAGAAGCTGTTATTCCTGATCATTCAGAAAAGGTTAAGTTCTATGATGAAGAAATTCCACTATTTAATAGATATCAAATAGAGTCTCAAATAGAGCTAGCTTTTCAAAGAGAGATATCATTAAGTTCAGGTGGATCTATTGTAATTGATCCAACTGAGGCAATGACAACAATTGATGTAAATTCAGCAAGATCAACAAAAGGTAAAGATATTGAAGAAACAGCTTTCAAAACTAACATAGAAGCAGCAAAAGAAGTCGCAAGACAGCTTAGGCTTAGAGATGTTGGTGGTCTTGTAGTCATAGATTTTATTGATATGACAAATGAAGATAATCAGAATAAAGTTGAATCAGCATTTAGAAAAGCTATATATTCCGATAGAGCCAGAGTGCAAATTTCAAATATATCCAGATTTGGTCTTTTAGAAATATCGAGACAACGTCTTCGCCCCTCTCTGAACGAATCTTATGATATTGAACATGTTTTAGTTAGAGGCCCGAGATCATTAGGATTGTCTATTCTTCGAATAGTAGGAGAAGATGCAGCTAAAGATAATACTGGCGAAATTCACGTTTATGTTCCATCAGATGTTGCTAGCTATCTTTTAAATGAAAAGAGATATGACATTATTAGTATTGAAAAAACAAACAAGGTAAAAGTTCTTGTTATTGCTGATCCATACAAATCAAGACCATATTACAAAGTTGTAAGAATCAAAGGTTCTGATGTAAAAAATACAGATTCATATAAATTAACTCCTGATAGTCCTGAACCCAATATTAATTGGAGAGATGCTAATAATCAATCCAAGACAATGAAGCCATTAGTGGATGGAATTAAACCACCTAAAATGCCTAAAACTAAAAAAGCTGGTCTGATGAAATGGCTTAAATCTATAACTGGTATTGAGGTCGAAGAAGTTAAGCAAAAGAAAAAACCACAAAGAAAATACAGAAAGAAAAATAACACACCACGAAATAAAGTTAATAAAAATAAAAACTTTAACAACAGAACTAATAAATCTGATAAAAATAATAAAGGCACTTCAAAGCAAAAACCTAAGAGCCCTTATGTCAAAAAAAATACTGTCAATAAGAAAACCAAAACTAAAGAATCAAATAATAATGAATCTATAAATCGTGATTCTAAAAAAGAGGTTCAAAGCAAGACCAAAGAGCCAGTAATGAAAGAAATTGTTAAAGATAAAAAGCCAAAAAAAGATATTCCTCTTCGCGCTAAGAATGATCCTCGACAAAAGAGTTAATTAGTAAGCCCGAGAGACTTGTTGTTGGAGGAACATATGGTAAATTATTGTATTTATACCAATTAGCTTCTACGATTTCAGTTTCATCAACTTTTATTTCACCTGACTCATATTCGCATGAAAAACCTAACATCAGTTGAGATGGAAACGGCCAGGGTTGGCTTCCAAAATATTTGAGATTTTTTACTTTAATATTTACTTCTTCTAATACCTCTCGCCTTACTGTTTCTTCAGCAGATTCAGATACTTCTACAAAGCCAGCTAATACACTATAAAGGCCCTCAGGAAATAAATTATTTCTTGCTAATAAAATTTCATCTCCTTTAGTTACCATTGCTAATACGCAAGGAGCTATTGAAGGATATATCATTGTGGATGTTGTTGGACACATCAATGACTCCTCATTTAGATCAAATTTATTTAACTCTCCAGAATAACCAGAATATTTATTACTCCTCAGCCAATGTAATAATTGATTTGCCCTCCCCATTAAAATAATATCTTCAGGTTTTGAGATTGCTAATAAATGCCTAACATCATATTCAATTAGAGATTTATATCCCACATTAATATCATTTTCACAATTTGAAATATCAATAGCATAAACTTTGTTTTCAGATTCAGCTATTCCAACGACTAACGAATTTTCAATATCAATGTTCAAATAGCTACTATCTAATAAAAAAGTTTTTAAATCAGGTTCGTAGATTATTTTATTGTTTCTAAATACAATGAAATGGTTATTTTCTTCAACATTTATCTCTAAAAATCTTTTAAAATGCATAGTAACTAAGTTTAAAATGTTCTTATGTTCAATGAAATACAAAAATTATTTCTAGGGAATGCCCCTGGGTGGTACAAGTCTACCATAATAGGCTTTCTAATTATTAATCCACCATTATTAATGATACTCAATTCTATGGGATTAGATGGAAATTTCATTATTGGATGGGTCTTTTTATTACAATTTATTTTTACATTAGCATTGGCTTTAAAATGCTATCCGCTTCAGCCTGGAGGTTTGCTTGCTTTAGAAGCAATTGTTATGGGCTTAACTTCAACAAAATCTGTATTTCACGAAATTGAAAATAACTTAGAAGTAATTCTGCTTTTAGTTTTCATGGTTGCAGGAATTTATTTTATGAAAAATTTAATGTTAACAATTTTTACTAAATTATTGTTAAGCATTAGATCAAAAACATTGTTATCACTTTTATTTTGTATTTCTGCTGCAGTTTTATCTGCTTTTCTTGACGCTCTTACAGTTACCGCAGTTTTAATTGGGGTAACTATTGGTTTTTATAGAATTTACCATGCCGTTGCATCAGGTAGTTCATTTTCAGATGAGACTCATGACTTCCATAACAATCAATCAATAAATACTTTAAAGTTAGAAGAGTTAGAAGATTTTAAAGCATTTTTAAGAGATCTTGTTATGCATGGTGCGGTTGGTACTGCTCTTGGTGGAGTTTGTACATTAGTTGGTGAGCCTCAAAATCTATTAATTGCAACAATCGCCGGATGGGAGTTTGTAGAGTTCTTTTTGAGAATGGCACCTATAACAATGCCTGTTTTTGTTGCAGGCATTTTTACATGTTTTATGATTGAAAAATTTGCTATTGCTGGTTTTGGAAATCAGTTACCTCCTAATATCAGAGAGATCTTTAATGATTATTCTGTATATAGAGAAGAAAATATTACAGCAAAAGATAAAGCTGAGCTTTTTGTTGAATCTCTTGTAGCTATCTTTCTAGTTATCGCTCTTGGTCTTCATTTAGCTGCTGTTGGGTTAATTGGATTAAGCGTAATAATTCTATTAACAGCATTTAAAGGAATTACTGAGGAACATCATTTAGGTGAAGCATTCCATGAGGCATTGCCCTTTACAGCTTTACTTGCTGTTTTTTTTGCTATTGTAAGTGTTATTCATGATCAACATCTCTTCTCACCAGTTATTGATTATGTTCTTTCTCAGGATCCTTCAACTCAACCTTCATTGTTTTTTGTTGCAAATGGTTTTCTTTCAGCAATAAGTGACAATGTTTTTGTTGCAACTATCTATATTAACGAGGTAAAAACAGCATTTGATAATGGCGTCATTACTGAAACTCAATTCAATAATCTTGCTATTGCAATAAATACAGGTACAAATATCCCAAGCGTTGCTACACCAAATGGCCAAGCTGCATTTTTATTTTTATTGACATCTTCTCTTGCGCCACTTATAAATCTCTCGTATTTAAGAATGGTATACATGGCATTACCATATACCATAGTTTTATCAATTGTTGGATATACAGCTATAAATATATTTCTTTAATGGAAAATTTTGATAGGCAATTTTGTGTAGCTCCAATGATGCAATACACCGATATGCATGATCGTTATTTGCTGCGTTTAATATCGAAAAGGATTTTTTTATATACCGAAATGATTGCCACAGGCTCTTTAATATTTGGTAAATGTTTTAATCAATTAGAATTTAACACTGAGGAACATCCAGTTGGGGTTCAATTAGGAGGTTCTAATATATCTGATCTTATTGAATGCTCAAAAAAATGTGAGCAGTTCGGATATGATGAAATAAATCTAAACGTAGGATGTCCTTCTGATAGAGTTCAAAAAGGAAAATTTGGCGCTTGTTTAATGCTTGAACCTAATCTAGTAGCGGAATGTCTGGCTGCTATGAAAAATTCAGTAAGTATTCCTGTTTCAATAAAATGCCGACTAGGGGTCGATGATCACGAAGAATATGAATTTCTTTATAATTTCGTTTCAATTGTTAAAGATTCTGGGGTTAAAGTTTTTATAATTCACGCAAGAAATGGAATTTTAAAAGGACTTAGTCCTCGTCAAAATAGAAATATTCCACCCTTAAAATATGATTATGTATATAGATTAAAAAAAGACTTTCCCGATCTTGAGATAATAATTAATGGTGGAATTAAAAATCTCGACGATTCCCAAATGCATTTAGAAAAAGTTGATGGAGTTATGATTGGAAGAGCGGCATACGACAATCCATTCATGCTAAAAGATATCGAGCCTAGATTTTATAATGTTGATTCATCAGCTAGTTCAAAAAAAGAGGTACTTAATCAATATTTAGAATATGTTGAAAGACAGATTCAAAATGGACACAATCTAAGCAGAATGATGAAACATTTGTTTGGCTTATCTAGAGGAGATAAGTATGCAAAGTCCTTCAGATTAAAAATCTTAGAAATTATTAAAGAAAATAATTTGAAGAATCATAAAAATGAACTTGAAGAACTGTTAGTCTATTAGAAAGTCTTCCATATCATCAATAAAGTCATCCTGAACATCTATTCCGTCTGCAATTTCATAATTTAATGATTGAATATATGCATCTTTTACAAATGAATATTTATCACCAGATAACAGAGATTCCACATCAAGTAGCCTTTCTCGTGTTTCAATTGCATCAATTGTTTTAAGAGCGATATTAACATCGGCATCAGTCATATGAAACGTAACTGATGAAAATGAAGATACAGGTCTGCTAAGGGTATCTCTTAAAGTTGAAGGCCCTAATCCAGGCAACATTATATAGGGGCCTTGACCAACCCCCCATACTGCAAGTGTTTGGCCAAAATCTTCTTCATGCCTCTCTAAACCTATTTTTGAAGCTACATCTATAAATCCACCTAAACCAATTGTTGAATTTATAATAAATCTGGAAATATCATTTATTGATTTTTTTGGCTTACCTTGGAGTAATTGATTTATTGAAGTTTCTACATCCTCGAGATTATTGAAGAAATTTGAAACTCCATTTTTTACTTTAGGAGGAAATTTTGAATAAGTCTGAGCTATTGGTCTAAGAATCTTTTCATCTAACTTTTCGTTAAATTCAAAAGTTTTTCTGTTGAAATCTTCATATGGATCCCTAACCTCATCTGCAGATATATAAGTTATAAAAATTAAAATAGATAATAAATATAAATTTTTCACAATCAATTAGATATCCGACAAAATTACTTTAGATATTTCCTCAGTTATAGAAGAATTATAATCTAAATTAAAATCATGCAGATTAGTATCAAATTCATAGGTACCAAGATGATTTATCTTATTGGTAACAAAGAAATTATTATCAATGTCCTCTACATTAAAGATATTGTTACAAATGTAACCAAAAATTTTGACGTCTAATTTTTTCAACATTGTTACGGTTTTTTGTAAATCTGAAATTGCTAATTTATTTGGTGTTGTAATTAATATAAATTTATCTACAGCAAGTTCTTTAAAAATCGTTAAATAGACGTCTCCAGTTCCAGGAGGCATATCAATTAATAAATAATCCAAATCACCCCATTGAGTATCATTTATTAATTTCTTAATAGCCCCACTAAGCATTGGTCCTCTCCAAACAGCTGCGTCCTCATAATTCAAGATGTTTCCCATTGAAACAATCTTTATGTCGTTGTGTAAAGCTGGTTTAATTCCTTTGGATGTTATTTCATTTTTTGAATCGAGATTAAATAATATGTTTTGATTTGGACCATATACATCAGCATCTAGTATCCCAATTTTTTTATCTTTGGATAGAGCTAATGCTAAAGCGGCTGTAATTGAACTTTTTCCAACTCCACCTTTAGCTGAACCAAATGCAATAATTTTTTTAATAGCCATATTAATTAATATTTTCACATATAATACAGATAATAAATGGACAATTCTAAAAAAACCAAGAGAAAAATACTTGTTACACAAGCATTGCCTTATGCAAATGCCCCCCTTCATTTAGGTCACATTCTTGAAGCTGTTCAAACTGATATTTGGTCAAGATTTCATAATCTCAATGGTAATGAATGTTTATTCTTTTGTGCTGATGACACACATGGCACCCCAGTTATGCTAAAAGCAAATGAGATGGGTGTTAAACCTGAAAAATTAATTGATGATGTCTATAAAGACCATAAATCAACTTATGAAATTTATGGAATAAATTTTACAAATTTTTATACAACACACAGTGATGAAAATAAAAAATACTCAGAATATATATATGAGTGTGCAAAAAATAATAATTTAATTTCTAAATCAAATATTCAACAATATTATGACGAAAAAGAAGAGATGTTTCTCTCTGATAGATATATCAAAGGGACATGTCCGAAATGTGATGCAGAAAATCAAAATGGTGATAATTGTGGTGTATGTGGAGCATCTTATAATGTTCTTGATATAAAAAATCCTATTTCAATTGTTTCTAATACTGTTCCAATTAAAAAAGAAAGTGAGCATATATTTTTTGATCTTCCTCAAAAAAATGAAATGTTGAAAATATTTTTAAAGGATGTCGATTTACAAAAATCAATTAAAAATAAATTAAATGAATGGCTTAATGAGGATCTAAAAAAATGGGATATTTCCAGAGATGCACCCTATTTTGGTTTTGAAATACCGGGTGAAAAAGATAAATATTTCTATGTATGGGTTGATGCACCAATTGGTTATATAGCATCAATAGCTAACTGGGCTGATAAAAATAATATTAATATGGAAGATTTATGGTCCGAAAATTCAAACTATGAAATTTATCACTTTATAGGAAAGGATATTGCTTACTTTCATGGATTGTTTTGGCCTGCGCTTTTAAGTGCAGCAAGTTTTAAATTGCCAAATGGTATAAATGTTCATGGTTTTTTAACAATTAATGGTGAAAAAATGTCTAAATCGAAAGGCACAGGTATATTAGCAAAAGAATTTGCAGATATTACCAATCCAGAGACATTGAGATATTATTTTGCTGCAAAACTTAATAATAAAGTTGAGGACATAGATTTAAATTTTGAAGATTATGTTCAAAGAATCAATTCTGACTTAGTTGGTAAATATCTAAATATTGCATCAAGATCAGCATCATTTTTAAAAAAGAATAAAAATATTTTGTCTGATAACATCAATAACGTTGTCGTTAGTAATTTAATTTTAAAAAAGAATGAAGTAATTTCATTATATGAAGCAAAGGAATACTCTAAATTAGTAAGAGTTATAATGGATTTGGCTGATGATGTTAACAAGTATATTAATGACCAAACCCCTTGGAAAAAAGATATAGATGAAGCAATTGAAATTGCATCTACAGCTGTAAATGCATTCTATATACTGTCAGTGTATCTTCATCCAATAATACCAAACATTACAAATGAAGCTTTCGAATTCTTAAATATTAAGAAAATTTCTTTTTTTGATGTTGAAAAAACAAACATTAAACAAATAAATGACTATAAACCATTGCTAAATAGACTCGAACAAATAATAATTCCTGAGGAAGAAGATATGGATAATGTAAATCTAATTAATATCGATCAATTTTCAGCTGTTGACTTAAGAGTGGCTAAAATTATTAAAGCAGAACATGTTGAAGGAGCTGATAAACTTCTTCAATTAACATTAGATGTTGGAGATCTTGGACAAAGAAATGTATTTGCAGGAATTAAAAGTGCTTACGATCCTGAAGATCTCACTGATAGACATATTGTTTTAGTTAATAATTTAGAACCTAGAAAAATGAAATTTGGTATATCCGAGGGTATGGTACTTGCGTCTAGCAACGATGACGGCATATATTTAGTATCGCCTGATGAAGGAGCAGAGCCAGGAATGAAAGTAAGATGATGAATAAAACTGATATATTAGTTATAGGTGCAGGACCAGTTGGTTTATTTACTGTATTTGAAGCTGGACTTCTTGGTCTAAAATGCACTCTCATTGATAATCTTGATAAACCTGGTGGGCAGTGTGCTGAACTATATCCTGAAAAACCAATTTATGATATTCCAGGTGTTCCTTTTCAAACTGCACAAGAACATGTTGATGCTCTTTTAGATCAGATTAAACCTTTTGATTATGATTTACACCTTTCAGAAAGGGTTGATTCGATTGAAGAAATTGACCATGAAGATGAAAAATTTTGGAAAATAAAAACAACTGAAGATAAAGAATTTGTTTCAAAAAATATTTTTATTGCAGCAGGAGCAGGATCATTTGAACCCAGAAGACCTCCAAATATTGATGATCCAGATAAATTTCTTTCGAAAGGTGTGGAATATGCTGTAAGGTCTGTTGAAAAGTATAAAGATAAAAATTTGTTCATATTTGGTGGAGGTGATTCAGCTCTTGATTGGACAGTTGAACTATCAAAGATTGCAAAATCAATTAGCCTAGTTCACAGAAGAGACGCTTTTAGAGGTGCACAGCACACTGAAGAACAAATGAGAGATCTTGTTAAAGAAAAAAAAATTAATTTATTAACTCCCTATCTTATTGATTCTATTGTCGGTGATAAAAAAGTTGATTCAGTAACTTTAAAAAACTTTGAAACTAATGAGATTGAATCATTTGAAGCAGATGAATTATTATTTTTATTTGGTTTAAATAAAAAATTAGGACCGATTTTAGATTGGAATATAGATTTAAACGGAAAAAAAATTCAAGTTAATACTGAAAATTTTCAAACATCAAGAGAGGGTATATTTGCTGTAGGTGATATTAATGACTATCCTGGAAAACTTGATCTTATTTTATCAGGATTTCACGAAACTACATTAGCAGTTCAAGAAGCATACAGGCGAATCCATCCTGGAGAAAGAGTTCCATTTGGCTACACAACTTCAAATTCAAAATTACAAGAAAAACTTGGTGTTAAAAAATAGATTTAGGAAATATCTTCCTGTGGTTGTTGACATTGAAACCGGAGGTTTTGATCCAGAAGTAAATGCAATATTAGAAATTGCTATTACTTTGATTGAGGAAAAAGAGAATAAATATATTCCAGGAGATACATATAGACATCATATTCAACCTTTTGAAGGATCAATAGTAGAAAAGGAGTCTCTTGAATTTACAAAAATTAAGTTAGATCATCCTTTAAGAAATGCAGTCCTTGAAAAAGATGCACTTCAAGATTTATTTAAAATAATTAATAAAGCAAAAAATAAATATGAATGCTCAAGAGCTATATTGGTTGGACATAATGCACATTTTGATAAATCTTTTTTAGATGCATCTGTTTTAAGAAATAATATAAAGAAAACTCCATTTCATAAGTTTTCGGTAATAGACACTGTCTCTTTAGGAGTTCTTGCAACTGGACAAACCGTTCTTGCTAGGATTTGTGAAAAGTTATCAGTTGAATATGACAATGATGAAGCACATTCAGCAGCTTATGACACAAAGGTAACAGCTGAGGTCTTCTGTAATATTGTTAATAATTTTGATATTTAAGATTCTATTGAATCTAAAAGTTTTTTTAACTCGCCACTCTCATGCATTTGAGCAATAATATCTGCTCCTCCAACTAACTCTCCTTTGATAAATACCTGAGGAAAAGTTGGCCAATCTGAAACTTTTGGTAGTGTTGCTCTGACATCATTATTTTCAAGAATATCTACATAACTGAATTGTGATTCACAATCTATTAATATTTGAACTGTTCTTGCTGAAAAACCACATCTTGGTTCGTATGGAGTGCCTTTCATATAGATAAGTACATCATTCTCTTTTATTTGTTCTTTAAGCTTTTCTTCTATATCCATTTTATTTCCTAATAATTTCTATATATCTAGATATTGTTTCTTCAAAACCATATTGAAGTGAATCCACAATAATTGCATGACCAATAGATACTTCGTTAATATTACCTATTTCAACCAAATAATGTAAGTTATTTAGATTTAAATCATGTCCAGCGTTTATATTTAAATTTAAACTCATAGCATGATTTATAATTTTTTTCATTTCATCTATGGTTGCTAATTCTCCATTATTTATTGCTTTAGAAAATGCGCCTGTATGAATTTCTATTAAGTCTGCACCCATATCAGATGCATAATCAACACCATCAATATTATCTATAAATAAACTAATTTTTGCGTTATTTGAATTTTCTTTTAGAGAAGATATAACATTCTTCAATTCTTCGTCATGTGACCCACAAGACCATCCATGATCTGATGTAATTTGGTCAATAGTATCTGGTACAAGTGTTATCTGATCAGGTTTTATATCTTCAACTAATTCACAAAAACCAACGAAATCACCACTAGGTTTTGAAAATGGATTACCTTCAATATTGAACTCAACCCCCCTATCCTTTGTTAGTTTTGACAGTTTAATTACATCATTGCTAGTTGCATGTCTGTGATCTGGTCTTGGATGAAGTGTTAATCCATCAACACCAATGTCAATGGCTTTATTAGCAAAATATTCAATATTAGGATAATTCTCGCCACGTGCATTTCTTAATAGAGCAATCTTATTTAGGTTTACGCTTAACTTCATTTGATAATTATATATTTCAATTATTGTCTGTATAGATCTTCATTTTCACTTACAATCAAATCAAAGGCATTGCTGGTTTTTTGAGTGTTATTATTAAAGCCTTTTATTACAATTACAGGCTTCTTCTCATTACTTTGCCCCATCAGTAATCCTGCTGCAGATGCTAATTCATCAGCAATGGCAACCTCTGTACCTTTAAGTTTTCTTCCATACATATCTTCATGCCCTTTTAGGTCTTTAAGGCTTAGAATATTGTGACTAGCTAATGCAAAATTAATTACACCAGATCTATATGGTCGTGTCATTGAATCAGTAATAATTACTGAAATATTTTTATTTAATTTTTTAGATAGATCAGATTGAATATTTTTAGCACTCTTTTTTGGGTCTTCAGGTAGTAACAATGCAAGATTTTCACCAGGTACATTTGATAGATCTATTCCAGCATTAACATTTATATATCCCAGTTTGTGTTCAACAATAATCACGTTCTTTTTTGTAGATAATATTTTATTGGACTCATTTATAATTGCTTGAATTAATCCTTCATTTTTGTCTAATTTTTTTGATAAATTTTTTGCCTCTTCTGATATTTCAATGTTATCCAAATCTATATATCTATTTTCAGCCTTAGATATAATTTTTTGAGCTATTACAATAATGTCGGAATCATTAATCATTAATTGATTATTTACTATACAATCAAAAATAGTTGATGATATGTCGTGGCCTGGTTCAATTAATGGAAATTCTTTTAATGCTATAAGTTCAAGATTGTTCATAGTATCTAGCTCATATTTAGGGTAAAGATAACATATATAAACAAAAATTCATTCATCATGTATACTTTTCAGCTATGACAACCATAGATAAAACATTATTAGAAATATTAGTATGTCCTGTATCAAAAAAATCTTTATCATATGATGAGACTTCTAATGAATTAATCTGTAAAGAATCTGGTTTAGCTTATCCAATTAGGGATGGTATCCCTGTGATGTTGCCTGAAGAGGCTCGGAAAGTTTAGTAATCGCGCCCGTAGCTCAGTTGGATTAGAGTGCTTGGCTACGAACCAAGAGGTCGGGAGTTCGAATCTCTCCGGGCGCGCCATATCAATCTTAATGAAACTATAAAATGTGGTTTACGATCTAGAAGTTAAATAAATACTAAACTGATTTTAGTTTTTGTTCTGGTATAGAATTTTTAATGTCGATAATATTATTTTCTTTATCAAAATATACTAATGTTGGATGATGAGATCTTGCCTCATTTTTATCATACGAACCATATGTACAAATAATAACAACATCATCTATTGAGACCTTATGCGCTGCTGCACCATTAACTGATAAAGTTTTTGATCCAGATTCAGCAAGAATTAGATATGTTGAAAATCTTTCACCATTAGATACATTGTATACATCTACTCTTTCATATTCTTGCATACCTGCAGCCTCAAGAAAATCCTTATCTACCGCACATGAGCCTTCATAATCAAGTTCAACTTGAGTGACGTTTATTCGATGAAGTTTTGACTTCAGTAATGTTTTATTCATAGGGACGAAAGTATAGATAAATATTTATGATTATTAAAGTTTTGAAAGCAAAATATTATCAATTAGTCTTACGTCACCTAGCCTTGCAGCAACAGCTATTAATATGTCACTTTTGTAGATTTCAAAGCTATCTTCTAGAGTAGAAGGATCACATGCAGTTAAATAATCAACATCAAATCCTAATTTTGTTAAATAATTTTTTTTATTTGTAATTAATTCTCCGTTAAGGTTTTCTTTTGATAAATTGATTTCGTTTAGTACCTTATAAATATAAGATGCTAAATATTTATTTTTTTTTGATAAAAGATTATTCCTTGAGGAAAGAGCCAATCCAGATTCTTCTCTAATAGTATTTCCACCAATAATCTCGATATTAAAATTATTTTCAACAATAAATTCCTTTACTAGTAAGAATTGTTGATAATCTTTCTTCCCAAAAATTACTAATTTTGGTTTTATAAGTTTAAAAAACTTATTTAATATTGTTAATACGCCATCAAAATGACCTGGTCTATTTTTTCCACAAAGTTTATTAGATTTTGGAGATGCTTTTATTAAGTCAATATTATCTAATATAGATTCATCTGGTAACAATAGATGATCACAACCATTCATTTCAAGCAACTCAATATCCTCTTCTAGTGATTTAGGATATTTTTTATAATCACCTTTTTCATTGAATTGAAGTCTGTTTACATAAATAGATGAAATAATTTCATTATCATATTGTTTTGCAAGATCAATAAGTGATATATGACCAGCATGAAGATTGCCCATTGTCGGAACGAATGATAATTCTGATAATTTATCTTTTAAAGAATTAAATTCGGAAATTGATTTATAAATTTTCAATATTTCTTATTTAAAGGTATGTTCTTCTGATGGAAATTTAAGATCTTTGACATCTTTTACGAAGTTTACAATAGCAAGCTCAATCGATGACGACTCTTCCATAAAGTTTTTTACAAATTTAGGAGGATTTTCTAAACATGATATTCCTAGCATGTCATGAACAACCATAATTTGACCATCAGTATGAACACCAGCTCCTATACCGATTACTGGAATTTTTAATTCATTAGTTACTTCCTTAGCTAAATCTTCAGGCACACATTCAAGCAACAACATAGCGGCGCCTGCTTTTTCAAGTGAAATTGCTTCATTGATTATTTTTTCTTTTTGAGATGGATCTCTGCCTTGAACATTATGACCACCTAATCTATTAATTGTTTGTGGGGTAAGTCCCATATGAGCACATACTGGTATTCCTCTATCTGAAAGAGCTTGTGCCATCTTAGAAATCCATTCACCACCTTCTATTTTCACTGAATTAGCACCAGCTTGCATTAGTCTCTTCGCATTTTCTAATCCAAGATCATCTGTTGCATAGCTCATAAAGGGCATGTCAGCCATTATATGTGAGCCATTATTTCCCCTAACAACGCACTCAAGATGATATATTAATTGATCCATTGTCACTGGAAGAGTACTATCATGCCCTTGTATTACCATTCCTAAGCTATCGCCAACTAATATAATATCAACTCCTGATTTACTAATAACAGATGCCATTGTTGATTCATAAGCAGTTAAGCATGTAAATTTTTCACCCTCTTTTTTAAGTTTATTTATAGTGCTCAAAGTGATAAGTTTTTTTTCTGATTTAGTTGACATAATTAAACTTGAATATTTAAAGATATTATTTTTAGAATCTCTCTTGCTATTCTAATCTTTTTGTCCTTCTTTAGAAAAATTGTTTCTTTATTCGTAATAACATTTACCTCATTATCATCAACATCAAAGCCAATTGATTTATCTGATACATCATTTGAAATTATCATATCCAAATCCTTTGATTTTAATTTTCTTATAGCATTAGATTTTACATCTGAAGTTTCTGCAGCAAAGCCCACAACATAAGATGATGTAAATTCTGAGGCAACATACGTCAAAATATCTTCATTTTTTTCAAGATGAATATCAATATCATCCATGTCTTCCTTTTTGATTTTTATATCTGAATAATCTGACGGTTTAAAATCTGAAACAGCAGCACATCCAATAAAAATATCTGAATCACTCATACTATCAATAACTTTATTAAGCATTTCTTCAGCAGAATTAACATTAATTAAATTTACATGCTTATTGGGTTTTATTGATACGGGTCCGCTTATTAAATTTACAATTGCTCCTGCTTCAATTGCTGCATCTGCCATTGCATATCCCATTTTTCCTGAACTATTATTTGAAATAAATCTTACAGGATCTATCTGTTCTCTGGTTGGTCCTGCGGTTATTGTTATTTTTTTTTCTGACAAGGGTCCGGTTTTAAATGATTTTCTAATAAATTCAATTATATTATTTGGTTCTTCCATTCTTCCAGGTCCTACATCACCACAAGCTTGTTCACCAGAAGCTGGGCCGATAAAAGATATGTCTCTTTTTAACAATGTATTGTAATTCTCTTGTGTGCTGCTATCTGACCACATATTTATATTCATCGCAGGAGCAATATATTTATCTGCTTTTGATGCTAATAATATAGCTCCAATTAGATCATCGGCTCTTCCGTGCGTTATCTTTGCAATTGTTTCAGCTGTGCATGGAGAAATAAGAATTATGTCAGCCCATTTGGCGAGCTCTATATGACCCATAGCGGCCTCAGCTTTTATATCAAGCAAAGAATCATGAATAGCATTTCCTGAGACTGCTTGTAAGGTCAAAGGCGTTATGAACTCTTTAGCTGATTCAGTCATAACAACTCTTACATCAGCACCCTCTTTCTTAAAAAGACGAATTATTTCAGCTGACTTATAAGCAGCAATGCCACCAGTTACACCAATAAGTATATTTTTATTAGAGAAAAACATATGTATATCAATATTTAATTAGAGAATAATACCAATTACACGATCTATAAACCAATAGAAACCCATTCCGCCAATACATAAACTTATTAAAATTTTTGTTATTTCAAAGTAATTAAACTTCTTAGATATGAATATAATCATTAAGGGTAATGGAATCAAAGCTATTTGTGCTATTTCAATGCCGACATTAAAAAAGAATAATGATAAAAGCATTTTATCGTTAGCTATTCCAATATCCATTAGAGCACCTGCGAATCCAAGTCCGTGAAGTAAGCCAAAACCAAATGCCATCAACCAAGGTGTCTTTAAAGATCCTTTATTACGATTAATTTCTGATGCCAAGTAAACTATAGTAAGTGCAATTAAAGCTTCAATAGTGCCTTGAGGTAGAGATATCAACCCAAAGACTGTTAAACCAAGCGTGATGCTGTGAGCTATTGTGAAAGCTGTTATAGTCTTAATAATATTGATTAATCCAGATATACAAAAAAGCAAACCAAATATAAATAAAATGTGATCTAATCCGTCAAATAAATGAGAAAAACCAAGTTTTAAATAAGAAGAAGGATAATAATTACTCTCTAAGGGAATTTGAAGAATATTATTTTGAACATTTACTAAGCCTTCATATATATCATCATCATTAAAATTTATTGTTATGAGCGCATCTGTTAAAACACTGAGATTTATGATTTCTATAGACTTTCCCTTTAAAGTTAAGGTGCATTCTAGAGATATTTTCTCATTTATATATTTTCCTTGATAATAAATGTCAACTGATTCTGTCAAACATTCATCAGGAAAAACTACTTCAGCCCTCTTGCCAATATTCTTGTATGGATACATCCAAGTAGCTTCATATAAAAGATCGTCATTTAATTCTTGAACTACAAGATGAGCTGGATTAAATTCGTGCGAATAAATATCCAATGAACTTATTAAAAAAAAAGCAAATAAGAGTCTTTTCATTAAATTTGTAAATCTGGATTTATATATATTTTATATTCAGATCTAATTTCATTTAGATAATTTTCAATCGCTTCATCTCTTTTTGACTGTAAAAAATCAACTTCGACTTGTTTTATAACATTGGTAATGTCAGGTAGATATCCCTCTCTATGATTTGTTACATATATGATGTGGTGACCGAATGCAGATTCTATTGGACCAATCCATTTATTAAGCTCAATATTTAAAAAATTTAAACTAAAATCTTTACCAAATTCATTTTCAATTTTTCTTATAGTTGCGTCAACAAAATTTTTTCCCAAGAAAAAAGGGTCAGAATTAATAGAAACACCATTAATCAAATCTGTGTAAGCTTTTGCTGATCTCTCTTTAGAACTATTCTCTGATGAATAAAAATAATGTCTAAAGGTATAAGTTGAATCAATAAAATATTTATCACTATTTTTTTTAAAATATTCTATAAGATCATCATTTGATGGAGCATTTGGAATTGACTCCTGTTTTAAAAAAGATATTTTTTGAGCTAGTCTCCTTTTAATTATTCGATCTTCTCTGTCCAAACCTAATTTTAGAGCTTCTCTATATAAAATTTCTTCTTCAACCAGATTATTAATAATACGTGTTATTTCATCATCATTAGGATTTCTTCCGACTTGTGATTTCCATGCACTAACTAGACTAATAATTTCTTGATCACTAATGTATATTTCTTTATCATCATTATAATTCAACCCTATATCAATAAGATAAAGGATAAGTCCAATAATAAAAAAAATAAAAATTTTATACTTCAATTTTAATTAATTAGTTATTTCTAATTAGTATTTCTTAGTCGAATTGTTCCTCCAAGAGGAATAACATCAACATCAGACTGTTCTGGAATATACCAAATTGGAGAAGACCAAGCCCTTTCCTGAATTGTTTCATGAAGACCTTCGCGAGGCTTATATCCTGCTTTTATTGCATCCCATGTACTCCATCTGCAAGTTGGATTTTCGAGTACACGAACATAATAAAAAGTCTTATCAGCTGGCACAAACTCTGGGTCTTTCCAAACAGTTTTTAATTCAGATGAACCAACATTTGCACTAATTGAGCAATCTTCAATATTTACACGTGCGCCATTATCAGGACATCTATTAGTTACTGGATCAGGTTGCAAGCCATCTGAACAAGCTACATCAAAAACTTTTTCTTTTGGTCTACCACTATTGTTATCAATCCACCCCTTTATAATTTGGATTCTCTGAAGTGGAGCTCCATTTTTATCCCTCTGAGCCCATACCAAAAACTCTGGATTTTTCTTCTCATCATGTAAAAGATCAGATCCCATTGTTACACCCTTTTGATATGCTTCACTCACAAGAGACTCTGAATCAAGATCAATAGAGGAAAGATCATATCCTCCAAAAAATCTTACAGCAATTCTCGTACCAGTTGTTGCAAAAGTTTCTTTTCTTCTAAAAGCATTAAAGATAGATTCTCTTGTATTTTCTTCAGCCCAAGCTACAGCAAGACCAGAAGCGCCCCATTGAGTAAAGCCAGTGTTTGCGTACTCTCCTTGCTCCAAATTAACTGTGCTTATTGGTTGGTTAAATGCTCTCATGTATTCATCTAGTCTTTCAACATTTTCTTCTTTTAATGGAACTGAACCTCTATTTTCAGGATCGCCATCAAGAAGACCAACCTTTGACCAGAAATTTGATTCATCAAGAGATGCTGCTACAACATGTGTATCTGATGATCCAATTAAACCAAATTTGTATGGATTGCCTTGTCTGGTAAATTCAAGAGTTAATCCATTTAGATATGCCTCTCTAACGTAAGATCCAGATGGCTTACTGTAAGTTGGTGGTCTACTTCCAACTCTAACATCCATTATTTCAAAATCAGCCCATTCATCATCAGGTGATAGGAGTGGATGTGTATCTGAAGTTCCTTTAACTTGAGTAATCTCTACCAGTGGCTCGTTTCTCATCCTTTTTTTCGCATACTCATCATTAAAAGCATTACCTTTGAATGTCTCCATTTCAAACATCTGACCATTTGAACCATTTGAGTTATGCGGCATAGCAATTGTATCGATACCCTTTTCTCTCAATCTATCTTGCCAAGTCCATAAATCCTCTGGATTAGTTGAATCAATTCTTGTCCAAGGCCTGATAGATGCTTTTGATGAATTAAAAATAACATTTCTATGCAAATTTCCACCCTCTATATCAGTTGAGGTTGTAAATTCATATCCAATAAAAGTAGTAAAATGACCAGGATCATTGTGCTCATTTGCAGATCTTGCAACATCAGCCCAAGCAGACTTGTGAATATCATAATCAAATGATTCAAGTGCACTTTGAGTATTTCTTGTTAAATATGCTTTAAGTAATTTTGGATGCCAATCTGGGTATGGTTGAATAATTGTTGCTCCTAGTACAGAGCTAAAAATATTTGATCTTTCACCTGCAGATTCTACAGTTAAATTATCTAATCTATTTAAATTATGAAAAGGTACTGCGAAGTCGTTTTGAGAAATGTCTGTTGTCGTATCTGCATATGCTTGTATCATCCCCATATAAAAACCATGATCTGTTACTGCATAAAAATCTAAGGGTTCTCTAAGCTTCATTTCGTAACCAAGAGGATGTTTTACACCTTCACCTTTTGCATATCTATAAGCATCATCAGGCGATGCAGTGACTCCAAAAACATAAGCATCAAAAGAATATTTTGTATGAACGTGTAAGTCACCATAATAAGGATTTCTATCTTTATTGGGTTTTGGTATAGGTTTAGAGGATGTATTTTTTTTATCTGCAGTGAAATCTACTATCTCAAGAGCTGAGTCAGATTGTATATTTTTAAATATACTTATTATCGGTCTGCTGTCATATACATCAACGTAAACCAATCCTAAAGTTAGAAGATATAGCCCAATAAATGTGAGCAAAGCATTCTTAAGATATTTCATTAATTCCCCCAAAGTAATGATTAATTGATTATAAGTTTTGCATCATTTTCTTACAATAATTATCTAAAATAATTTTGATACTTTATATAGATTGAATTACTCTATATTCATCTTTGCGCCTGTAGCTCAGTTGGACAGAGTACTTGGCTTCGAACCAAGGGGTCGGGAGTTCGAATCTTCCCGGGCGCGCCATCAGATATAAAAAAGGAGTTCAAATGAACTCCTTTAATTATCTATTGGTAATACTTTAGAATGAGTAATTTAATGTTATTCCATAAGTCTTAAAGCTATTAGGATATGCAAAAAAGGTCGTTTCAGATAAATCAGCAACAGCAACAAAAGCAGAAGTTAAGTATTCATCATCATTAATGTTTTTACCCCATAAGCTTAATGATATATTGTCTTTTTTGAATCCTAAGGTAAAGTTAAGTGTATCTTGTTTTCTAAAACCATTTCCTCTTGACTCTAAGATTGCCTGATGAGTTGGATTTTCCAATAAAAATGCCTCGCTAGAATATAGATGAGAAATTCTTAAGAATGAATCCCAATTATTTAGATTAAAATTGTATGTTAATGTTGAAGATATAGTGTCTTCTGGAATATTTGATGGAACCGTTCCAGTTAAATCACCAGCAGCAGCTCCAACATATGAATCATATATTGGATCCATAAATAAACCGCTAATAGCTAGGTCAATAGATTCAGTTGGTGACATAACTAGATCAAATTCATATCCATCACTTGATTGAGAGCCAGCATTCGCGAGAACAAAACCTGTTCCTACAAATGTATTTGTTTGAAAATCCTCAATCTCTTGATCGAATATTGCTATGTTTAGATAACCGGAAGGTAAAACTATCTTTGCTCCAAGCTCTAATACCTCAGCTTTTTCAGGATTTGCATATCTTGTACCAACTGTTGTATTTGCTCCTACTGGTGTTCCAGCAGCAGCTAATGCAGCAATTTCATTGGCTGTTGGTCTCGAATCTCTTGAAATGTTCCATGCTGATGCTTTGAACCCAGTTGAAACACCTCCATATATAGAAACGAGATCATTAACAGAGTATGTAAACTTAATATTATGATCTACATTGTCATCTTTACTTTTTCCATTGTTTGCAATATTTGGAAAATTTACAAATTGTGGTAGAAGTTGAAGTGCTTGAAATGCAAGTAATTCATTTTGAACTGGATCTGATGCAATCGCCTGTGCAACAGCAGCTGGTAATCCCTGACCAATCAAACTGGCTGCTACAATACCAACAAAATCAAGCTGGGAAAAGAAATCAGTATTTAATTGGCTATATGAAACTGTCTTTTCATCTTCAAGATAACTAACACCAACAAGTATATTTAACTTATCAGTAATATTATAATCAGCCTGCATAAAGATAGATGTGCTTGTATTTTCTTGGGTTGCTGTTTCCGTAGTTCCTGCACCTGCTGGGAATATGGTTCCAATTGGTAAACCAAATGCTTCCTCGGTTGCAACAAATGCAGCCTCAGGATCAGTTGGATCTAGAAATGATCCAATATATGGCCTGAATCCTGGTCCATAATATATAGATTCACCATAATCCATTTCTTCTTTATAGTAGTGAGCACCGATCAGCCAGTTTAAATCACTATTATCATCGTTATAAAGTCTAAATTCATGAGTTATTTGATCAAGATCTTGTGTTATTGGACTTGGATTAACTATAGGACCGCCATCAAAGTCTACATCTTGAACATTAGTCATGTAAGAATTTCTTAACGATGTAATGCTCTCAAGGACCATATCGTTAAAATTATATTCGATATGAGCTGTAAGACCTGAATTATCTCCAGAAGTGTCAGGATCAAAATCATAAAAAACTTTTTGAGTATATGGATCATTAGGAACAACTCTTCCACCCATGGGTGCAACAATTAAATTTGCTGCTCCATAAGCCGCACTTCCAACTGCACAACACGTTTCATCATATTCATCATAATCAACTGTTAATCTGACTGAGAGATCATCTGACGGTTGTAATAAAATCTCACCCCTTAGATTAAATCTGTCTCTGTTGTTAGAATCGTTACCTGTTGTCAAATTTTCTGCGAAACCATCAGATTTATTAAAACTTGCATAGAAACTATATGCAGATGTTTCTTTAATCGGTCCAGTTGTATATATTTTACCTATCTGTGAATTATAGTTACCTATTGTTGTTGTAAAAAAGCTAGATTTTTCGAATGATGGTTTTTTAGTTACTACATTTATAACACCTGCGGTCGCATTCTTTCCAAATAATGTGCTTTGAGGACCTCTAAGAACTTCTATTCTTTCAATTAAAGGTAAATCTGATATTTGGGATTGCATTTTTGATCTATAAACTCCATCTATAAAGACAGCAACAGATGGTTCAATACCTTGGTTATAGTCACCATTACCAAAACCCCTAATAAAAAAAGTTGATTGTGTTGATGTGCTTCTTTGACGAGTATCTAAAGATGGTACAACTGATTTTAGATCAAGAATGTCATTTATGTTTGCCTTCTCAATGGTATCAGCAGTGACAACAGAAACAGCAACAGGAACCTCTTGAAGAGTTTTTTCAGTCTTTGTTGCAGTTACAATAATTTCTTCTACAGAAATTTCTTGAGATTCAATATTTTGAATACCAAAAATCAGTACAAATAATAATATAGTTTTTTTCATTTCTTCTCCCTAAAAGTTTTAGAATTATACAAGAATTATGGCGAAGCTTGTATCTCTCCTCCGTTTTCGAGCCACTCTTTAAAACCTCCAATATTATAAACTTTATTAAATCCAAGTGACTGCAGTGTTAAGGCAGCAAGTGCGGATCTATAGCCACCAGCACAATAAACAAGCAAAATTGTATCATCTGTAATGGCTACTGGATTGTTTTGTGAATTTGGAGCAAGCTTAAATTCTATGAGTCCTCTTGGGATGTGAATAGCATTTTTAATGAGACCAAGATTATAAACTTCTGATTCTTCTCTTACATCAATTATTACCGTGTGATTATTCAAAATAATTTCATTAGTCTCATCAAAAGTAAGTCTTTTTATTTTTTTATTAGCTTCTTGTAAAAGCATGTCAAGATTTTTAATTGGCATGTATCTCACCTTTTATATTTCTATTGTTTGACGTTGCAAAGAATACACCAATTAAAATTGTTATACACCCTAATAAAATTCCAAAAGTTATGACTTCGTTTAAAAAAATTGCCCCCCAAATTATTCCGAAAACAGGTAAAAAATAAGCAACAGTAGATGTTTTAACTGCACCAATCTTTTCAATTAAATAGACATATCCAAAAAAAGCAAGACCTGTTGATATGCCTCCTAACCAAAATGCAGAGAGTATTGCAGAATATGATGGAATTTCAGATGGCAAATTAAATAAAGTAATTGGAATCATTACAAATGCGCTGAATACGATTGACCATCCAACCAAGACAAATTTATTAGTTGCTGAAGAGTATTTTTGAATAAACACAGTAGAAAATGAGTAACATGTCGCACCAATTAAGCATAAGATGGCAGAGAAGATTGATGTTGATGAAGAATCTGGATTTACAAGGATTACTACTCCAACAAAACCTAGAATTAATCCAAAAACTTGTTTTGTGGTCACTGATTCGTTTAACCACAAGAATGCTATAATCATTGTATTAAAAGCAGTGGTTGCATTTAATATTGCCAAAATATTTGAATCCGCACCAAAACTAGCATATGAAAATAAAACAAATGGAATTGCATTATTAGTAAATGCTAAAAGAAAAGAATGTTTCCATGCTGACCTAAATAAAATTAGATACTTTTTTCTTAATAGTAAAGGAGTAAAAACAAGAGAAGCTACAATCAGTCTTGATTGAACTAAACCAATTGCACCAAATTCTGGAGCAGCAATTTTAATAAAAATAAAAGCGCTACCCCAAATTGCACCAAGGAATGTTAAAACTATCCAGTATTTTGTTTGCATAAATGGTAATAAAAAACCCCCAAATAAATTGGGGGTTATGAACTAACTCCTGTAAAAGACATTTGTTAGCCGGAAACTAAAAAATTACCCCTGTCAAAAGGCAAATCCTCCGCTTCCTGATTTTAAATAAATACTAATAGGACCACCTCCATATTCAGGGTAGTAATAAAATATTTAGCAATCCCCTTAAAAAATCACTAAATAAGACACCAATTAAGATTATATACGTCTGTATAAATAAAAAAAGTATTAATATGTTTATTAAAAAGAAAATTCTAATTGAGATTTTGGTTCAATATAATGATTTTTAAATGAAGGTTTAACATCTTCATAAAGATTGGTCCTCAAATACTCAATTAAAAGACTTTCATCACCATTAAAATACTTAAATGCAAGCGTCTTTTTTACTGCATCCTTATTAACTGATGATTCTAATTCCAAAATGATGGGATCATTATTTAAATATACTAAGTTACTCATAATAGTATTATACTGTATATATATACAGTATACAAGTTTATTAATCTTCTGGATTTATAATTAGCCTAGTATCAACTAAAGTTCTAAATATAACCCATAGGCCTAAGACAACAGCCAAAGCTCCGAGGAAATCACCAACTGCAAATCTAAAAACAGTTATTACACTTATTGACATTTCATTCATTAATGAAAGAAGTGAGTTCACAAGTAATCCATTTAGTAGAGATGAAACTATTATTACTAAATATAAGAATTTATAATTTTCAAAATTTACCTCTTTAAAAAATGAGAAAAAGCCAGGTGTTGCTCTTGTCCACTTTACTAGTTCAACTGATGCTACAACAGAAAAAAGTGAAACAAGTGAGGCAACAGACCATCCGTCAATGTAATCAACATCATTTATAAGTGCTGGTCCAGTTATTTCTGCTAAATATAAACCAGGAAGAGAATAGTATCTAAAAAAGCAGAACATCATCACTCTTGCGCCATGAGGTAGATAACATAGACTTCCTAACCATTCGTTGTTGGGATTTAAATTAGCTAAATCTAAAACTTGAAGTGGGTACCAAAGCGCATAACAAAACATTGCAAATACGTAAACGGTTATAGTTACTTTTATTAGATGTATCATAGATTGATTTTAAGATTCTTTAACTTGCTAATATAAGATTAAATTCTCTTTTATCTCCTAAAGATTGTTTAACTAAAACTAGGTTATCACATTCAAATTTTTTAACAGTTTTATAGACCGTTGACCTAGAAAAGCCAGAAGATTTAATCACATCAGACATATTACATGAACCGCAACTAGAAATTTTCCAAGCAATCATGTAATAAATTTTTTTTTCAGTTTCGTTATAAGCAACAAGATTGAGATCTTTCTCAATATTCCATAGCATTTCTAAAATGCTTATAAGGTTTTTTGAGTAACTACTAGACATCTAAAAATTCTACATTTAAAGAAAGTTTGAAACAAGTATAATTATCCAATAACTTGGAAGGTTGGCAGAGCGGTAATGCAGCACCTTGGAAAGGTGTCGTCGGCAACGGCGCGGGGGTTCGATTCCCTCACCTTCCGCCAAATTTTGCCCCTTAATTTTATAAAAAATGTAATTAATTACATCTTAAAATTTATTTGATTAATCCTTTGATTATCAACCATCTTTCTTATTTCTTCATATCCCTTAGAAATTTTATCAAGTTCGTCTTCATCATCACCATATCTTTGAGCAAGTAAAGCATTGACTGCATCATATTTTTCTTTAGTTTGTTCCATTGCGGCCATATTTTCATATTCGATTGTTAACCAAACATTTGGACTATTTGCTCCGTCAGATACATAGACACCATAATCAAGAATATGTCCAAGTTCTTTTTGAATTTCGACAGACCTCACCCATGTTCTCTTTAAATTAACTAAATAGTTATCTAGATAATTAGCTTGCACATCTATAACAGTCAATTGAATTTGCCTTTCAGATGGCTCATAGTCCTTCCAAATTTCTGCAAATACATTTGAAACTGAAAACGTAATAATAATTAACAATATTTTTTTCATAGTTTCTCCTTATGTAATAACTTATTATTGATTAAATTCTCTAAAATTTACAAATAATTTTTTATTGTGAGTGCCTCTTATTGGATTTATGTCTATTCCTCCCCTTCTTTGGAAACGACCACAAACTTCTAAATGATTAATTGAGAACTCATTTTTTAACGTTTTAAAGATAAGTTCAATGCATTGTTCGTGAAATCCACCATGATTAGCAAAAGACATTAAATATTTTTTTAGCCATATTGTATTAATAGATTTATCAGAATAAATATAAATATTTGCGAAATCAGGTTGAGAAGTTACTGGACATATAGATCTAAATCCATTGAATTTAATTATTTTTTTATTGGGTGTTTGTTTTGATTTTAAGTTATTTAATTTAATGTGTTGAGGTTCCTTTTCAAAAGTGCTAATAAATTTTATTTTTATCTTTGTTTTGATTTTTGATTCAATATCTTTTCTAATTTTTTTTATGATTTCAGTCTTAGATTTAAAAGATTTATTATAAAAACTATTTAAATACAGCTTCATAGATTTTGATTCAATTATGAAATCTGATTTTGTTGGTATGGATATTTCTAATACATTTAATGCAGGAATTTTATTTTTATCTAAATACATAAAATCATAAACATTCCATATGTCTGATCCATGTTTTATATCTTCATTTGTTCTGCTAATACTATCAAGAAGATTACTGTGGCTCTTTCTTATCTTTTTTACTTTCTTTCCAAGATATGCCGTCTTCATTCTCGAATTCCAATGCCTTTATGCAATAAATATAAAGATAATGATGTAAAAATAAATATAAATATAGAAATCATTGTTAACGAAAATGAAATTGATACATCACTAATTCCCAACATTCCTTCTCTAAAAGTATTTACCACATATAACATTGGATTTGCCATAGAAACTTGTCGCCATAATTCAGGAAGTATATTAATTGAATAAAAAACGCCACCAAGATAGATCAATGGAGTTAAAACAAAAGTTGGTATTACTGATATGTCATCAAAACTATCTGCAAACACTGCATTTATAAAGCCCATTAATGAAAACAAAATAGCTGTTAAAACCAGAACTAATAATGTTAGGGCTAAGTTTGCTATCTCAAATTCTGGATAAAATATTAAACTTACACAATAAACAATTATTCCTACGAGCACTCCCCTGGATACTCCGCCTAAAATAAATCCAAGTAATATAACCCAATGAGGCATAGGTGAGATTAATAATTCTTCAATGGATTTTTGAAATTTAACTCCGTAAAACGAAGATACAACATTTGCATATGAGTTTGTAATAACAGACATCATAATTAAACCAGGTATCATAAATTGAACATAATCAAAACCATCCATTTCACCAATGCGTGGACCAATTAAAGAACCAAAAATTACAAAATATAATGACATTGTTACAGCAGGCGGTACTAGTGTTTGAACCCATATTCTCATAAATCTTCTAATTTCTTTTGAGGTTAAAGTCCATAATGTAATTAGAATTGTTTTGTTGGTTATATCATTCATTTTATTTTTTTACCATTTCTATAAATAATTCCTCAAGCCTATTAGACTCATTTCGCATAGATTTTACATTTATACCAATATTATTGAGTTCACTAAACAAGTTATTTATAGAACTGTCTTTGCTTACTGCGGTTACAAGAGTTAGGGAGTCTTCTAATCTTAATTCAAATCCTTCAATCTTTGGTGCTTTGGTTAATGGCTCCTCAAGATCAAGAACAAATCCTTGAACATCTAATCTTCTTAATAAATCCTTCATCGAAGTATCAACAACTATTTCTCCATGATCAATAATTCCAATATTTCTACATAATTGTTCAGCCTCTTCAAGGTAGTGAGTAGTTAAAATTATTGTAGTTCCATTATTATTAATTTCTTTTAAAAAATCCCACATCTCTCTTCTTAATTCAATATCAACTCCCGCTGTAGGTTCATCGAGAATTAATAACTTTGGTTCATGTATAAGTGCCTTAGCAATCATTAACCTCCTCTTATACCCTCCAGATAATGTTCTGGCTTGATCATTTCTTTTATCCCAAAGACCTAATCTTTTTAACATCATCTCTACTTTTGGCTTTGCTAATGATTTAGTTATTCCATAAAATCCAGCCTGTGTAGTTACAATATCAATTACTTTTTCAAATTGAGAGAAATTTATTTCTTGAGAAACAACTCCTAAGATTGACTTCGCTATAGAGACATTTTGATCAATATCATAATTGAATATTTTTACTGTCCCACTAGTTTTTGTAACCAGTGTTCCGATGATACCAATGGTTGAGGATTTTCCAGCACCATTCGGTCCAAGAAGTGCATAAAAGTCTCCTTCTTTGACTTTAAGAGAGATGCCCTTAAGAGCCTCCGTACCACCAGAGTAAACTTTTCTTAAATTGGATATTTCTAAAGCAAAATTTTCCAATCTAGTTCTCTTTCAATGAATTATCAACAAGTACTAGACTTAAAAAGAATCCAATAATTAAACCAATCCATGGTGCTGCAACACCATTAAATTCTCCGAATGCAACAAATAGAGCAGTAATTATAGATATTGCTATTTCACTATTTTTTTTAACTAGTGAAATAGCAACATAAGAGCAAGCCAGTCCAGTTAATACCAATGTAACGCCAAGAGCCAAAATCATTAGGGGCTTCATTAATGTAATAAAGGGAAGTACAAAAAAGAGTAAAGGTATTCCCATTAAATAATATGAACCAATTCCATCAAATAGAGACTTCATAACTCCACTTCCCTGTTTCCATCTCTCAACAATAATTACATGAATTCCTGTCCATAAAGTTCCTTGAGTTGGAAAAAAAGGATTTACACATGAACCAATAAGGTTTCTTATACCCACGCTATTATGTGCTCTATTAATATCAATATTTATTGGTTCATCTGGTCTATTTTTTTGAGCATCATTAATAATTTCAATTCCGGTAACAAAGTCTCCGAACAACAATAAATATCCTATAATTACTAGTGGAAAAACTTCGAGATAATAATCAATTGGTGGCATTCCTATAGATAATGGTGAAGTTAATTCAAAAACCTCATTCATTGGTGGTAATAAAAATCCTGACTGAATATCAAAATTTATTTCTCCAACAAGATACCCAACAAGGGCTGCGATTAAAAATCCTGGGAGTAGCCCCAATGATCCAATTATCTTTAATATCTTATTATGTTCGGAGATTCTTTTGTAGGGTTCCGAAAAAGTAGTGATAGTACAAATTATTAAGATTGTTAACATAGCAACCGGTGTTTCTCCAATATATCTTTCAAAATCACTAAAGAAAATTTGGTAAAAAGCAGCGAGTGCAGCTCCTAAAATAATCCCAGATTTTAGAGCATTTGGTATCTTTTGAACTATTACTTTGCCTAGTCCTGTTAAGCCTAAAAATAATATAATAATTGTAAATTCAATACACATTGCTGCCATATATTGAAAAGCTTCTTCTCTATATATACCATCAAAATATCCTTTTGAAATAAAGAATGCTATTACAAGTGGCAATGCAGGCGTAACCCAGCCTGGAGCCAATGGTTCACCAAAAATAATTGGTCCAGATGTAATCAATATACTTGCAATAAAACAACATGCAACAGCCTGTTCAAAACTTAATCCAAGTGCCATAACTACCGGAGCACCAGCTAGTGCGGTTGCTCCTGCAATTATTAGACCCTGAAGGAATTCTCCAGTAAGAAACTTCATGTGTATAAAAGGAATTCTTAGTGTAAAAGGACCCCATTTTATTCCGTTTTGTTTTATAGGTTCATTATTCATTTTGATAGCTCCGCCATTCCCTCCTCTAAACCTTTTAATGTAAGAGGATACATTCTATTTTCAAATAAATCTCTTAAGATACATATAGATGATGTGTAATCCCAATGATCATCAGGAACAGGATTTAACCACGCCATGTTTTCAAAATGATCAGATAACCTTTTGATCCAAACATGACTTGGCTCCTCATTCCAATGCTCAATACTTCCACCTGCATTCGTAATTTCATACGGTGCCATTGTTGCATCTCCAACAACAATTACCTTATAGTCTGATGAAAATTTATTAATAATATCCTGGACCAAGAAACGTTCTTGAGACCTTCTTCTGTTATCTTTCCAAACAGATTCATAAATAGAGTTATGAAAATAAAAATATTCTAAATTTTTAAATTCAGTTTTTATTGCAGAAAATAATTCTTCACATAATTTTACGTATGGATCCATTGAACCACCAACATCAAACATGACAATAACTTTTACAGAATTTAATCTTTCAGGAACCATCTTAATATCTAAATAACCTGCATTTTTTGCTGTTGACTTAATCGTATCATCCATATCAAGCTCAAGATCATTTCCTTGTCTTGCAAATTTTCTCAATCGTCTCAATGCCATTTTGATATCCCTAGTCCCAATTATTACTGAATCATCAAGATTAGAATATTGACGTTGTTCCCATATTTTTACAGCTTTCTTCTGCCCACCAGGACCACCTATTCTTATACCTTCAGGATTTTGACCCCCATGACCATATGGGGATGTTCCATTAGTCCCAACCCACTTATTTCCACCTTCATGACGCTCTTTTTGTTCTTCGAGTCGTTTTTTAAATTCTTCTAAAAGTTTTTCTAACCCTCCTAGCGACTTAATTTTCTTTAACTCTTCCGGATCAAGTTCTTTTTCAAATGCTTTTCTAAGCCAATCTTCTGGGATTAATGCCTGAAAAACATCCTCCATTCGCTCAATACCTTTAAAATATATTTCAAAAGCTTTATCAAATTTATCATAGTATTTTTCATCTTTAACAAGAGTTGCTCTTGAAAGATAATAAAAGTCATCAATATTTGCGTAAACTAATTGATTTTCAAGTGCTCCTAATAGGTCTAAAAGCTCTCTGACTGTACAGGGTACTCCAGAAGATCTTATTGTTTGGAATAAATTTATTAACATTTACTTAGAGTTTGATTCTCTCCTCGACATAAATGCTAACCTTTCGAGTAATTGAACATCTTGTTCATTCTTTAGCAAAGCTCCATACAGGGGAGGAATGGCTTTAGATGAATCTGCATTTTTAAGAATTTCATCTGGCATATCATCTGAAAGTAAAAGTTTAAGCCAATCAATTAGTTCAGACGTTGATGGTTTTTTCTTAAGACCAGGAATTTTGCGTAAGTCAAAAAATATTTCTAGCGCCTCACTTACAAGTTTTTTCTTTATTTTAGGATAATGAACAGAAACGATTTTATTCATTGTTTCCCTATCAGGGAATTGAATATAATGAAAGAAACATCTTCTTAAAAAAGCATCAGGCAATTCTTTTTCATTATTTGAAGTCATAATTATTAATGGGCGATGTTTTGCTTTTATTGTCTCTCCTGTCTCATAGCAAAAAAACTCCATCCTATCCAATTCTTGAAGTAAATCATTTGGGAATTCTATATCTGCTTTATCAATTTCATCTATCAGCAAGACTACTTGTTTATCTGATGTGAAAGCATCCCATAACTTTCCCTTTTTAATATAGTTAGATATATCTTTTACTCTCTCATCACCTAGCTGTGAATCTCTGAGTCTTGTTACAGCATCATATTCATACAAACCTTGTGAAGCTTTAGTAGTAGATTTGATATGCCATTCTATTAAATCCATTCCAAGTGCATTGGCAACCTCAATAGCAAGTAGAGTTTTACCTGTTCCAGGCTCACCTTTTACTAACAAAGGTCTTTCTAGAGCTCTTGCAGCATTTACTGCCATGCTGAGATCTTCTGTTGAAATATAGTTCTTTGTACCTTTAAATTGCATTAGATATCCTTTTTTAAATATTGTTCGATAATTTTTCTTCTGATTTTAGTATTCTAGTTAGTTGGCGGCTCGAAGCAACTAAATTTCCATTTAAATCCCATATATTACAATCCTGCTCGAAGTATCCTTTATTGATATCAGATGCCTTAAAGTCAGCATAGACTTCTGATGTAGTCGGCATTTGTCTGATATGAGTAGTTAAAGTAATTGTTGGTATCCATCCAAGAGGTCCGTATTTATTGGAAACAACTGGTGGTAATATGTCTGAATAAAAAGATAGGCAAAATTGATCTGGCGTTCCTCCTTCCATTTCTAAAAATGCTGAACATCTTGCTTCATTGTTGCTAATTTCAGTTTCAGGTCCCCGATTCCACCAGGCATGATCTGGATGGATTAAACATTCCAATTGTTTAATAAATGCTGGTGTAAAACCTTTTGAAATTTTGTCATAGTTCATTTTTACGTAATCTTTCTTGTCACTTTGATTAAAAATATCTGGTAAAGGTTTTTGAAGGTCATCATATCCTTTCATATGTTCAAAATCAGAACAGGTACCAGTAAAGGTAGTACAGGTTTTATTTTCTTGCTTTAATCTTACTATTCCTGACGAACTACCTTTGCTTATTTTAAAAATTTCAACATCTAGGTCAAAAGGTTCAGCATTAATCCTATCCAAATATTGCACTGACGAGCTTATAGCTATTGAATGCGGCAATATGGTTGTTAGAGCTTTATGCATCAACGCCATTAAATATCCACCATGTGGCGTGTTGCCTACAAAATAGTTAGTATCTGGATTAACTGTAAATGTGTTATTTTCAGTACTCTTTAATTTAAGAGCCTCTTGAAATCTTTCAAATTGATTCATGATAAGTTAATTTTAGTTCATAATTTATATTATTAGAAATTAATAAAGATAGACATGCACGAAATAGCTGACATAGCTTGCAACTTTACGAGTAACAGGTTTGATAATGATTTAAACAAAGTCATAAGTAGAGCTTTAACTAATAAAATAACAAAATTTGGGCTTATATGTAGTCAGTTAAGTGATCTTGATAAATTGTTGAAAATATATGATGAATATCAAAGTGATATGTTTTTCACTATTGGAGTTCATCCTCATCATGCAAATGAAATCAATAGCGAATATTTAAACATTCTTAAAGAGAAGATAGCTAATAATAATCCTCATGCTATTGGTGAGACAGGCTTAGACTTCTTTAGAAACTTATCTACTTATGAGGAACAAATATTCGCATTCGAAGAACAAATTAAGATAGCAATAAATACAAACAAACCTCTATTTCTTCATCAAAGAGATTCGCATGATGATTTTATAAGAATTTTGAGAAAATACTCATCTGATATAAATAAAGCAGTTGTTCATTGTTTCACAGGAACCCAAGAACAATTAGATGATTATTTAGAGTTAGGTTTTTATATTGGCATCACCGGGTGGATATGTGATGAAAAAAGGAATGTTGAACTTCGAAAAACTATCAAAAATATACCTTTATCAAAATTAATGGTTGAAACTGACTGTCCTTATTTAATTCCAAAAAATCTTCCTACAAAACCTAAAAATAATCGCAACGAGCCAAGCAACTTGAATCATATAGTGAAAGAAATATCTTTACTTTTAGATCTAAACGAAGATGAAATTAGGAAAGAATCTTTTAAAAATACTTTGCGTTTTTTTGAAAGCCAAAACCAATAATTAAAAAGCGTCTCTTAATAAATTAAATTCTTTACAAATATCATCAAGATCAACTCCTACGTCTTTAGCATTGTGTTTAATTTTTGGTGTAGTTTTAGAATATCTTGGAGATGCATTTGGTTGATTAAACCCGTCAATGTTGATGAAGGCTTCTCTTTCAAGATTATGTGGATGCTGTTGAGCCTCCTCCATACTTAGAACTGGTGAAACACAAGCATCACTATCAGAAAAAATATCCACCCATTCAGATCTAGACTTAGATTTAATTTTTAACGTCATGATTTCCTTTAATTCAGGCCATAAGTCTTTATTATGTTGGTCTTGAAATCTTTTATCGTCTATTTCAAGTTTATCTAAAAGTTCAGAATAAAATTGAGGTTCTATCGATCCTACTGATATAAATTTATTATCAGAGCATTCATAAGTATCATAAAAATGTGCAAAACCATCCAGCAGATTGGATTCTCTTTTGTCTTCCCAATGACCCATTTCTTTTAATGAATAAAAAAATGACATCAATGAAAGTGATCCGTCCACCATTGCAGAATCAACTACTTGCCCTTCACCAGTTTTTAAAGAATGTATTAGTCCAGAAACAATTCCAAAAGCTAAATGCATACCACCGCCTCCATAATCACCAATTAAATTTAAGGGTGGAATTGGATTTGAATCTCTTCTACCAATTGAATTAAGAGCGCCTGAAAGGCTTATATAATTAATATCATGTCCCGCTAATTTTGACATTGGTCCATCTTGACCCCAACCCGTCATTCGACCATACACTAATTTAGGATTTACTTTTAGGCAATCATCTGGACCTAAGTTTAACTTTTCCATAACGCCAGGTCTAAATCCCTCAATAACAACATCAACTTGAGCTATTAGTTTAAGCAATTCATCAACTGATTCTTTATTTTTTAAATCTACAGTTATACTTCGTTTCGAACGATTGTGAATATCAAATTTATTTTGTAACCCTTCAGTTTCTTTTCTACTAACTCTTATTACATCTGCACCCAGATCAGCAAGAAGCATTCCACAGTATGGACCTGGACCAATACCAGAAAATTCAATAGCTTTTATGTCTTTTAAAGGTCCCATAAGTTAATACTATTGAAAAACCCTGTATTTTACTAATAGATTTGGTAATAAAGTTAATGAACTTAAAAAAGCCAAGATCATAGCTATTGATGTGAAAAGTCCAAACAAAAGTGTTGGAAAGAAGTTTGAGAGTATAAGAATACAAAAACCCGCTGAAATAGTTGTAGCAGTATAAAATATTGCTCTACCGGTGGAACTATGCGCATTTTTAAGCGCCTGGCTTGGTTCATTTTTTTTAAGTTCTTTTTTATATCTATAAATGTAATGGATGGTATTATCCACTGCCATACCAACACTAATAGCGGCAACAGTAATTGTCATAATATCCAAAGGGATATTAAACAATCCCAATAATCCCATTACTGATGAAGCTACGAATATATTTGGTATTAAACCAATTAGCATTACTTTTAAAGATCTAAAAATTAAAAATAACATTAAAGAAATAACAGCAAATACAATAATTAATGAGCCTATTTGAGATTGGAACAGGGACTGTAGCATATTGTTATATAAAACTGCTAAGCCAGTAATTTCATATTGAGATTTATCTAAATTGAATTTATTTTGAAGATCGTTATCTATTTTATTTAGTAAATCATCTCTGTTTAAATTTGACGCAGATTCATTAACTCTTGTTGATATTCTTACTACTGAATCATCTTTATTAATGTAAGAATATAAAAGAGACTCTCGAATATCCTCAGGTAAGACAGATCTTAGTAAAGCTAATTCAAGATCATTTAGATCCTCACCATCATTTATCTGTCTTGCTAATTTTAAACCACTAGCAACACTAAGAACTTTACCAATCTCAGGAATTGAGTCCAGATAATCATGAATTTTTTCAAGTTCATTCAAAGAATATATATTCCACCAATAACCTGCTGCAGAACTTGACTCGTCCTCAAATAAATCATCATCAAAGAACTCATCATCTATTTCAATTGATTCAAACGAATCTTCTGGTTGAGAAATAATAATATCAAGAGTTGCAGTACCACCCAGCTTAGAATCAATCTCATACATTCCTTTGTAAATTTCTGTATCAGGATTAAAGTAATCAATAAACCTATTTTCTACTTCCAATTTTGATATTCCAAAACATAAAAGTAAAAACGAAGCACCAAATACAAATGAGACTTTGCGAACGTTTTTTTGAGAAAATTTTAATAATGCTTTTGTAACTTTATGAATGGATAAATAATCTTTTGTTTTGTCAGTTGTTAAAAGATATATCAAGCAAGGTAAAAATGTAAACGTTAGAATAAATGCTATTGAAATACCAAAAGCCATCATCTTACCAAATTCAATTACTGGCTTAATTTCGCCAAATGTTAGTGATAAGAATGCTACAGCTGTTGTTAAAGCTGCAAAGAAGCATGGCGCAAACATTTGCTCATAACCCATTAAAACCGCCGTTCTGAAGTCATGATTTTCTTTTAATTCAGTGATCTTTACAAGTAGATGAACTGTTAATGAAATTGTTAAGATTAATAAAAGTGCAATAAAATTTGATGACACTACACTAATTTTCCAATCCATAAATCCAAGAAAACCAGCTGTTATAAAAGTTGCCAAGAATGCATTCATTAAAGGCAAAATTACAAGCCAAATCGAACCAAAAAAAAGATAAAGCATTACTGCAAAAATTACTGCCACCGCTGCACCAAATATAGTTAAATCAGATTCAATATATTCCATCATGTCAGTTGCTATCATTGATGGGCCACCAAGATAAATGGTCGCATCTTCTCTGTACTTATCTAAAGTATTTCTAATATTTTTAATGAGAATCTTATTGAAATCTGATTCTGAATCATTAATTTCACTTATTCTAGAATTAATTTCACTTAATTCATTTTGAAGTTCTGACCGATTTTTGCTTGTGAGCACCTCTTTTGCATCAAGTTTCTCCAAAATTTCATATCTATTATTAATTAAATAGTTATATTCATTGTTTCCCTTTAGTACAACTTGCATAGCTGTAACTTTGCCATCTTTACTGACAATTAATTCTTTATATATTGGGTTGTTAATGATTTCTTCTTTGGCAAGATCTAGCTCTATATCTTCATAGGTAAGATCTTTCAAGTTGTCAGCAACTTCAGTAAGACCAACCTTAGGTTGAAAAAAAATAGGAGCATCTAATAGTGATAGTACAGAATCAACACCATCAATATTTTTTAATTCATTTTCTAAATTTGCAATTCTGTTTAATGAATAATCTGAAAATAATTCGGTATTTGGTTCATAGGTTACAATCAAAAAACTAGAATCACCAAATTCATCTTCTGCTTCTCTATATGTTTTAAGAGATTCATCATTTTCCAAAACTAATGCATCTGATGAGGCATCAAGTTTAAAATTATTTAATCCTAGTCCTGAGAATAGTGTTAGAGCTGCAACCAAAAATAAAATTATTAGATTCTTATCTATAAGAACAGATGCAACGTTTTTTAAATCTATTCTCATTTCTTATTTGCACAATTAGGTGATTCAATAATTACAGGATTGTTTTCATATTCCATTTCATCGAAAGAATAAATTGATAAAGCATGGATAGAATTCATTAGTTTTCCAAGAACTTTATATATTTTTTGATGTTGCTTTATCTTTGGTATGTTTTTGAATGAGTCACTTACTAAAACGATTTTGAAATGACTTTCAGACCCCTCAGGCACATTGTGCATATAACTTTCATTAGTAATAGATAATAGTGAGGGATTGAATTTATCAATCAATAAATTTTTAATAGTACTTTCTATTTTTCCCATTTGTCATCTATAAATAAAAATTTAGCTACCTCTTCCAAATTTTATTGTATATAAAAGCAAAAATAACTATAAATAGAGCCCCTGTTGCAACTGGCATTATAACGAATTCAAAAGATTTTGCTCCTAGTATTGCAATTATAGGATTTGCTCCAGCTGGCGGATGAATAGTTTTTGTAATCATCATAAGAATTATTGCCAATGATAAAGCCAAAGATATTGAAATAGGTGAATTTCCAAGAAGGTAAAACAAGAAAACACCGGATGAAGCAGACAGGATATGACCAAAAAAAACATTTCTTGGTTGAGCTAACGGACTATCATGGACTGACATTACAAGCACTAGACTAGCTCCAAATGGTGGTATTAACCAAATATTTGTTTCATCGACTGAATTAAAATATGCGATCAAAAATATGCACAAAAAAGCTCCAAGCGATGAGATTAAAATATTTTGATAATTCTTTAATAAATTTTTAAACTTCATACTTTATAAACTAACTCTCTATATACAAATTATCAATGTTATCCGTCTAAGATTGACGAACTATCTATTGTTTCAATTTCTTTAATAATTTTTTCCCATTTAATCCATTCATCATTATTTAAATTTGCAGCAAATTCTGCAGCTCTTAACATTGCTATAGCCTGAGCATCATCACCATATTGAGATATTAATGTGATAGCTATTGATTTGATAGTTTTTCTATCTTCCATATTTTTAGGTTAACTAATATTGATAACTTTATCCAATGTATAATTAAATTTCATGAAAGTTTTGTGGATTAAAGATAATAATATTGGTCATGAGAAACAAGTAAAGATTTTACTTGATGAATTGAACAAAAACATTGATTTAGATATCGATGAGAGACATGTAAAAGGATTTTATCCACTTTTTACCTATTTGGACGACATTGACGAAAAAAAATATGATTTTATTATTGGAGCTGGTCATAAAACTTATTCTTTGATACTGAGAATTAAAAAAAATCAAAAAGAAAATACAAAATCAATTGCAATTCTGTCACCAACTTTTCATAAGGATAAATTTGATATTATCTGCTCGCCTTCTCATGATAAAGATAAATTTAAAAGAATAAATAATGTAATTTTTTTTGAGGGATCTCTTGCTAGAGTTTCAGATAAGGATACCGATGAAAATACAGTTATGATTGCAGTTGGTGGTAAAAATAAACATTTTGCCTTTGATGAAGATCATATAATTTCTCAAATAGATTACTTTATATCTATTCATCCAAATAAAAATTGTTATATTTTCAATTCAAGAAGAACGCCAAGCTCAACAAATCAAAAATTAGCATCTTTAAAAAGTATTTATGAAAATGTGATATTTTGTGATTTAAATATAGGCTCAAATAACTTTGAGCAAATTTTAGAAAAAGCATCATCTAAATTAATCACAAGAGATAGTGTTAATATGATATTTGAAAGTCTTTCATGTAAAGGTAAAACATATCTAATAGATATGAAAGAAAATCAAAGTTCAAATAAGGTTGTTAAGATTGTAGATGATCTAATTAAGAACAAAAAAGTTGGTTTCATTGATTGCGATAATATTGTTAATGACATGTCTAAGATGAAGTTACAAAAACAAAATGTTCATAATGAAATTTATGCAGAAGTTGAAAAAGTTTCATATAAATTACAACAATTATTATGAAAACTGTTCATTTTGTAATGAGTAATTCTTTTGCGGGAATAGAACAACACGTTGATGAGCTTTTATCAAGTAATCTAATTGATAATCCAATATTGATATGCAATGAATCTATTGAGAATAATTTTGCTGAGAATATTAAAATTTTTAAAATAAAAAATTATGGAAGAAAATCCATAATTGGTAAATATAAGATTAAAAAATTACTAAAACAGATAAATCCAGATATTGTGCACACACATGGATCTAAAACAACAGAGATCATTTCAAAAATTAAACATAAAAATTTTAAACATATTGCTTCAGTTCATGGGGTTAAAAAAAATAAAACCATTTTTGAAAAACCAGATTTCATTATTGGTGTAAGTAATAAAGCCATTGAAGGTATAAATAATAATTCAAAAGTTATTTCCAATTGGTGGAATCCTAACTTAATAAAATTTCAGAAAAAAAATCCTAAGTATGCTATTGCAATTGGCAGACTTGAAAAAATAAAAGGTTTTGACCTGCTTATTTCGTCATGGAAAAACATAAATACAGAACTTTTAATAATTGGATCTGGTCAAGAAAAAAATAATTTATTGTCACTTATTGATAAGAATGGACTCTCAAGAAAAGTAAAAATACTTGAAGGTGTGAGCAAAGATAATCTCAGAGAATTTTACAAAGATGCGTCCGTATTAATTGTTTCATCAAGAGATGAAGGTGGACCTAGGGTAGCACTTGAAGCGTTATTTCTTGAAATTCCAGTGCTATCCACAAATGTTGGACATATGGAAAATATATTACCAAAGGAATTATTAGCTAAGAAAAATGATCAAGAATCCCTACAAAATCTGTTAGAGAAATATGTTGATGATATAGATATATTAAATCAAGAAGCTATTTTTAATTTCATCACAGAAGAATATTCAATAGACAAAAAAATAAGTGAAATAAATCTTATTTATGATTCTTTGTTTATAAGTTGATGATATAAATTCATCGTTTCATCAATCATTCTATTTGAGGTAAATACATTCTCCTTTGGAATAGGATGATGCTTGTCAGAGACTTTTATTACTTTTTCTTTTAGAGCATTGATATTACCTAGCTCAACTAATCCATCAGGAAATAGCTCCTCAAGAACTTCTTGCGTTCCTCCATGATTCCATCCTATAAATTTTGCTCCACAACTTATTGCTTCAATAGTGGTCCTGCCAAATGGTTCAGGCTCAATTGAGAGATTAAAAACAATTTCAGAAATTTTATAAATATTACTGATGTCATTTCTTGATCCTGTAAATGTTATATGTTTGTTAAGACCAAGATCTTGAATTTTCTTTTTTAGTGAATTGAGGTATCTTATTTTAGAATTTGAAGTTGGTCCTACAATTAATCCATGAAATATATCACCGTCTAACTTAGAAATAAGTTCAATAAAGTTATCAACACCCTTCCATTTCGATATTCTTGTAGGCAAAGTAAGGATAATCTTGCTATTTGTTTGGGGAAATTCTTTAAACCAAGTATTAATCCATTCATCACTTACATAATCATTATTAAATTGATTCATGTCGCATCCTCTCGGAATAACTGAAATCTTTTCATCTTTTATGTCGTAAGTATTTGTAATGTATTCTTTTACAGTTTTTGATATGGCAATCATGTGGTCAACCTTGGACATTATCTGACTATATATTGGTGTGCTATATAAACCATGAAATGTAGATACAAGAATAGGTTTTTTTGATAATTTTTTGAATGCATAGAAATTTATCCAGGCTGGCATTCTTGACCTTACATGAACTATGTCTGGTTTCTCTATTTTATATATAGATTCTAACTTTTTTGATAAAAACAATGAAAACAGACTTTTCTTATGAATTGGTAATTTAATATGCCTTGCACCATCTTTTTCAATATCTTGTTCAAAAAGACCCCCATTTGAGATAACTATTGATTCATGACCTCTCTCAACCAATGCTTTAGAAAAGTCTTTTGTTCCTCTCTCAACGCCTCCAATATTTAATTCTGGTAAAAGTTGGATTACTTTTAATTTATTCATATCTTAAAGAAACAGCTGGATCTAATTTAGCTGCTCTTTTTGCAGGCCATATACCAAAAAACAAACCTACAAGTGCCGAAAAAGTTATTGATCCAATAATTGCACTGAAAGGCATATAAAATATCCAATCATTTAATGATGTAAATAGAAAAAGTAATGTTGTTGCAATGATTACACCCAATAATCCACCAAGTATACAAAGAAGGACCGCTTCTATAATGAATTGCATCATTATAGATCTTTGAGTTGCGCCTAGTGCTTTTCTGAGACCTATCTCACGAGTTCTTTCAGTCACAGATACCAACATGATATTCATGACACCGATCCCTCCAACAATTAAACTTATCCCCGCTATACCAGCAATTAGCGCAGTAAATATTCCAGTAGCTTGTCTTCTGAGGTCTGAATATTGACTCCAATCATTGATCCTAAAATCATTTTCTCCTCCAGGACCAATATCATGCTTTTGTCTTAAGATTTGTTCTATTGTCATCATGACATAGTCAACATTGGTTTCATTTGAAATTCCTACATTAATCCATCCAAGCCTATCTGTTCCAAATATTCTTTGCGATGCCGTTAACAATGGAACATACAAATCATCATCTGGATTTTGCCAGCCTGTTGAACCTTCCTCTTTTAGAATTCCAATGACTTTATAAGAAGTTCCAGCAACTAATATTTCATTATTTAATATTTGTTTTGCTGATGTTTTAAGTTCTCCGGGAACTTTTGATCCAAGAATAATTACTTTTTTTCTTCCTAGATTTTCTTTTTCAGTAAAAATACGTCCTTGCCCAATTTCAAATCCTCTTACTTCAAAATTAACAGGTAAATATCCATTGATTTCACCACTAATATTTGAATTTCTAAATTTAATTTGTCTACTGCCAGACATAGCAGGAGCAATCATCCAGTTGTGTTCTTTATTATCAGCTAGAGCCTCTGCATCTTTTATTACTAATGGATTAAAACCTGATGATATTCCACCCCTTTTTCGCTGACTGGGAAATATTGATAAGGTTCTTGGACCCAAATCATCAATGCTTGCTTCTAAAGCCTTCTCAGCACTTGATCCAATACCTATTACAGTAATTACGGCAGCTGTTCCAATTATTATGGCTAAAGCTGTTAAAAAAGATCTTACTCCATTTGTTTTTATAGATGATATAGCAGATTTTATTGATTCTTCGACTAACATTATCCAAAACTGAATGAACCACTAACTCTTTCTTTAAAGCGCTCTTGATAATCGAAAAGGCTTTTACTTGGAAGGATATAAACTACGTCACCTTTTGTTAAACCCTCAACAATTTCAACATTATATAAATCTGATTCTCCAACTTTTACCCAAGATAAAAACGGACCGTTTTTTGAATCTTTAATAACAATAAATCTATTGAAATTTTCGCCATCAACTCTTTCGTTCAAAAATGTGTCGATGTCCTCTTTGTCGATATCCAAGACAGCAGCGGCTGTATAAATATCCTGTCTAGTTCTTAATGACATTGTTGGAACACTCAAGCTAACGTCTTTTTTTAATATTTGAATAACAACATCAGTATTCATACCTATCAATAAAAGGTTATCTTCATTGTTAATATCAATTAATACTGGAAAAGTTGTAACATTTTGTTGAACGTAAGCCCTTGGCTCTATTTTAGATACGGTTCCTATAAATTCTTTATCTCTGTATGCCGCAACTTTAATTGATACTTTTTGACCAATCGCTACCTTTCCAACGTCAATTTCATCAACTAAAGCTCTTACTCTGACTTTTGATAAGTCAGCCATAGTCATGATAATACTGCCCTCTCCAAAAGCAGAAGTAGGAGATGAAATTACCTGCCCTACCTCAACAGGCCTTGATATAACTGTTCCGTCAATAGGTGATTTTACTATTGTGTCATCCAAGGCGATTTTTGCATTTTCGAATGAAACCTGATTTCTTACTAATGTTGATTTGGCTTGAGCAAAGTTTTCCTTTATATCCTCAAAATCTTTGTCCGATATACTCGAATTTTTATGAAGCTCAATTCCTCTTTCATATTGAGACTCTGCATTCAAAAGACGAACCTTTGCAGCTTCAAGATCTGATTCAGTCTGATCAACTATGTTATTAGCAGTTCTTTGATCAATCTGCGCCAACATAAAACCTTTATCGATAAAGTCTCCTACCTCAGCGCCAAGAAAAAGAACCTCGCCTGATGCCTTAGATTTTATTTCAACTGATGAAATAGCTTCAATAACACCAGAAGCATCTATTGATACTTCAAGTTTTTGAGGCGTAGTCTGCTCTTTCTTGTAAAACTGGGTATCTTTATTATCACCGCCTCCACCACAGGAAGAGACGATTAATAATGATGTAAATATATACTTTAAATTTTTCATATCATTCATTTATGTCTGATTTTATCAGACCATCCATAATTGTTATAATTCTGTTAGATTGTTTTGCAACGCTATCTTCGTGTGTTATCAATATAATTGTTTGTCCGTTCTCATTTAGGTCTTTAAAAATTTTCATTACGTCTTGTCCAGTCTTTGAATCAAGATTTCCTGTTGGCTCGTCTGCAAATAAAATACTTGGCCTATTAACAAGAGCCCTTGCAATAGCAACCCTTTGTTGTTGACCACCAGATAACTCTGATGGAGTATGTTTTGATCGGCTTGATAGACCAACAAGGTCAAGTACATCATTTGATCTTTTTGTAGCTTCCTCTTTATTAACTCCAGCATACTTAAGTGGCAACATTACATTTTCAAAAGCAGTATTTCTTGCTAATAAATGAAATGACTGAAATACAAAACCAATCTCCTCATTTCTAATTTTTGCAAGCTCATCATCTTCTAATGAGCTAACTGATTTATCATTTAGGTGATATGAGCCGCTTGTAGGAGAATCTAAACATCCAATTATATTCATTAATGTAGTTTTGCCAGATCCAGATGGGCCCATTATCGAAACAAACTCTCCTCTTTTTACTGAGAGATCAATACCTTTAAGAGCCTTTACGACTTGAGATCCAGCTACATATTCTTTAGTTAAGTTTTCAGTTTTGATAATCATCTATAATGTGACAATATTTATTAAGTCTAGTTCAATATTGACTTTTTAGCCTCTTAAAGCATTTAAATAATCTAACCAAGCTTTGCCTTGGTCAGCATATTTCTTACTTTGTGATGCTTCAATAAATGAATCCTCGGCTCTTTTAAGGTTCTTTTTTTCAAAGAATGCAATACCAATCATCAACGCATGCTTACCATCATCCTCAACACCTATTTGTTCAGCTTTATTAATACCTTTTATTACTTCATCCCATTTGAATGCACTAAAAGCGATATTGATATATTGCTTAACAAGCTTTTGGTCTTTTGGATCGGCATTTAATGATTTTTCAATCACCTCAAGAGATCTAGATCTTTCTTTAGCAAACAACCAGGCATCTGATAACAACTTTGCATTTGCTTTATCAAATTCGATATTTTTATTGGACAAAGCAGTCTCTAAAACTCGTGCTGACATAGCTGGATTTTGCTTATATAAATAAAAACTTGCTAAATTCTGAAATTCCTCAGGTTTCTCTAGCAATCCTTTCATATAGCTTACTTCAATTGTTGCAAGAGAGAGATCATACTTCTCAAGTATGTTATATATCGCAGAAAGCTGAACATAGTACCTTTTATTTTCAGGCTTGTTCAATAAAAGTTCTTTTGCGGATATTTCAGCATTTAAGTAATCCTCTCTATTATATTCAATAGCGAATTTTAATTGATACCAGTCTTCTCTAAAGGCGGTTGAAAGAGAGATTGCTAAATTGATATAGTCATATGCAACATCATAATTTTTTTCAGAAGCATAAATAAGTGCTGTTATTGCATATACATTGTGCATACCAGGAACTGGTTTTGCATTAGATTCCGCTTTTTCAATAAAGTTTAATAGGAGTTCTTTTGCTTTTGAAATCTGTCCTTGAGCAGAATAAAGTTGGGCCATGGCTTGAACAAGGGAAGTAGCTTCAGCTAAGGGTAAAGCATTTTCATCATAAGCAGTTTGAAGTTTTTCTAGAGCTTCATCAAATCTTTCTCTTTGATAAAGAAAAAAACCATATGTTCTTGCAATAACAGCTTTATTATATGATCTTGAGCGCCAGTTTTTCTTATACCAATATCTAAGAATATCCTCTGCTTCATCGTATTTTTTTTCTTCAATTTTTGTATCAACTCTTGTTAATTCCCAATATACAGTTTCATTAAGAACTTCTTCACTATAAATATTTATAGATATAAAAAATGTAAAAATTAGTATGCTAAGTGTTCTCATATTAAAATAATTTAAACTCTATGATCTGAGTCCCATCCTGAGAAACTGCAACACCATTAACAACTTTAGGTTTGAATTTCCATTTTTTTATTGCTCTTAATGCTGATGAATCGAAGACTCTTGGAGGTTTTGACTCAACAACTTTAGGTGATGACACAGAACCATCAGGCTCGACAGTAAATCTAACCTTTACCCAACCTTCAACACCTGCAAGTAATTCATTTCTAGGATATTGAGGATTAATTCTTACCAATGGAATTACCTGTGAGTTACCTCCTTGATTTTGAGGACCCAAAAAAGCACCTTTAAAATCAGTTGGAATGGAAATATCTGGAAACTCAATGTCAAGGTTTGGTGCCTGCGGTGGAGCTTGAAGCTCAGGAGTTGGTAAATCTGGTGGAGGTGGTTTTTTTGGCGGTTCTGGTTTATCTGGAATAGCTCTTGTTTTCTCCTTGAGGGATGTATCTTTTTTAAGTCTTATGAAATCAACAACTCTAAATGAATTTTCATTTTTTAATGCTTCAGAACTTGGTTTTACTATATAAGCCAAAAGCATGAAAAAAATAATTGCTGAGAAAAACCCAATCAATTGTCCTGAATACTTTTTAATCATTTTCTGCTGCTATTGAAATTTCAAGCACTCCAGCTAATCTTATTTGATCCATGGCTTCAACAAGCAATCCAGTTTGAGACGCTTTATCAGCCTGAATGATAACAGCACCTTCAGGATTTTCTGCACGTAATCTAATAATATTTGGTCTAATTGCTCTTAACTCGACTTTTCTTCTATCGATATAAATCTCATTATTTTCTGATATTGCAACAAGAATATTACCTTTTTCATTTCTTTCTGCTGTTTCAGCATTTGGTCTGTTTACCTCAATACCAGATTCTTTTACAAATGAAGTTGTAACAATAAAGAAAATTAACATTATGAAAACAATATCAAGCATTGGTGTTAAATCTAATCCAGATTCTTCTTGATATATTTTTTTTCTTCGTCTCATAATTCTGAAATTAACGATTGTGACTTGCTGTTAAGCACTGTATAGGTCAACAAGCCAACAATACTTATGGCCATACCAGTCATAGTCGGTAAAGTGGCTTTGGTGATTCCTGAGGCTAAAGCTCTTGCGTTACCCGTTCCAAAAAATGAAACAACATCAAAAACTTCAATCATTCCTGTTACTGTTCCTAATAATCCAAGTACTGGACATAGGGCAATAAGCGTTTGAATAATATAAAAATCTTTGGTTATAAGATTTTTAAAATCGCACTTTAGGGCTGACAAATTTAATGAATAAAATTGGTCTTTTTTTAACTCCCGAAGATTTTGTTTATATTCTGATTTAAGTAACTCAATGTCTGAAAATAAAAATTTGAATTTTGCAGAAATTAAAATAAATAAATAGATACTTATAAGAAATAAAATTAAAACAACAGGTCCACCCTGATTGATAAAATTTGAATAAGTTTTAAAAACTTCACTGATCATTTTTTTGTTTTATTAGCAACAATGCCAGATGCCTTTTCCTCAAGGAATGAAATAATTGATTTAGAATAATTTTCAGCATAAGAGTGCATAAATAATAAAGGCGCAGCAACAATCAATCCCAACATTGTTGTAACTAATGCCTGAGAAATTCCTCCAGCCATTAATTTAGGATCACCGGTACCAAATAACGTAATAGCTTGGAAAGTTTCAATCATACCAATAACAGTACCAAGAAGCCCAAGTAATGGTGCAACTGTGGCAATAAGTTTTATTGCCTTAACTCTAATTTCAATTGATGGTGTTATTGATTGGATTTTCTCATCCAATATTAATTCAAGTGAATCAAGCGATTCATTAACATTATCTTTTGCAGTTTTGAGCAAGGTTCCTAAAAGATTGCCCTCTATAATATTTTCGCTTTTTTCTTGTTTTTGGATGCTTTCAAGTGTGTTTCTCAAAACATAAATTCTCTCACTAGCCAATGCAACGCCGCCTAATCCCAGTAGAATAATTACATATCCTACAAAGCCACCATCGGCTATTCTCTGGAAAAAAGTTTTCTTTTGTATAAGTTTGTCTAGAATAGCTCCCCTAGTTGGATCAATGTCAACTTCGTAAACCCCATCAGAACTATTCTGTAACTGTTTTAACTTCCTTTTACTAACACCAGCTGGTTGGGAAGGTAAAAATTCAATTTGATTAGTGTCTATCAAGTGTTTTAAAAAACTACCATCTTGAGTTAGCGAAAATGTTCCAATTCTTAAGACCTCAAGCTCACTGTTATCTCCATCAGCGGATAACACTTTTGTCTTGAAAGTAGTTATTGTTTCAGCGTTTCTAATTTCTTTAACAAGTTCAACCCATAATGATGAGATATCAGATAAATCAGGTAATTTTTTAGACTCAGATAAGTTTTTTAAGAATGAGTCTCTATCGGGATTATCAATATTGGTTATTGAGTTTTTAAACTCTCCTCTTGTTTGACCTGATACTTGCTTTACAACACCAAACATCTCACCAAGATTTCCTAATTTCAAAGTTAGTTTTTCTTCAAGCTCAGCAAGTTGTTTTTCATTATCATCAAATTCTGCGATAAGTCTTACTGAAAGGTCCTCTGCTGTTTTTAGATCAGATTTAAGTTTTTTATTTATTCTTTTTAGATCATTAAGTTGTTTTTCTTTGGAATTTGATCTACTGAAATCAAATCTTTTTTCAACATCTATTTCAGATTCAATATCAATAATAAGTTGTTCTAATTTAGATGGAATTTCTTCAATAGAATCTACATTAGATTCTTGAGAAAATATATTCAGATTGAGAATTAATAATGGTAAAAATAATAGATATTTATTCATTATATTCTCTCCACTGGGAGTTTAAGCAATGAGGGTGGCAACTCTTTTCTTGCAATTTTCAAAGCAACAACTAATTCATTATCTATTCCTCTTTTCTTAATCCATTTATTCTCACTTTTGCTGAACATTGCAGTATTTTTTCCATCTGAGGTTCTAGCGTATAAACCGACTCTTCCAAGCCTAAATACTTCTACATTAAATGTTTCTGAATCAATAACAATTTCATCCCTATAAGCTTCAATTGTTCTTCCGTATTCATTTTCTATTTGATAAGCTTCGAAAACTCTTCTAAATTTTTCAGAAGTAGATACATTAGATTGAACAAGAATATCTTTTAGATCATCAATTCGAGCAAGTCTTTCAGTCATTAAAAATGGAGTGTCATTTTCAACAATTGAGCTTAAAGTGTTTACCATTTCTTCAAGCTTAGGAAGGATACCCCTATTAGTCTTATCAAGTTCAGCCATCTGTTCGTTAATGGAAATAATCTCAGCTTCCTGAGATTCAATTAACTCTTGCAGTTGCCTATTATATATATTGGTTAAGTCAAGCTGCTGAGATAAAAACTGAATATCTCCAATAAGTATAATAATTTGATTATCAATATTATCTATATATGATTGTCTTTCAGCTGCTGCATTAGATGATGAGGCCTCAATTTCGATAGCCTTTTCCATTAACTCTCTTTCATTAATTGATTCATCCTGATTTACTTCTTGTCCAATCAGAATGGGAACTATTAATAAAGCAATAAATATTTTTTTTATATCCATAATGTTTTCTTAATTATATTAGATATTAATAAAAACTTCAGTCTCATAAAAAAATCCCCTCAAATGAGGGGATTTAAAAGCATATTTCTATATTAGAATGTGTACCTATAAGTTAAGAATAATTCTCTACCTACTGGTGAATAGTAGTAAGTAGCAAACCAAGGCCAACCAAGGTCAACATTCTTCTCAGGAATATCATCCATTAAGTTTGAAACACTCAAGGCAACAAAATGACCATCGTCAAAGTCATATCTAACGAATGATCCAATGTCATAGTAAGGATCTATTTTTCTTGGATTACCGTAACTATTTGGTCCTCTATTATTCCAAGTACTTGAATAGTTCATAGAACCTATTCTAGATGTACTAATTCCTGCTGCCCAGTCATTTTTTGTCCAACTAAATGACAAATAACTTCTTGATCTTAATCTTCTCTCTTGATCCATAATTGATTCAAGTGGAGCAGATGCGTCTACAGCTCTTCTTTCGTCATCAACATAAGCAATTGATAAAGACACAAAGAAATCACCAGCATTGTCTGTTAAGAACCTTGAGCTGAGAGCTAGGTCAGCACCTCTGTAGTATCTTGTTGCACCGTTAATATATCCATATTTAACAGTATCGATACCACCTTCTGGAGGTGTCTCTCCTGTGAATGTTCCGCCACCTTGTGGTTGCCACTCAGCACCACGAATAACACTCGCATATATATCAGCACAATATGATGCTCCATAGGAGTATCCAGGTGTATTAATGCCATCTTCTTGTGCTTTACAAATCATCTCATCGATTAAAACTTGAGTTGAGCTTGTAGAAACAACAATATTTTCAAGTTCCAACTCAACAAAGTCTAATGTCATATCCATTTTAACCTTTGATGAATCAACTAAATCAATAACAAAACCTAAGTTATATTGTTCACCATCTTCAGCTCTAAGATTTAGATTACCAGATGAACTTAGAGTAGCGTTTAGCTGTGTGTATTTATCAGCTAGACAGTTTGTGCCGTCAAGATTTACAACACCTTCGTTATAATATCTACCATAGTAGTCACAAGGTGTTCCAAAAGAACCAGACTCACCTTTATAAATATATGGCAAACTTGGTGCAGCAAATGACTCACCCCAACCTGCTCTAATCATCAAGTTTTCAGATGCGTTCCAAGTGAAAGAGAGTTGGTCAGTACTTCTATCACCAATTTGAGTGGAAAGCTCATCATAGCTATCGTATCTTCTAGCTGCATACATATTAAAATCAGCTGTTACAGGAATTGAAAATTCAACAGCATAAGATTCTCTACTTCTTTCACCACCACCTCTCGTAGTAGATCTTCCCCAGATATCATCATCTAGGAATGTCTGATCAGGTGAAATATCATAATCAGTTGTTGTATCGTCTAAGTGAAGAGCAAAACCTACTGGTCCAGCAGGTAATGTAAATAAATCACCAGTTACATTAAACTGAACTGATTCTGAGCCTGAATCACCATTGATGTATGCCATTTTCCATAGTCCGTAAGATTCTGCAAGTTTGACATCACCCCAGAAAGTATCTGGGTTAAATATACCAAATCCAAATCTTGAACTTACACAACTACTTGCATATGCTGTATTTGCGGCAGCACCGCATGACCATCTTTCAAGGCCTGACTCTGTTACTTCAAGACCACCACGAGTAAAAGTATATTCATCATTTACAATGGCTAATTCCCAATCCCAAATTGCATCTCTGAAATCAAAATTACCGCTTGCGGCTATAGTGTATGAAAGAGTATCTTCGTCATATACTCCTTGCCACTCACTTTCAGGGAAAAATCTTTGTCCTTGAAGGTATGCACCACCAAATCTAAACATTGCAGGTGAAAAAGTTCTATCAGTGCCTGTGTAGTAAATGTTTCCAGCACCATCAGCAGCAAGTGTTCCGTCTTCAAGAACAACACCACCAGTTGCATAATAGTTTTGTATTACAAATTTTGGCCTGCTTACACTATCAACTTCCGTTTCCCAATAGTGAACATCAGCTGTTATTTGAACACCGTTATCAAAATTATATGTACCTGCAACATATACAGATGCATTGTCTGATCCATTTCTTATAGTAGACCATTTGCCATTATCAAGATTACAGTAGTTAAAGTTATCACCATATGTGGATCTTCCTAGAGCATCCCATGTTTTTCCAGTAATAGGATCAGTATAGTCACTAGCGCCCCAACCATAGTTCTGCATTGAATCTGTTCTCATATTGAGATCTTCACAAGTTGTTGTTGCACCAGAATTAGTTGGTAATAGTGCATAACCAGAATAACCTCTGGCTCCTAGATAACCAGCCCAAGTACCATAATGATAATACCCAACAGGCTCATCATAAATGTCATCAAGTTGTTCTCTGTCTGTTCCACGTAGGGGATTTACTGTGGATAAATCTATACCATAGACCATACTACCGTTATCAAAGTATTTACCACCACTTATTTCAATATTTACAGACTCACCTGCAGATCTATTTGTAAATGGTTGATGTGCTCCAACTCTTGCCTGCACAGCAAACTCTTCCATACCGTCTACTAATATTACGTTAACAACACCAGCAACAGCGTCTGCACCATAAACAGCGGAAGCCCCTGATGTTAAAATCTCGATTCTTTCAACAATACCAATTGGTATTCTATTCCAGTTAAATGAAGCATCTCCATCACCCTGAGGATAAGGATAATTGGCTCTTCTTTTACCATTAACTAAAACTAAGGTTCTGCCAGGTCCAAAATCTCTGAGGTTAAGTTGATTGTTTGAAGCGTTGTTATTACCTCCACCTAAACCATCCATAACCGTTTGACCTGTATTCTGAGCCACAGAAGCAACTGCTTCATAAACTGATAAGAAACCACCTTGATCAATATCATCACTTGTAATAACAACAAGTGGTTGAGGTCCCTCTATATCAGTTCTTTTAATTCTCGAACCAGTAACACTTATTTTTGATAATTCAACTTCATCACCGCTAGCAGATGCACTTGCAGAACTAGACTCTGAAGAACTTGATTCTACAACTGCTTCAGAAGCAACCTCTTCAGTTGATTCAACTACTTCAGCTGGTTCAGAAACGACTTCGCCTGGATTATCAGCATAGATTAACGATGAAAACCCTACAGCTAAAATAGCCGCTAAAAAAGTATTTTTTACATTTAACATAATATTATCCCCATAAAAAATATGTAATTCAGACTATTATTCATTAAATAGTGTAAATGTGCAATCATTTTAATTACTAAAAGATATCAATAAAACAGTTAATTTTAAGACATATAATGCATGTAAAGTTTACTTTACATATATAATAAAATATGTATACTTTGATTTGTTATATTTTTTAAATATAATAATTTTTACTAAACCTTTAATTTTCAAATCAAATAAGGATAAAAAATGAAGAAATTACTATCTATTTTAATTGTAGGATCTTTTTTCATATCAGAAGATGTATATTCTGATCAGAAGATTCCTGTGCAACACTTTTTCTGCGATTCTGCTATGACTAGCGGGACTTTATCACCAAATGGTAAGTATTTTGCAGCAATGGTACCAGCAACTGGAGCTAAGTGTTCAATCGAAGAGGATGATGATCCTCAAGCTGCAAGAGTTTTATTAGTAATTGATCTTGAAACAAATACACCAAATGTTCTCAGTGGAACCAAAGGTAAATCAAGACTGGTAGGATTTCAATGGCTCAATAACTCAAGAATAGCTTTTTACAGACAGCCATCCAGAGGTGTAGATACTTATAGTATGTGGGCTATAAATATTGATGGAACTAAACCAAAACAACTTGTTGCAGGTGAAGTTGAGGATGGATATTTCACATACGCATCCATAACAGACCTTATGGAAGAAGATGATGACCATGTTTTGATTTCATACAATCAAAGAAGACCAAAATACAGGGATATTCATAAACTTAATATTTACACTGGAAGAACAACAATAATTGCAAAAGATCCTGTGATAGATGGACAGACCAGTCTTGGATGGGCAATTGATCAACAAGGTGTGGTAAGAGGATATTTTGCGGTAAAAGGACTTTATTATTACCTTTATCATAGAAATGATGCTGATGCAGACTTCAAATTACTTAGAAAGTTTAAATTTCAAGAACCGTCATTTTCACCAGCTGCCTACTCATATGATCCAAGATATGTATATATGAGAGGACAAGCTGTTGCAAAAGACGGAACTGTTATTGATGATTCAAATACAGATGCTCTATGGCTGTATGATGCTTATGAAGATAAGTTTGTTGAAAAAATCTTTGAACATCCAAAGTATGATGTCGGAGGAATTGCAATATCCGAAAAAACAAAAAAACCTGTCTATATTACCTATGTTGGTGAGAAGCCAGAGAGAGTTTGGTTGGATGATGAACTAAAACAAATATACGATACCATTGAGGCAAGCTTCCCTAACGACAAAGTGAGTATAGGAAGTTGGACTAAAAATGAAGATAAAGCCATTATTACCACATGGAGTGACACTAATCCTGGTGAGATGTATTTCTATGATAGAAATAAAGGTAATATCGCATTCATTGCAAAATCAAGACCTTGGATTGATAAAGCAAAAATGTCTCCTATGCTTCCAATCTCATTCGTGGCAAGAGATGGTCTTACAGTAGAGGGATATTTAACAGTTCCAAAAAATTCAAATGGAAAAAATCTACCGTTGATTGTTAACCCTCATGGTGGTCCAAATGCAAGAGATTATTGGGGATACAATCCAGAACATCAATTTTTAGCATCTAGAGGATATGCTGTCCTAAGTATGAATTTTAGAGGTTCAACGGGTTATGGTAGAAAGCATGTGAAGGATGCTAACAGACAATGGGGCAGAAAAATGCAAGATGATGTGACAGATTCTGTCAACTGGGCAGTTGAACAAGGCATAGCTGATCCAGATAACGTATGTATATACGGAGCAAGTTATGGTGGTTACGCTGTCATGGCAGGAATTACAAAAACACCAGATTTATATAAGTGTGCAGTAAATTATGTAGGTGTTACTGATATGGAACTTCTTTTCAGTGAAAGGCCCAAAGTTTGGGAAATTTGGGATGAACAACAAAAAATAGAAATTGGTGATTATGAAAATGAGAAAGAATATCTTGATGCTGTTTCTCCTATTAAATTAGTAGATAGAATTACTACTCCGCTATACATTGTTCATGGAGTCAGGGACTGGAGAGTAGATATTAAACATGCTCAAAAGTTAAGAAGAGAATTAGAAAAAAATGGTAAAAAAGAAGGAAAGGACTTTTGGTGGCTAGTAAAAACCGATGAAGGTCATGGGTTTGTTGGTGAAGCAAACAAAATAGAGCTTTATACAGAGCTTGAGGAATTCTTCGGCAGATACTTAGAACAAAGTAGCTAAGTTAAAAGGATTCTATACCGGTAAGATTTTTACCTAATATTAAGCTGTGAATATCACTTGTACCTTCATAGGTATTCACAGCTTCTAAATTCATACAGTGTCTTATGACGTGATATTCGTCGCTAACACCATTTCCACCATGAATATCTCTAGACATTCTTGCTACTTCAAGACCTTTTTGACAATTGTTTCTTTTAACAAGTGAAATCATTTCTGGTTTAAATTTGTCCTCATCAATCAATCTCCCAACTCTGAGACTGCCTTGCAGACCAAGGATGATATCTGTCTGCATATCAACTAATCTTTTTTGAACAAGCTGCTTAGACGCCAGAGGTGCACTAAATTGATCTCTATTTAAGGCATATTCTAAAGCTGCATCTAAACAAAATTCTGCTGCACCCATTGCTCCCCATGAAATCCCATAGCGCGCCATATTCAAACATGAAAATGGGCCTTTAAAACTTGATACATCTGGAAGAATCTTGTCTGAGGGAACAAAAACATCATCCATAAAAATCTGACCTGTAACTGATGCTCTCAAAGAAAACTTACCTTCAAGCTTTGGAGCATCAAGACCTTTTGCGCCCTTTTCAACAATAAGTCCCCTTAAAATTCCCTGCTCATCTTTTGCCCATATAATCATTAAATCGGCAATAGGAGAATTAGTTATCCATGTTTTTGATCCATTCAATAAATAACCTCCATCTACTTCCTTGCAATTAGTTTTCATTGATCCAGGATCAGAACCAGCATCAGGTTCAGTTAATCCAAAACAACCAATTAAATTACCTTTTGCCATTTCAGGAAGATAATATTCCTTTTGATTATCTGATCCAAACTTATATATAGCATGCATGGCAAGAGAAGTTTGAACGCTGAAAGCAGATCTATAACTAGAATCAACTCTTTCTATTTCTCTTGCTATTAGTCCATAGGATACATAATTAACACCTGCGCAGCCGTAACCTTGAATTGGTGCCCCAAGAAAACCCATGGATCCCATTTCTTTATATATAGACTTGTCGAATATTTCATTTCGGTTGGCTTCCAATATTCTTGGCATCAATTCAGATTGGCAATATTCTCTTGCAGATTTCTGAATTATTAATTCTTCATCCGATAATTGTTCTTCAAAAAGTAGTAAATCAGTATTATTCATAATTTTTCGACCCTAATAATACCAAATCTTGGCTTTGAGAACACAATAGAATTCGAATTAAGTGATGTTTCGACAATCTCAATCATTTTATTAGAATTTCCACAGATAATAATTAAAGGAATTTTTGACTGGTACTGATAAATAAAGTCAATAACCTCATCAAAAGCTTCAAGATGCCTGACTCCATGCAGATCTAAATGAGTAATGCCCTTATCTTCAAAAACATTCATAAGCAAGAAACTATATTAAAGTTATATAATAATTATATGGCAAAACTCCATTTCTTTTATTCAACAATGAATGCAGGTAAATCAACTGCTCTTCTTCAGTCAAATCATAATTATATAGAGAGTAATCTTAAAACAATGTTATTTATTCCTGAGGAGTTAAAAGAAATATCAGATAGTAAAATCATATCTAGAATTGGACTAGAGGCAAACGCTATTGTAATTGATAAAAATTATGATTTTTTTAATCAAATTAATAAAAATAATCTTAATGATATAAACTGCATTTTTGTAGACGAAGCCCAATTTTTATCAAGAGAACAAGTCAATAGTCTAGGCAAGATATCAGATGAACTAAATATTCCAGTTATGTGTTATGGAATTAGAACAGATTTTCAAGGAAATTTATTTGAAGGAAGTTCTGCCCTACTTGCCATTGCAGACAATCTTATTGAATTAAAAACAATATGTAGTGAATGTGATAAGAAAGCCACTATGGTTGTTAGGCTTGATAAAAATGGAAATGTACTATTGGAAGGAGATAAAGTTCTTGTGGGTGGAAACGATATCTATAAAACTGTATGCAGAAAACATTTTAGAGAATTAACAAATTTAATATAAAAGTTGGAGTAAAAATGGAATATAAAAATAAACGATATTTATTAGATAAAAGACCGGTGGGAATGCCTGAAGATGATTGTTGGAAAATGAATGAAGAAATAATATCTAATCTCAATAAGAATGAAATTTTAATTGAAGTTAAATATTTATCAATTGATCCATATATGAGGGGAAGAATGAATGACTCAAGATCATATGCCGCGCCAGCAAAAATTGGTGAGCCTATGACTGGGGAAACCGCAGGTGTTGTTGTTGAGAGCAATTCTAAACTTTTTAACATTGGTGATAAGGTTTGTGCTCATAAAGGTTGGCAAACCTATATAAAGGCAAAGGATACAGATCCTGCTCTACTTAAAGTACCTGAGACTGATATCGGATTATCCTCTTTTCTAGGAACTTTGGGTATGCCAGGAAGAACTGCTTATTTTGGTCTAAATAGAGTTGGAAAACCTAAGTCTGGTGAAACATTAGTTGTTTCCGCAGCATCTGGTGCTGTTGGAACAGTGGTCGGTCAGTTAGGTAAAATATATGGATGTTATGTAGTGGGTATTGCTGGTGGTCAAGAAAAATGTTCTTATGTCAAAGATGTTCTGCAGTTTGACGAATGTATAGATTATAAATCAGGTAACTTAGATGATGATCTCAAAAAAGTATGTCCTAATGGTATAGACATATATTTTGAAAATGTAGGTGGTCCAGTTTCTCAAGCTGTGGCACCCTTACTTAATAATGGTTCAAGAGTACCTATTTGTGGATTTATATCTCAATATAATGAACAGGATATGATGAAAATTGAGACACCTTTTCATGTCTTTGGCTCACTGGAGCCTAAACCTGAACATAGATTTTTCGTCGTAACAGAATGGATGAATGAATGGGAAAAGGCAACACAAGAAATCCTTAAATTAGTATCTGAGGGCAAAATGAGATATAGAGAAACTATTACTAAAGGATTTGAGAATGCTCCTCAAGCATTAAGAGATGTATTAACTGGAAGAAATTTTGGAAAGCAAATAATTGAGATTTAAGAAATATTAATTCTTCCTTTCATATATAAAACAGCATTGCCTCCAATTAAAACTCTTTCATCTTTATCTTCACAGAACAACTCTCCTCCTCTCTTGGATACTTGTTTTGCAAGTAGCTTTTTTTTTGCCAATTTATCTGACCAATAAGGTATCAAGGTTGTGTGGGCAGATCCAGTTACTGGATCTTCGTTTACACCATATTTTGGACAAAAATATCGAGACACAAAATCATGATTGGTACCTGGTGCTGTAACAATTAATCCCTGCCCTTCAAGTTCAATAATTTTCTTAAAATTTGGTTCAAGGTTTAAAATTTGCTCTTCATTTTCATATACAGCCATTAAATTGATTTCACCCCTATATGTTTCAATAGGCTTCAATCCAACTGCATTACAAACAGCATTTTCATAATCTGTAATAGAAAAAGTGTCTTTAGGAAAATCTAATTCAAGAAAATTATCATTTTTGTTTACCCTTAATAAACCACCATTTGATTCAAACTCAATTATATCTGTGTTGGTGTTTATAAAATTAAAATAAATAAAAGCAGATGCTAAGGTTGCATGTCCACAAAGGTCAACTTCTTTGGTGGGAGAAAACCATCTAATAAAATTTCCACTGTCTGAAATATTAATAAAAGCTGTTTCTGATAAATTATTTTCAGCTGCAATATTCTGCATAAGATTATCGTCATTTAGACTTGTGTAAATAACTGCCGCAGGATTACCTGCAAAAGTTCTGTTTGAAAAAGCATCTACAAAATAAATATCTAAGTCCATCTATTAATATTAACTTATTTAATTTTAGTTAAGATAGTTTGAATATAATATCAATAATATATATAATATATTATAACTAAAATTTATATATGCAAATACTAGATAAGATCAATAAAGATAATATATCTGATACCTTTGCCCTATCAATGACAAAGTTCTTCAGAGTCATAGCAGATACATTTTTTGCCAAACGTTATGGGCATAGAGCTGTCGTATTAGAAACTGTGGCTGGTGTTCCAGGTATGGTTGCTGGTGTTTGGATGCATTTTAAAAGCTTAAGAGCTATGAAAGCTGGTTATGGAGAACAAATTAGAGAGATGCTTGCAGAAGCTGAAAACGAAAGAATGCATCTAATGTTTTTTATTGAAATAGCTAAGCCTAATTTTTTTGAGAGGCTTATTGTTTTGTTTGCACAAATAATATTTGGTCTTTTTTATTTATTTATGTATGTTTTTTTTACACGAACAGCTCATAGAATGATTGGATACTTTGAAGATGAAGCAGTCAAAAGTTACACAGAATATCTTGAACTAGTTGAATCAGGAAAAGTTAAAAATATTCAAGCACCAGAACTTGCTATTCAGTACTATAAGTTAGGTTCAGATTCAAAGCTCTCCGATTTGATAAGATGTGTCAGAGCTGATGAAGAACATCATAGCGAAACAAATCATAATTACGCTGACAAATTATAATTTTATATTATAAAAACTCTCAACAGTTTGATGAGCAATCTTTTGGAGAAATTTTCTATCCTCATCGCTAATATTATCAAAATAGTTATAGTTTATTTTCATAGGTGATTCTTGTGTAATGCTTGAGTAGACTACACATGCTGCTAAATATGTACCAAGCAAACTAGGATGCGATCCATCATATTCTTTATGAAGTTTAATATCTGGGTTTTTAAAATAAGCATTCTCAAAAGCAACACCTACTGGAATTACTAAGACATCGTTTTTGTTAGCCGCATCAATATACATTTTTTTAATATCTTTGATCATTTGGGGATTTGTATGTTTATGAGGTTCTACATAAGCATGAATCATGTATAACGCAGCTTCGGCTCCTGTTAAATGAATTTTGTTTATCATTTCATTTGCTTTATCAGCAAATACTTCTCTTTCCAATAGAGAATTGGTTTCTCCACTGCCACCTTGAAGAATAACCAATTCAAAGGGTTTTTCTGCACCAAGCTTTGAATGATTTAAAGAATGTTTTATATCATGATGTTCAAGTCTTGAACCACTTATTGTTACCATTTTGTAATTACTAGTATCAATCTTATATGAGTATAGTTCCTCAAGCATTCTTCTGACATGGTTATGCAAACTATCGTTATAATATAGGTAACTATTTCCTACAAATAAAATCCTTTCAGGTGTTTTGTTATTTAATGAGTCAACTTTGATATCTAATGAAAATAAAGTATTAGAAAATAGTAATATTGATAGTAAAATGATTTTCATAATTAAATTTTAACTCATCACAAACACATAAGGTTACTAATATTTAAGGTATGCATAAAAATGTAATCATAGTCGGAGCTGGTATTTCTGGTATTGCTGCCGGTTATAATTTAAAAAAATCTTGTAAAAATAAATCTTTCTCAATACTTGAGGGCAGAGAAAATATTGGTGGTACTTGGGATCTGTTTAAATATCCTGGAATACGATCTGATTCAGACATGCATACACTTGGATTTAGATTTAAACCATGGATACACGATAAATCTATTGCAGACGGTCCATCAATAATGGAATATCTTCATGAAACGGTTAATGAAAATGAACTTGATGAAAATATTCTACTAAGTCATAAAGTAACTTCTGCAAATTGGAATTCAGAGAATTCTATTTGGGAGCTTGAGGTAAATTTTAATGATAAGAAAATAAATATGACATGTAATTTTTTATTTCTATGTGGCGGATATTATAGCTATACAAAACCTCATAAACCTGATTTTAAAAATCAAGATAATTTTAAAGGTCAAATAATACATCCACAATTTTGGGATGACTCGATTGAATATGAAAATAAAAAGATTGCCGTCATTGGCAGCGGTGCTACTGCAATTACAATTGTTCCAGCTATTGCACAAAAAGCGAATCACGTTTTTATGATACAAAGATCTCCTACTTATGTAGTATCTGGACCCAGTGAAGATAGTATTAACAAATTTTTAAGAAAAATACTTCCTGTTAAATTTACATATTTTTTAATTAGATGGAAAAATATTCTTTGGCAAAGTTTTACTTTTTTTATGGCAAGAAAATATCCTGAAAGAACGAAAAACAAAATATTAGATCTAGCAAGAAATGAACTTGGTTCAAATTATGATATAGATAAACACTTTACTCCGTCATACAAGCCATGGGACCAAAGAATATGCTTAGTTCCTGATAGCGATTTATTTGAAGCAATAAACAATAATAAAGCTTCAATAATTACAGATACTATAAATGAATTTCAGTCAGATGGGGTCCTGCTTAATTCTGGAGAAAAAGTTGAAGCAGATATTATTATCACAGCAACAGGAATTGAGCTTAATTCATTAAATGATATAAATGTAACTATCGATAATATTAAAGTTGAACCGCATAATAGGCTCACATATAAAGGCATGATGTTAAGTGGTGTGCCAAACTTTGCAATTTCATTTGGATATGTAAATGCTTCTTGGACCCTCAGAGCTGATCTTACATGTGAGTATGTTTGTAGATTAATCAATTTAATGGATAAAAAGGGAGTCGATTGTTGCGAGCCTTTAGATGATGAAGACGCTTATGGAGATGACAAGTTAATTGACTTTACATCAGGGTACTTTAAGAGAGGGCTTCACCATATGCCAAGACAAGGAAATAAAGCACCTTGGAAAAATTATCAAAACTATTTAAGAGATATTTTTGCTGTAAGATTATTTTCAATAAATGATAATAATCTAAACTTCTATAGCTCAAAAAAAACTAACAATTAATTAAAATGAAAAAATTAACAACAAGACTTTTGATGGTAGTAATAGGATTAATGGGAGGAGCAATAGTTTATTATAGTTTATGGTTTGTGTTTTTATACTTTGGGATAATCAATTAGATAGCCTTAGAGTGAGCTATTAAAAATTCCACATTAGTTCAAGAAAACAAACTTCTGACGAAGAGATATCATCATTAGAAATGCTTGAATAATCAGAAAAGTAGCTTGATCTTCCATTCCATCTGCAACCAATATTAGTATTCATGGCAGAAAAGATTTCGAGCATCAATCCTATGTCAACTTCCCAATTATGAGCCTTCATTCCATCATCTAGCTCCAACACATAATTTTTATTAGCTCCTTCAACAGTGTAATACATATTCTGGCTAGTAGTTTTTGAGTAATCTAAGCCGTATTCTATGGTTATATATGGCATTACATTATATTTTGATCTCTTAAATAGATAACTAATATCTGTTCCAACTGATGCCTTAGCATTTGATAATGTTAACTCATCAAAAGTTAAAGCAGTCTCGCCTCCGATTTCACTATATTTGTCAAACTCGGTGTATGATCCATCGATTCTGAGATAAGGAGAAATTTGCCAATTACTTGATTCCCTAGCTGCAGAGCCAATTAGAGCAAGTGATCCATAAAGCTGATTCGCCTCTCGTTCACCCTTCAAGAGTTCTTCTCCATCTAATCTGTCTGTATTAAATTCTAACTTGCTGATACCAAAAATATATTGTAAATCATCTCTTGAGCCATCAAATTTTCCATAACTTGAAAGGCTATAATTCCTGGACTCTACATGAGAGTCAAAATTTCTGTCTATTGGTTTGCTTTCACCCAAGCCCAAGGCAAAGCCAAATATATCCCCATCATTACTTAATAACTTATCAGTACCTATATGAAAGGATCTTTCATCAAGAATTCTTGGACTAGGTTTAGTTTTTCCTAAAGTGAATTCTCCAAATTCACCATCAATCCATACAGTCCAATCACCAATCACTTCTTTAAGTTCTCCATCAGCGGTTACTTTTATAGGGTCTGATACCCAATCTTTTATAGTTGATTTAAATTCTTCTAAATTTTGAGTATTGTCGGCCTGTTCAATATCATCATTTGTATTCGAAATTTTGATTTCAGAATTAGTATCTTCAAAATCTTTCTCTGAATCATTAATTTGCCAATTAGCTTCTTCTATATCGAATTTATTAGACGTTTTTGCAATGGATGGTTTTGACGATTTTGGATTATCAAAATCTGATATACAGAAATAATTTGTGTTTGGGTCTGTCCACATTTTTTCATCATCTGTTAATGTATGGGTATATACCAAATTGTCGCCTAATAGTGAATTAGAAGATTCTAAAAGAGTAACAATAATTTTTCTGTCACCCTGTATAAAGCTATATTTATCTTGTGGAATATCATCAATAGTGATGATTGCAGATTTAAGTCCGGCATCTATACTCAATATCCCCTCACCATATGAAAATTTTTGTATGTCTGATGAGCCAGTAACTTCAAAATCTACAATAATATTTTCAGCTGCAATTTTAGATAAATGTACTTTAATTTTTAGGGATTCATCGGTTTTAGGACCGCTAGAATTAATCGTACATAATTCAACTATTGGCAACTCAACATTGTTATCATCAAGATTGCTAACACCAATAGTTCTCATTGAATCAATAATATTATTGTTGAAATTAACTCTCATGCCTTGTCGCGATGAAAGCTTCATCCTTTTGGATATTACATCAATATTTCGATCAACCCATCGTGTAGCAATCTGTGTCATAGCTTTTGCATTATCAATTACAGGCTGCTTTAAAGTTGGATCAGTCAATATAATAGGAGTTTTAAAATTAAACTCTTTTTTGTCACTGATACCCTTAAAAGAATTGCCTAATATGTCTTCAAATACTGTATTTTCAATTAGTACGTAATAATCGGTTTCATACTCAAGATCCACAGGTAGGTTAATTGTTATAGTCTCTGTCCCACAACCGGTCACAATTTCATTTGGCAAACTTACAGCAAAAGATGAAGAATCATCCTCTGATTCAATATTAATGGTGCCTGATACGCAATTCACAATTTTATCAAATGTCAAAATTATATCGCTATCTATTGGAACCCTTGTACTATCATCTTGCGGGCTGGTTGATATTAATATCGGTCTTTTATCATCGTCATTTGCCGATATTGTATGAGTAAAAGTATAGTCATCACCTAGAGTTGCATTAGTTGGATTAGATAATGTTATGACAATTGTTTCATCTTCCTCTGCAAGATCATCATCAATAATATTGGGAATTGTTATGATGCCAGTATTTTCGCCAGGTTTAATTATTAATGTTCCATCCTCTAAATCATGGTCTATACCTGAACCGGTTGCTGAACCTGTCAATTGATAGTCCACTGAAATTTCTCTACCAGATAACTCAGATACATCAACCGTTATACTTATGTCGGATGAAGGTTCATCGCTAGCAGAGCTGATATCATTAAAATCTATTACAGGTAGATTATCATTATCATTAATGGTGTATGTGTGAACAATATCAGCTCCCAAGATTGCATTACTTGGACTTGATAAGGTTATAATAACTGACTCATTATCTTCATCTAACAAGTCATCAACAATATCAGTTATTGAAATAACTCCAGCTATTTCACCAGCATCTATCGTAAGCGTACCATCAGATAAGGTGTAATCGGTACCTGAACCTGTTGCAGTTCCGGTGACGGTATAATTAACTGTCACAGTTTGACTAAATGCACCTGATAAATCTACAGTTATAGCTGCTGACGAGACAGATTCAGCTCCATTTGAGCTAGTGGTATTGAATTCAATGGTTGGATTGTCGTTGTCGTTAATAGTGTAAGTATAAACACTATCAATGCCCAAGTTTGCATTGCTTGGATTTGATAGAGTAACAATTACTGTCTCATTAATTTCAGTGATTGAATCATCTACAATATTGCTAATGGTGATAGTGCCACTAGTTTCACCCGCATTAATTGTGAGTGTTCCATCTGCTAAGGTGAAGTCTGTGCCAGATCCAGTTGCTGTTCCAGTCACAGTGTAATCAACTGTTACATTTTGACCTGAAACTTCAGATAGATCTACGGTTAAACCCACAGAAGAAATTGATTCAGCTCCACTTGAGCTAGTGATATTGAAATCAACCTCTGGTCCAATATCATTATCATTTATGGTATATGTATGAACGCTATCACTTCCTAAAGTTGCATTGTTAGGATTTGATAAAGAAATAATTACAGTCTCGTTTGGTTCGTCCAAAGAATCATCAGCAATACTGTCTATGATGATACTTCCAGATGTTGTGCCAGCATTTATAGTAAGAGTTCCATCGTCTAAAATATAATCGGAACCTGATCCAGTTGCTGTACCTGTAACAGCATAGTTTACCGTTACGTCCTTACTTGATGGTGTTGATAAATTAACAGTTATTGCCTTTGATGTTGTAGCTTCATCTCCACTTGAGTTTGTTAAATTAAAATCTATAACTGGAGGACTGTCGTCATCATTGATAGTTAAAGTATGAACAATATCTGCACCTAGGTTAGCATTAGTTGGATTTAACAATGTGATAACTATCGTTTCATTATTTTCATCTAACGAATCATCAACGATATTATTTATTGTAATAGCTGCCGAAGTGGCTCCAGCGCTTATTGTGACCGTTCCATTATCAAGTGTATAATCGGTTCCTGATCCAGTCGCGGTTCCAGTTACAACATAATCAACTTGAATATCAGTTTCAGATGAAAATGGAATTACAATTTCAATTGATATTGAAGAAGCTGATTCTAAATCAGAGGATGATGTTGCAGAGAATCCTATTGTTGGAGTGCCGTCATTGTCATTGATAGTGTAAGTATGCACGCTGTCATCGCCAAGTGTGGCGTTGCTTGGATCTGACAAGGTTAAAATCACAGTTTCATTACCTTCTGAAAGCAAGTCATCAATAATACCAGCTATAGTAATGGTGCCACTTGTTTCACCAGCGTTAATAGTTAAGGTTCCATTTGCTAAAGTATAGTCTGTGCCTGAACCTGAAGCTGTACCTGAAACCGAGTAATTTACCGTGATGTTATTACTTGAAGCTGCAGATAAATCTACAGTTATAGCTGTCGAGGAAATAGATTCAGCACCAGACGAACTTGTGTTACCAAATTCGATTGCAGGTTGATCATCATCATCAGTAATTGTGTAAGTGTGAACTGTATTAGAACCTAATGTCGCATTACTTGGACTTGATAATGTAATGATCACCGTCTCATCCGGCTCATCTGTAGTATCATTAATGATATTTGCAATTGTAATTGTACTTGAAGTGTTGCCGGCTGGAATGCTTAAAGTACCATTTACGAGAGTATAATCTGTACCTAATCCAGTGGCTGTTCCTGTGACTGCATAGTCGACTGTTACTATTTCGCCAGATGATCCAGATAAATCAACAGTAATGGCTTTAGATGAAATAGATTCGGCACCACTTGAGCTAGTAGTATTGAAATCAATTGTAGGAGTACTATCATTATCAGTAATAGTGTATGTGTGAATACTATCACTCCCTAAAGTTGCATTACTTGGGCTAGATAATGTAAGTACAACCGTTTCATTTGTTTCATCAATAGAGTCATCAACAATACTAGCGATAGTGATCGTACCAGAAGTTCCACCAGCATTTATCGTAAGCGTTCCATCAGCTAAAGTATAATCATTACCCGATCCGGTTGCTGTTCCGGTGATAGCATAATTAACCGAAACATTTTTTGCTGAAACTGCAGAGAGATCTACTGTGATAGTTTTACTTGGTACAGACTCAGCCCCATTGGAACTAGTAGCATTGAAGTCAACCACTGGAGCATTGTCATTATCAAAAATTGTATATGTGTGAACACTATCACTACCCAAGATGGCATTACTTGGATTTGATAGAGTCAGGATCACAGTCTCATTGTTTTCATCTAGGGTGTCGTTAACGATACTGGCAATAGTGATAGTACCTGATGTCGATCCAGAACTTAAAGTTAAAGTTCCGCTAGATAAGGTGTAATCAGTGCCCGATCCAGTCGCCGTTCCTGTAATAGCATAATCAACTGTAACGTTTTGACTGGACGTACCTGACAAATCTATCGTTATAGCTTTGGAAGAAACAGATTCAGCTCCACTTGAGCTAGTGGTATTAAAATCAATAGTTGGAGTACTTTCATTATCAGTGATGGTATAAGTGTGAGTGTCATCACTTCCGAGTGTTGCATTACTTGGATTCGATAATGTAACAATAACAGTCTCATTTGGCTCATCTAGAGAATCATCAATAATTCCTGCAATTGTTATAGTCCCAGTTGTTGATCCAGCACTAATTGTTAAAGTTCCATTAGCTAAGGTGTAATCTGTGCCAGATCCAGTCGCTGTACCCGTTACGGCATAATCAACTGTAACATCTTGACTTGATGCAGCAGACAAATCAACAGTCAAACTTACAGAAGATACTGATTCAGCGTCACTTGAATTAGTGGTATTAAAATCAACTACTGGTGCATTGTCATTATCATTTATGGTATATGTGTGAACACTATCACTACCCAAAGTTGCATTACTTGGATTTGAAAGAGTTAAAATGACGGTTTCATTTGCTTCGTCAGCCGCATCATCAACAATACCTGCAATCGTAATAGTCCCACTTGTTGCTCCCGCATTGATAGTTAATGTACCGTTAGCCAGGGTATAATCGGTACCAGATCCAGTTGCTGTTCCAGTAACTGCGTAATCAACTGTTACGTTTTGTCCTGAAGCTGCAGATAAATCTACAGTTAGAGGTTTAGATGAGGTGGATTCAGCACCATTAGAACTGGTACTATTGAAGTCAACTACTGGAGCATTATCATTATCAGTGATAGTGTAAGTGTGAGCATCATCACTGCCGAGTGTTGCATTGCTTGGATTCGATAAAGTGACGATAACAGTCTCATTTGATTCATCTAAAGAGTCGTTAACAATGCTAGCAATTGTAATAGTACCGCTGGTTTCACCTGCATTAATAGTTAGGGTTCCATTGGCTAAGGTGTAATCGGTACCAGATCCAGTTGCTGTTCCAGTTACAGCATAATCAACTGTCACATTTTGTCCTGAGACTGCAGACAAATCAACAGTCAAACCGGCAGAAGTAACTGATTCAGCTCCACTTGAGCTAGTGGCATTAAAATCAACTACTGGAGCATTATCATTATCAATAATGGTGTAAGTGTGAGCATCATCGCTACCAAGAGTTGCATTACTTGGATTTGATAAAGTAACAATAACTGTTTCATTAGACTCATCAATCGAGTCATCGATAATACTTGATATACTGATGATTCCACTTGTTGAGCCCGCGTTAATACTTAAGGTGCCGTTAGCAAGGGTATAATCAGTTCCAGAGCCTGAAGCAGAACCAGTAACAGCATAATCAATTGTCACATTTTTTCCTGAGGCTGCAGATAAATCTACTGTAAGATCTTTAGAGGAAACTGACTCAGCTTCACTTGAACTGGTATCATTAAAGTCAACCACTGGTGCATTATCATTATCAGTAATGGTATAGGTGTGAACAAGAGTAGAACCTGGATTAGCATTAGACGGATTAGATAAAGTAACAATTACTGTCTCGTTAGGTTCGTCCAGAGAGTCATCAACAATTCCAGCAATAGTTATTGTCGTTGATGTTGAGCCAGCTGTTATAGTTGCAGTACCGTTTGCAAGAGTAAAATCGGTACCTGATCCTGTGGCTGTACCTGTAATAGCATAATCAACTGTTACGTTAGAACCGGTTGACGCATCCAGTTCAATAGTTAAATCTTTAGAGGATACTGATTCAGCTCCGCTCGAGCTAGCATTTGCAAATTCTATATCTGGAGCAACTAGAGGATCTAAAATTGTGAATGTATGAACATCATTGCTACCGACTGTTGCATTACTGGGACTTGATAAAGTCAAAACAACAGTCTCATTTCCTTCATCAGTTCCATCATTAACAATCCCGGCTACTGTAATAGTTCCAGTTGATGATCCTGCATTTATGGTAAGAGTTCCATTAGCTAGAGTGTAATCAGTGCCTGATCCGGTTGCTGTTCCAGTAACAGCGTAGTCAACAGTAACGTTTTGAGCTGAGACTGATGATAAATCGACAGTAATAGATTTAGAAGATACGGATTCTAGTCCACTAGAAGCAGCCACCTCAAAATCAACCA
>CACOWI010000002.1 GCA_902630885.1 uncultured SAR86 cluster bacterium | reverse complement strand
CAATACTTATAGAGTATAAAAAATGTAGTTTTGCTACAAATTAAGTTAATTTCACTAATCCTCTATATTTAAAAATTGTAGCAATTAAGTAAGTTGTAAAAAATATAAAACCATACTCTGCAAAATTAAAAACAAATCTCCAACCATCCTCAGCACAACTTGGACCGCCTGCAAGTGTTCTAGTGACAGCTTCAGTTAAACCAAAATAATCGACTTGAGTATGAAAAGGCATTCCACAACCTGATAGATTAGCCAACTCATCTATTGACATGCTTTGGATATATATTTGTCTTGAAGTTACATACATCCCAATCAAGGAGGAGGCAGAAATTGAGAGGGCACTTATAAACTGTTTTTTTATTAAATATCCTAGCAGACCTGAAATTGCAACTAAACCGAAAACATACCTAGTGAGTATACATAATGCACAAGCCTGCAAATACATAAATTGATCCATTAAGATTGCTGCAAGAATTATTACTAAAGCTGAAAACATAACAGCAAGTTCAAAATAGTTTTGGAAAACGTTTTTAGTAATTAATGATATTTTTTTGTACATTTTTCTTTAATTTTTTCCATTATAGAAAAACAAGAGTCATAATACATTATATAAAAGCTAATCATGAAAAATAGAATTTTTGTTATAGATGGATCCTCATATTTATATAGAGCCTTCCACGCAATGCCTCCATTAAGCACTTCGAGTGGTCAACCAACTGGCGCGGTAAAAGGTGTAACAAACATGCTGATGAATTTAAAAAAAGACAGTGAGGGATCATCTATCATTGTTGTATTTGATGCGAAGGGGAAAACTTTCAGAAATGATATTTATTCAGAATATAAAGCTAATAGACCTCCTATGCCCGATGAACTTCGCCTGCAATTGGACCCGGTAAAGTCAATTTGTAAAGCTATAGGATTTCCTCTAGTGGAAATTGAAGGAGTTGAAGCAGACGATGTGATAGCAACAATAGCCAGAATGGCAAAAGATGCTAAATATAAATGTGTTGTCTCATCCTTAGATAAAGATTTAATGCAGTTAGTTGAGGATCCTGACATAACCTTGATGAATACTATGAAACATGAAATATTTGATGAGAAAAAAGTGTTTGAAAAGTTTGGCGTAAAACCTAATCAAATAAGAGACATGCTTGCTCTTGTTGGAGATTCATCAGACAACATCCCAGGTGTTCCAAAAGTTGGTCAAAAAACTGCTGCAAAGTGGCTTAACGAATATAGCGATTTGGATGGAGTGATAAAAAATGCTGACTCGATAAAAGGTGTTGTAGGAGATAATTTAAGAAATAGCTTAAGTGAACTTGATAGAAATGTTGAGCTAGTTTCTCTAAAAGAAGATGTTGATTTAGGCGCAAAGTTTGAAGATCTTTTAACACTAAATCCAAACCAAGAAGAGCTAGACAAAATTTTTAACGAGTTAGAATTTGCACCAATCAATAAAGATAAAGATGATCAGGCTCCTAAAAAAAATGGGAAATACGAAACAGTTCTTAACAAGAAAGATCTAAACTCTTGGATTAACAAAATAAAGAAATCAAAAGCCTTTGCAATAGATACTGAAACAGATTCTGTCCAAACTGTTTCTGCTAACATGCTAGGGATATCTCTCTCAGTAGAAGAAAGCGAAGGTTGTTATATTCCAATTGGACATGATTATGAGGGCTGTCCAGAACAACTATCCATGGATGAAGTTATTAAGGTCTTAGGCCCAGTTATAGAAGAAAATCAAGATAAGATTGTTGGACAGAATCTAAAATTCGATATCCCAATATTATCAAGACACGGTATTAACATCACAAAGTTTTTGGCAGACACAATGTTAATGTCATATGTATTAAATAGTACAGCTACAAGACATGGTATGGATAGACTCGCTGATTATTATTTAAACTATACAACTACAAAATACACCGATGTAACTGGAACTGCCTCAAAACAAATAAGTTTTGCCCAAGTTAAATTAGATTTAGCCACTGATTATGCTGCGGAGGATGCAGATATCACTCTAAGACTATATAACGTGTTATCCCCATTGCTAAAAGAAAAGCCCATTCAAAAAAAGTTACTCGAGGATCTTGAATATCCGCTTGTTCACGTTTTATCAAGAGTTGAGCAAAATGGTGCAAAAATTGATAAGAAAAAATTAGCCGATCATTCTAAGGAGTTGAGTGAAAAGATTGATGAATTATCTTCTGCAGCTTTTAAGATTGCTGGTGAAGAATTTAATTTAGATTCTCCTAAACAACTTCTAGAAATACTATATGAAAAATTAGGACTACCTATACTGAAAAAAACACCAAAAGGTCAACCATCTACAAATGAAGACACACTTCAAAGATTATCTGAAGAATATGAATTGCCAAAAATTATTTTGCAATATAGGACGCTTGCAAAATTAAAGTCTACTTATACAGATAGTTTAATAAATATTGAAAACCCTAAGACAAAAAGAATTCATACATCATATCAACAAGCCGTAACTTCAACCGGCAGGCTGTCATCTACTGAACCAAATTTACAAAATATACCTATCAAAACTGCAGAAGGCAGAAGAATTAGAGAGGCTTTTGTTCCTGACAAAGGCAATATACTAATATCAGCAGATTATTCTCAAATAGAACTTAGGATAATGGCTCATTTATCAGATGATAAGAATTTAACTTATGCATTTAATAATGATATTGACGTGCACTCATCAACAGCCGCTGAGGTTTTTGGAGTTTCAATTGAAGATGTTACTCAAGATCAAAGAAGAAGTGCTAAAGCAATTAATTTCGGATTAATGTATGGAATGTCAGCTTTCGGATTAACTAGACAACTTGGGATTCCGAGGGGTGAAGCACAAGAATATTTAGATACGTATTTTGCACGATATACAGGTGTTCGGGATTATATGGACAATATAAAAGTAAAGGCAAAAGAAGATAAGTTTGTTGAAACTATTATGGGCAGACGACTTTATCTAAATGAAATAAATGCAGCAAATGGCTTAAGAAGACAAGCAGCTGAAAGGGCTGCTATTAATGCTCCACTTCAAGGTTCAGCAGCAGATATTATTAAGAAGGCTATGCTAGACATTGATCAGCTTTTATTAAACGAAATGCAAGAAGTAAAAATGATTATGCAGGTTCACGATGAATTAGTTTTTGAGTGTCCAAAAGATAACGCTGATATAGTCATGCAAAAAATGAAAGATACAATGGAGAAAACTGTTAAATTAAATATTCCTCTAATAGCTGAAGCCGCAATTGGATCTAACTGGAATGAAGCTCATTAATCTCATATGTCATTTAATACTATCAATGAATTCCTGAGCAACCTCCCTTTCTATACCAGATGAAAAAAAATGACCGCCAGAATATTTTTTAACTACTGGATTTTGATATAGATTAATCGCTTCTTTAACCAGCTTTGAATCTATTTCAATATCATCTTCTGCGTATGCAAAATAACTTGGTATAGACATATTTCCTATAATGCTATGATCCTCAATCCTATTACCTGTGGCATTACCTAAAAAGAATTTTTTATAAAATTTTTCAGTTCCTTTCACATTAAATTGTCCAATGTAATGATCTAGAAGTTTTTTACTCATTAAATCTTCATACTCTTCTATTCTTTTTAAAACACCTGGAACTAAAAATCCTCTTGTTAATAAGTCACCATATAAAGGAATCTTTACTATTGATAACAGGGGAATATTTGCAGAATTAATAAGTGGAACTTGGTAGCCCACAAAACTAACGTTTTCTGGATTATTTGCAGTATATTTAGCTACAACCGCAGCACCAAAAGAGACGCCATATAGAATAACGTCTTTTACTTCACAATAGTCAATCAGCTCTTTAAGTTGTTTTTCCATAAGCTCAATACTTACGTCATTTTGTATTCTATCTGAATAGCCTCTGCCATACTGATCATAGGTTATTACTCTATAACTATTTTCAATAAAGACATCTACATATTCTTCGTATGCCAGTGACCCAAAAGTAGCACCATGAACCAAAACAATAACTTTGTTATTTTTATCTCCAAGATCTTTATAAGAAGTTATACCGTCACTTAATTTAATTTCTTCGTATCCAGAATTTAATCTAAATTCATTTATGTCAGTATTTTCTCTATTAAGAGCTAGATATAAACAAACTGGAATAAGAACAAATATGGATAAAAGAAAGAAAACCCTTTTCAATTAATTTACTCTTTCTAATGGAATGTAATTCATTTCTTCAGGAAGAAGAACCTTAATGCCATGCATTTCCCTGAGATCAGAAACTTTCATTGCGAGATATTCTTCGGGCATTTGAAATGGCCATTTTTTCTTCATCTTAAAGGCCCTAAACATAACCTTTCTTTTAATTCCACCTAGCTTCCATAAAACTTTAATAATTCCAAAATATCCAATTTCATTTATCAAGTCTTTGTAAAGCTGCTTTATCTGAGGAAGTTTTTGATAACCTAATAAATATTTTAACTCCCATTTACTGCCCCATAATACCCAAGTATCAAGAATAGACTCTTGTTCAATAGATATATCTAGCCCAAAAATAACATGAGTACAGTCGTGATCTCTTAAAAGGGTTCCAGAATCTTCATTATCTTGTAAGATTTCTTTAGTTTCAGGGAAAGAGTTGTAGTAACACTCTAGAGCTTTTTCCATAGTGAGGCCACAGTTTTGATTTTGATATTCAAACATTATCGAATAAATTTTAATATTTCTGCAGAAAGCTTGTCAAAACCTGTCCTTTTTTGGGACGAAATAGCTAAAATATTTACTTCTTGGATTTTGTCTTGAATTTTTTTTATAACATTTAAAATTTTATTATTTGATAATTTATCGCTTTTAGTAAGAACTGGTATAAAAGGGATATTAAAATCTCTACATAATTGAATCATATCCCAATCGCTTTCTTTTAATGGATGACGAATGTCCATAAATATAATAACTGCAGCAAGCGCCTTTCGTTGTCGAAAGTATTGTCCTAATAATGGTCCCCAATCTTTCTTTTTTGCCTTACTAGATTTAGCAAACCCATATCCTGGTAAATCTAAAAGCATTAAATCTTCATTTACTTTAAAAAAATTAATTTCCGTAGTTCTTCCTGGAGTCTTGCTTATTCTTGCTAATTTAGAATTATCAGTAAGAGCATTTAATGCACTAGATTTTCCTGCATTAGACCTACCTGCAAGTAAAATTTCACAGCCAATATCTTCTGGGAGATTTTTATAGCTTGTCACTCCAAAAACAAATTCAGTATTTTTAAAAAGGTTTTTCATTTAATCGTTTATATCATATCAACCTGGGTTTATAATACATTCCTGTATTACACACATTAATATTTTTCAATGAAGTTTTCATTACTATATTTTATTTTGTTAGCATTATCTGTAAGTATTGGTGCAGCTGATGATAAATCTAAAAAATTTGAAATGCCAGAAACATTTATTTCTGGTGATGCCGACAGAGGAGCTAAATTAGTAGACTCTTGTGCTGCATGTCATGGAGCTGATGGAAATAGCATAAGTAGCGATTGGCCAAAACTCTCAGGACAAAACCAAAAGTATTTGTATGAACAGTTAAAGTATTTTAGAGATGGAGCAAGAATGAACGCTTTAATGATGTCTGTAACACCATATCTACAAACACTTAATGACGAAGATTTGAAACATATAGCTGCATATTATTCAAAGTACAACAGTACTACTGGCCAAGCTAAAAACGATCAAGAGCTTTTAGAGCTCGGCACCCAGTTATATAGATTTGGAAATATTAAAAAACAAATTCCTGCATGCACTTCATGTCATGCTGTTTACGGTCAAGGCAATAGTTTAGCAGGATATCCTTCTGTGGCAGGCCAACAAGTTGGCTATTTGTCATCAACACTTAAAGCGTATAGATCTAAAGAAAGAAATGCAGGAGAGTCTTCACTGGTTATGCAATCAGTTGCTGCAAATCTAACTGACTATGAGATTGATGCTTTAGCAAATTATATGCACGGGTTATATCAATGACAAAATTAATTAAATACTCTTTAACTTACTTATCTCTTATCTTATTTGTTTCGTTTACGAATTCTGAAGAAGATGATTTTAAACTTGGAAGAGATTACATACTTGTAAATGATCCGCTCCCAATAAAAAAAGATGGTGTAGTAGAAGTTACTGAAACATTTTGGTATGGCTGCCGTGCTTGTTACCAGTTTGATCCTGTCGTAAATAATTGGTCTTCAAAACAAGGAGATGATATAAAGTTTTCGAAAGTTCCTGTTACATGGGGACCAGTTCATCAACTTCATGCATCTTTGTTTTATACAATTGAGGCGCTAGGTTTAAACGCAGCTCATTCCGCAGTATTTGTAACAATTCATAAAGAAGGTAACTTTTTATCAAATCCAAAAAATATTCAGAATTTTCTTTCAGGCTTCGGTATACCTCCTGAAATATCTTCACAATATTTGAATTCTTTTACAGTAAAACAGAAAGTAAATAGAGCAATGAAACATGGAAGACAACTTAAAGTGTCATCTACTCCAGTCATGATTGTAGATGGCAAGTATGTAATTAGCCCTAGTGGTTCATACGAAAGAATACTTAAAGTTGTAGATCATGTTGTAGAACTTCAAAGACCAAATTCTTAAACATACTATGAAAAAAAAATTTTTATTAATCCTACCACTATTTTTTCTTTTTATATTTAATGGAAAAAAATATGAGGAAGCTGTTATTGATAGGTTATCAATTCCTGTTAAATTATGTTTAGAAGGACAGAATTGTGGAAGCGCTGCACAAGCTAGCCAATCCATGGCTTCAGATACTGTAGCAGTAGAGAAAGTTCAATTATCGGAAGGTTCAGAACATATCATAAAAATGCTTAACTCCGGCGATGGGGGCCAAATGATTTTTGAACCAGCTGTTATAAAGGTTTCCAAAGGAGACACTATTCATTTTAAAGCTGTTGATATGTCTCATAACTCAGCAAGTATCGATGGAATGCTTCCCAGTGGAGCAAGTCCTTGGACTGGCCAGATGAATATGGATATTAGTGTAACTCTTGATACTGAAGGGATTTATGTTTATCAATGTGACCCTCATGTAATGATGGCTATGATAGGAGTAATTCAGGTTGGTGAGGCTACTAATATGGATGATATTAAAGCAGCAACAAATACTCTTAAATCATCTTTTGTAATGAATGCTGAAAGAATTGATACTTATCTAAGCCAGCTATAAAAATTAAAATATTTCGCTTAAAAACGGATAGTGTTTTGAGAAGCTGGCAACTTCTTTAGTAGATTCTTTAAGATCTTTATTGTATTCCAAAAGATCAAATTCTACTTTAGATGACTTTTCTTTTAGATTATCTAATTGGTTTTGAAGACTTTTTAGTTTTGATTCAAATGTTAATTTCCACTCATCTGGGAAGCGATTAACTTCCCACCAATTAGCTGCTAAAGAGGCATACCAAAGGCATGGAATTCCAAAAATAATGGCAAGTCCTATGAATTCACTTATAGCAAATCCAATTGCGAGGAGCGCAAGTGCTGCAGCACCTTGTGCAAACCCTAAAGCTTGATTTAATGATGGTTTTATATTGCTCCAACCATACAGAGCATTATCAGGCCATATTAAATCTCCAATCTCTTTTTGCACATTTGGATGGAAATCATCATCATTTACGCAGTCAGCTAACCTCTTTCTTATGCTGACATCATCTTTGTAAATATCTAAAAATTCATTTATGCCGTTAATTTCTTCCTCGCATTCAGCAATGCTTTTGACAATCGAGTCGCTATCATTTGATTCAAAGTTTTCGATTTTATAAAGTTTATCAAGCGCAGTGATAAATTCTTTTAGAGTTTTATCGTCACTTTTGTTAGCTTCAGATGTAATATTATTAAGTTTATCTTCTAAATTAGACCAAAACACTTTATCGTTAATTTCTGAAAATGATGAAGAGGATACATTATAAGAATTTAAGGCTGATATAAGTGCTCTTGATCTAAAATAAGACTCAGCAATCCCGGATGATGTATTCAAAATTTTTTCAACATCTTGATTAACATTAAATACGACATCCTTAAGTTGATTTTGAACATCTTTATCATATTTTTCTATTTGTCTTTCCATTTCTTGTTTTTCAAGAATATTTGTCTGTTTTGTAAGTTCGCCAAGAACACCTTGATTTATAGCCAAGAGCTCTTGATTCACTGCAACTAGCTCTTGTTGTGTTTTATTTAATTCTTGGAGTGATTGAAGGGTTTTTGCATTTACAACTAAATTTGCAGCACCAAGGATGTTGGCATTTCTAAGCTGTGACTCTTGCTTTTCTTTTGCTACGAGCGCATCGTCTTTTTTAAAAATTTTTTTTGTATAATCATTCATTTTGTATTCATTATAGTCATTTTTTTTCTAATTCTTTTATTCTTTTTTCAAGATCATTTAATATTCTTTCTAAGTTTTGATACTTAGATTTTTTTACATAACCACTTTTTTCTATAAATTTTTCAATTTGCGGTGAAATATTATTGCTAACATTTTCAATAACATCCTTAGGAATTAATTTACTAAAATTCTTAAATTCTTTCTCAATAATATTTTTGAGCGCTTCAGTTAGATCTTTATCTTTCATACTTATTACTTATTATATTTGTTAAATCATGCCAAGATGAGAATTCATCAGGCTTTTTAAAATTTTGCTCCCATTGAACATTATTATTATTGAACCATAAGCAATCTATACCAAGTTCAGTTGCCGCAAATATATCATTAACTTGATGATCGCCAATGTGAAGAACATTTTCAAAACCAATATCTTTAACTTTTGATAATGCCATATCAAAGTGAGATCTATTTGGCTTGCTGTTTTTTGCTTCAAGAGAGCTGATTGAAAATTTAAAATATTTACCTACATCAAATTTATAAATATCCGCATTACCATTGGTTAAAATTCCTAAAGAATATTTTTCTGATAAGTCTGAAATACATTTTCTAACTCCATCAAAGAATGTAACTTCATGTCTTTTCGAAATAAAAATCTCGAAAGCTTTATTAACAATTTCATCCCTTAATTCTATTGGATTTACGTGGGAAAGTTTTATTCTAAAAATTTCTTTTCTGAGTTTGCTAATATCCCATGCAATGCTTTCATCTTCTTTTATTAAATCCTCTCTAAGTACCAAAAAATCATTCAAATCACCCCACTCAACTTCGCCAACTTGATCTTCAATCCATTTTCTTGTGTCTACCTCGGCTTTGATTATAGTAGGATGGTTATCCCACAAAGTATCGTCAAGATCAAAAGTTATTAATTTTATTTTCTTATTCATTTTTTTGCTCGTGGATGAGATTTATCATAAATCTTTGCTAGATGTTGATAATCTAATTTTGTATATATCTGAGTAGTTGACAATGAGCTATGACCAAGAAGCTCTTGTATGGTTCTTAAGTCACCACTGGATTCAAGCATATGTGTCGCAAAACTATGTCTTAACATATGTGGATGAACTGGAGGAAGGCCTTGTTTAGTTGCCATTTTTTTGAGCCTAAGTTGAACACTTCTTACTGAAAGTCTGGTGCCTTTTGAATTTAAAAAAAGGGCATTTGTACTATTTAAGATTTTCTCTCTCTCAATAAGCCAATTACTAATTGCTTTTATAGCAAATCTACCCATTGGTACTAGTCTTGTTTTTGAGCCCTTTCCAATTACACGAAGAAAAGACATATTTTCCTCAAAATCACCTATATTTATATTTACAGTTTCTGAAACTCTTAAACCCGAAGAATACATAAGTTCTACAATAGCCATGTCTCTAATCTCTATTGTGTTTGATGGTTTAAAATTTAATAATTGTTCAACATCTTCAGGCGAGAGCACATCAGGCAAAGTATTTGAAGATTTTGGTGCAGTCACTAGTTCAAAAGGCGATGAGCCTATAAGATTATTTTTTTTCAAAAATCTAAAGAATCCTTTTGCTGAAGATAAATGTCTTTGAATACTTTTTGGTTTATTATTTTGCGAATAAAGATCCCCTATCCATGCTGAGCAAATTTCTTCTTTTATATCTGAGTATTTTGTTATGTTTAACTTTTCTAAAAATAGTAATAGTTTTTTTAGATCTCTTTCGTATGACTTAGTTGTATTTTCAGAGAGATTTTTAACTTGTGATACGAATACGAGGTATTCCTTTATGTCATTAAGAATAGGTGAAGTATTCTTCATATATTAATTTGATAATTTTTTCTCTAAAACATCTCTTATGTATTCAATAAAAGTTGTATCTTCATCCCCTAGATATTTCGCTCTGTCATAGCTACCTAACATTAAAAGACCAATTTCACTGTCAATAATTATCACGGACACTACCATAGACTCAACTTTTTTATCTTTGAACAATTCTGACATTTTTTCCGATGAGAATGATCCGCAGTGTATAGCGCCTTTATGGAATGAAAGATTGGTTACTTTTTCTAGGGCATCAATTTTTTCATTCTTATAAAATTTAAGTAACGGTTTATCCACTTTAAAATCTTCTTTAAAAGTATTCTCCACCACTTTTACGAGCTCTTTTTTTGAACTAGATTCAAGAATCTTTAAAGTAAGATTTTTAGATTTATTAAATAGATCTTCATTGATGGATGCTGTTTCGACAAATGATGATATTAAATTTATTAGATTTTTATGTTCTTCCCTTAGTTTTATTATCTGTCTCTCAAGAATTGAGGAGGCAGAACTAGATGAATGTTTAAATTTCATTTCTGCAACCAGCGACTCTCTGCTCTCGAAGAAATCTAGGTTATCAAGTAAAAATAGTTCAACATCTTTAGGGTTTAATTTTTTATTCACTTATATTTCCTTTATATATAAAACTTGTTGGGCCAGTCATTAATATACCATCTTTATTTTTTTTAAAGACTAATTCGCCACCCATTGATTTTATTTTTAAAGACTTATCCTTGAGAAAGTTTGAAGCAACGCACAATGCCGCTGATCCACATGAGAGGGTTTCGCCAACTCCATTTTCATATGTTCTTATGTCAATGCTGCCTATGCTCTTTTTGAATATCGATAAGTTAATATCAAAGTCCTTGATGACTGTCTCAAGATTTTCATACATTTCATTGAGATTAATTTTTTTAATAGATTTCATTTCTATACAAAGATGGTTATTGCCGATATTAGATATGAAAAAATTATTTATCGCTTTATTTTTTAACTTATTATGCAAATCTTTATGATTTAGCTTATCTGGTTCGCTTACGCGAACCTGAACTGTATCTTTCTTTTTAGGCTCACAAACAATGTTTTTTGTTTTTGTTTGAATGCTTAATGGGCTTATTGGTGCAAAACTATTATTCCATATGTATTTTGCAGCACACCTTATGCCATTAAGGCACATGCCAGCCTCTGATCCATTAGCATTAAAAAATCTTATATAAAAGTTTTGATTAGACTTTGTTGGAAGATCAATTTTTATAAGTTGATCAAAACCTATTCCAGTATTTCTGTCAGATATTTTGATTATTTTATTTTTGGTAATTTTTAATTCATTTTCAATAGAATTAACAATGATGAAATCATTTCCATTACCATGCCATTTTTCAAAATTAAGACTCAAGATTTACCTCATTTACTAAAAATATGATTTTTAGAAGATTAGAGGACCTTTTACACCGCATCCAGTTAAAAGTAAAAATACAATTAAACTAAAAATTTTTTTGAAATTCATAAATAGTATTATGAATTTAAATTATTTAAATTGATATAAAAGGTTTTTAGTATTTATATGTTTCCTCTTTAAAAGGCCCTTCTTGCGGAACATTAATATAATCTGCTTGTTCTTTAGTAAGTTGAGTTACTGTTCCTCCAAAACCTTCAACCATGAGGCTGGCAACCTCTTCATCAAGTTTTTTTGGTAAAACTTCAACAGTTAACATTTCTGCTTTTTTATCAGCATCATTTACATTTGCAAAACCTTGCTTGTATAAATGAATTTGAGCAAGAACCTGGTTAGCAAAAGATCCATCCATTATTCTGCTTGGATGACCTGTTGCATTTCCAAGATTTACCAGTCTACCTTCAGCAAGCAAAATTATATAATTTTTGCTAGATAAATCTGGAGTTCCATCAGGCGCTGTATCTCTAAATACTCTATGAACCTGAGGTTTAATTTCATCCCAGTAATAGTTCTCTCTCATATAAGCAGTATCTATTTCATTATCAAAATGTCCGATATTACAAACAACTGCAGTATTCTTAAGAGTACTTATCATTGCAGAATCACATACATTCACATTACCAGTAGTAGTGACAATTAAGTCTGTATCACCCATAACATCCATATTTATATCTTTAGGATCTCTTGTTACAACACCATTTTTGTAACACGAAACGACTGCGAATCCATCCATGCATGCTTGCATTGCACAGATTGGATCTGACTCTACAACACTCACTATCATACCTTCTTGAGCTAAACTGGCTGCTGATCCTTTTCCAACATCACCATAACCAATTACTAGTCCTTTTTTGCCTGAGAGCAACATATCTGTTCCTCTTTTAAGCGCGTCATTGAGACTATGCCTACATCCATATTTATTATCATTTTTTGCCTTTGTTACAGAGTCATTTACATTAATCGCAGGAATTTTTAGCTCTCCTTTTTCAAGCATTTCTTTAAGTCTATGCACGCCTGTTGTTGTCTCTTCAGAAACACCATGAATAGTCTCTAACATATCAGGAAACTTTGCATGAACCATTGATGTCAGGTCACTTCCATCATCGAGAATCATATTTGCATCCCAAGGTTTACCATCTTTGCATATGGTTTGCTCTATGCACCATTCATACTCTTCTTCAGTTTCACCTTTCCACGCAAACACAGGAACTCCTTTTGCAGCCATTGCCGCAGCAGCATGATCTTGTGTTGAGAATATATTACAAGATGACCATCTTAACTCTGCTCCAAGATCAAGCAATGTTTCCATTAATACAGCAGTTTGGATAGTCATATGAATGCACCCCATAATTTTGGCGCCTGCCAAAGGTTGCTCGTTTCTGTATTTATCTCTTAAAGCCATTAAAGCTGGCATTTCATTTTCTGCAAGAGATATTTCTCTTCTTCCAAACTCAGCAAGTTTAATATCAGCTACTTTATAATCATTTTCCATATTAATTTCCTTATTTTTTATTGTGAAATTTCCGATGCTTTATCTACATTTTCCCACGAAAGATTTATATCAGTTCTTCCAAAATGACCATAAGCCGCGGTTGGAAGATAGATAGGCTTTTTAAGATCAAGCATGTTTATAAGACTTTTGGGTCTAAGATCAAATGTTTCTTCAACTATTTTTTCGATAGCTTCTTTTGATATTTTCTCGCTGTCAAATGTATTCACATTAATAGATGTAGGCTTAGCTACTCCAATTGCATAGGAAACTTGAATTTCGCAATAATCTGCTAAACCAGCTGCAACTATATTTTTAGCAACATATCTTGAAGCATATGCCGCAGATCTGTCGACTTTTGATGGATCCTTTCCTGAAAATGCTCCACCTCCATGCCTAGCCATTCCACCGTATGTGTCTACAATAATTTTTCTACCTGTAAGACCACAATCACCGACTGGACCACCAATTACAAATTTACCAGTTGGATTAATGTATATATTTGTTGAATCCAGTATCCACTCTTGAGGAACTATTGGTTTAATAATATTTTCCATGACGCCTTCTTTAATTTCATCTTGCGATACATCTTCATCATGTTGAGTAGAAAGTACAATTGCAGAAAGACCTTCTATTGTTTTACCATCATCTGAATAAATAACACTTACCTGACTTTTTGCATCAGGTCTTAGCCATGAAAGACCGTTACTTTTCATAACTTCTGCTTGTTGTCGAACTAATCTGTGAGACAAATCAATTGGAAGAGGCATAAGCGATTCAGTTTCTGTGCATGCATATCCAAACATGAGACCTTGATCTCCAGCACCTTGTTCAAGATTCTCACCCTCTCCTTCAGTTACTCCTTGAGAAATATCTGGAGACTGTTCAAAAACTAGGTTTGTAAACTCACAAGTGTCTCCATTAAAACCGTACTCATCGGTATCGTATCCAATATCTTTTATAGTTTTTCTTACTACTGGCTCTAAATCAGGACTCCCTGTAGAAGTTATTTCACCGGCAATGAAAACCATATTATTTTTAATCATAGTTTCGCATGCAACTCTGCTATTTGGATCTTCTGCTAAGTATGCATCCAAAACGGCATCTGAAATCTGATCACAGACTTTATCTGGATGTCCTGCCGAAACAGATTCTGAAGTAAATATATAACTCATGTTTTCTCTCCCTGAAATATAACTGTGAAGAATTATTTTATAGATTGAGCACTAAAAAAGAATTGAGATCACAATATGTGTATTTTATATCAAAAAATATGAAAAACTTAAATTATGTCTATGCTTTTTATTACAAAAATATTATTATCATTTTATCTAATGGGGAGATACATTTGCAGCATACAGTTCCTACAAACGCTTTAAGATTTCTGTCCATTGATGCTGTTGAGAAAGCTAAATCTGGTCATCCAGGAATGCCAATGGGAATGGCAGAGATTGCTACGGCATTATGGAGTAAACATTTAAATCACAATCCATCAAATCCTCACTGGTTTAATAGAGATAGATTCGTTTTATCAAATGGACATGGATCAATGCTTTTGTATAGTTTGCTTCATTTAACGGGATACAAACTTACAATTGATGACTTGAAAGATTTTAGACAGTTAAAGTCAAAAACCCCAGGACACCCTGAATACGACATAGATATTGGTGTTGAAACAACTACAGGACCCTTAGGACAAGGAATTGCTAATGCTATTGGAATGGCAATCTCAGAAAAAATATTGGCAGCTGAATTTAATGAAGAAGATATAAAACCTATTGACCATAATACTTACGTTTTTCTTGGTGATGGCTGTCTTATGGAAGGAATTTCACATGAGGCCTGTTCATTTGCTAGTACACATAATTTAGGAAAATTAATTTGTTTTTACGATCAAAATGGAATCTCAATCGATGGTGAGATTGAAAACTGGTTCACTGATGATTCTGTGAAAAGGTTTGACAGTTATGGCTGGCAAACTATTTGTGTTGACGGTCACAATATTGAAGAAATTGATAAAGCTATTATTGATGCAAAAAGTGAAACAAATAAACCGACGATGATTTTTTGTAAAACAACAATTGGTTTTGGCTCTCCTAATAAGTCAGGAACTGCTAATGTTCATGGAGCAGCACTAGGAGAGGAAGAAGTTATAAAAACACGAGAAGCTTTAAACTGGGATTATGATGCATTTGAAATTCCCAAAGAAGTATATGATTTTTGGGATTCAACAAAAAAAGGCTCTGCCTTGAATTCGGATTGGGATAATTTAATTAAAAGTTATGATAAGAAATATCCTGATAAATCATCTGAACTTCAAAGAAGAATTAAAGGCGACTTACCTGATAATTTTGAGAATAGTTTTAAAGCCTTTTTATCAGAATGTGACGGAAATAATACTTCAATGGCTACAAGAAAGTGCTCAAAAGCATGTCTTGATTTTTTTGTAAAAGAATTACCAGAACTAGTTGGCGGATCTGCTGATTTAACTCCATCAAACAATACTTTTTCGTCATCCAGCTCTGCTTTTTCAAACGAAAATCCCTCAGGCAATCATATTAACTATGGTGTTAGAGAATTTGGAATGTCTGCAATCATGAATGGAATGGTTCTTCATGGAGGTATAAAACCATATGGCGCCACCTTCTTGGTTTTTACAGACTATGCCAGAAATGCAGTAAGATTATCAGCCCTAATGGGGATACCAAGTATTTTTGTATATACACATGACTCTGTAGCATTGGGCGAAGATGGGCCAACCCATCAACCAATAGAACATATGGTTACTCTGAGATCAACTCCAAATTTAAACAGCTGGAGACCAGCAGATCTTGTAGAAACTGCAGTAGCATGGAAAGAGGCAGTAAAATCAAAAAAAACACCAACCTGTTTAATTTTCAGCAGACAAGGAACTTCTGCAATATCAAGGACTGAAGATCAATTGTCGTTGATTAACAAGGGAGGCTATCTTATTGATGAAAGTGATAACCCTGATATTACGCTCATTGCATCAGGAAGCGAGGTTCAATTGGTCATAGATGCTGCAAAAGAATTAAAAAATAACTCTATTTGTGCGAATGTTGTATCAATGCCCTCTCTAGATGTATTTTTACAGCAATCAGAAAAATTCCAGACTTCAATAATAAATCCTGATAAACCAATACTTGTTGTTGAGTGTAGTCATCCCAACTCTTGGTACAGGATTTTAGACAGAAAAGATAAAGTAATTGGAATAGAGAGTTTTGGAGAATCTGCTCCTGGCAGTGAATTACTTGAGCATTTTGGATTTAATACTGAAAATGTTGTTAATTCAGCTAAATCATTACTAAATGATTAATCTATCTTCATTAGATCTTAATAATAAAAACTTAGTCATTAGAGTCGATATGAATGTTCCAATTAAAAACGGAGATGTTCTTGATTCAACAAGAATTAAGGCATGTTTATCAACTATTGAACACGCACTTAAAAATAATGCAAAAGTTCTTTTAATAAGTCACTTGGGTAGGCCCATTGAAGGAAATTTTGAAGAAGAGTTTTCACTTAAACCTGTTGCAAATGAACTAAGCAAAATCATAAACATGGATGTTGAACTTATTGATACATTAGAATCTAGTGAAATTTTTAATTCATCATCAAATATTCAAGTTTTAGAAAATATAAGATTCTTTAAAGGAGAAAAAGAGAACTCTCAAGAGTTAGGTAAGAAATTAGGATCTCTTGGAGATATATACGTTTTTGATGCTTTTGGGACTGCACACAGAGAACAGGCATCGACTCATGCAGCAATAATAAATGCTCCAATAGCTTGTTCAGGACTATTGCTAGAAAAAGAAGAGAATTTTTTGTCGCAAGCACTTAGAAAATATGAAAGACCTTATCTAGCCATCATTGGTGGCGCAAAAGTTTCTACGAAACTTGAGCTCATAAAGCATATTAATGAAGTCGCAGATCATATTGTGGTAGGTGGAGGTATTGCAAATACTTTTATAAAGTCTTCAGGTTTAAATATTGGAAACTCACTAACTGAAGAATCAATGCTAGAAATAGCAAAGAGTATCTTGGATAAAGGCAAAATCATACTACCTAATAGAGTATTAACATCTAAGACTTTTGAAGGAGAAGATATAAAAGAAACTTCAATCAGCGATATTGGTAATGATGAAATGATTTTAGACTTATACCTAGAGCAGGAGACAAAGACTTTGATTAATAATGCTAAGACTATTCTTTGGAATGGACCCATGGGCGTATTTGAAAATCCTTTATTTGAAAATGGTACAAAAGAACTTTCTGAAGAAATTGCTGAGTCTAATGCTTTTTCTCTTGCTGGAGGTGGCGAAACATTGTCGGCAATAAATAAATATATTAAACCAGATGATGTATCATATTGTTCTACAGGCGGAGGCGCCTTTTTAGAATTCATGGAGGGTAAAACTTTACCCTCTATTGAAGCTCTAAATTCAAAAAAATAGGGAGTTAATTTATGTCACTAAAAAATATTGAAGATATAGCAGCTTATATTGTCGCAGGTGGCAAAGGTATCTTAGCTGCTGATGAAAGCAATCCAACTTGTGGGAAAAGATTTGATTCCATTGGTGTCGAGTCCACCGAAGAGAATAGAAGAAATTACAGAGAAATGCTTTTTAGGTCCAAAGGAATGAAAGGCAATATTGGTGGAGTAATATTATTTGATGAGACTATAAGACAATCAGCTGAAGATGGAACTTTGTTAAGAGATTTAATAACTAGTCAAGATGCTCTACCTGGAATTAAGGTCGATAAAGGCCTTGAGCCTATTGATGATTGTCCTGGTGAAACCGTGACAGTTGGATTGGAGGGACTGGACGAAAGATTAAAAGAGTATTCTTCTATGGGAGCTAAATTTACTAAATGGAGGGCTGTTATCAACATTGGCGACGGAATTCCAACTGATAAATGTATCGATGCGAACATGCAGGCTCTAGCTGATTATGCAAAATGTGCTCAAGATAATGGAATGGTCCCAATAGTGGAGCCAGAAGTGCTTATGGATGGTAAACACTCTATTGATGATTGCTATGATGCAACTGATCGCTCTTTAAAATCTTTGTTTTCACATCTTGATAAAAAAGGAGTAAATATTAAGGGAACTATTCTTAAACCAAATATGATTACTTCAGGCAAAGACTCTGATGTTCAAGCCAGCATAGACGAGGTTGCAAAAAGAACTTTAGAATGCTTGATTGAGAATGTTCCTTCAGAACTTCCTGGGATTGCATTCTTATCCGGAGGTCAATCCGATGTTTTGGCTACAGCTCACCTAGATGCAATGAACAAGATTGGTGGCTTTACTTGGAAATTAAGCTTCTCTTACGGAAGAGCTCTTCAAGCTGCTGCACTGCAAGCTTGGGGAGGTAAGCCAGAAAATGTTTTTATTTCTCAAGATGAATTATCCCATAGAGCAGAAATGAACAAACTTGCCTCTCTTGGCGAATGGGAAGAAGAACTTGAAGAAAGATAAGATTTGTTAGCAACTGTTCAAAGAGTTTCCAGCGCAGAAGTATTTATTGATGGTGAAATTTACTCATCTATAAACGATGGATGCTTAATTTTTGTATGTGTTGAGGAAGATGATTTGACTCAGAACATAAAGGATATGGCGAATAAGCTAATTAATTTTCGTATGCTTGATGGCCCAAATGGAATAACCTCATTACCTTTAAATAATTCTGGCAAAGAAGTCTTGATAGTTAGTCAATTCACACTGGCTGCTATTACAAACAAGGGTAACAAACCAAGCTTTCATAAAGCTGCAAAGCCAGAAAATGCTAAATTAATGTATGATGAATTTGTAAGCGAATTTAAACAATTATTTCCTGATGTTAAAGAGGGAAAATTTGGAGCTTTTATGGAAATATCTTTGACAAATAAAGGACCAGTAACTTTTAATTTTAAAGCTTAGATAATATGAAGAGTATTTCAATTTTTTGTGGCGCCCATGAAGGCAACAATCCTAAATATGCGCAATCAGCAAAGATTGTTTCTGAGACAATAGCAAAGAAAGGTATCAATGTTGTCTTTGGTGGAGGAAATGTTGGTCTGATGAAGATAATTTCAGACACAGCTCTTGATAATGGTGTTGAAGTACTTGGCATATCTTTAAAATCTCTTCACGCATTAGAGTTAGCTAATCCAAGACTTAGTGAAATAGTAGTAACAGAGACACTGCTCGATCGCAAAGATGAATTTATGTCTAGATCAGATGCGTTTGTTGTTCTTCCAGGAGGTGTAGGCTCGCTTGACGAGCTAGCCGAGATAATGGCAAGCAATCAGCTTGGAATAATTAATAAACCTGTAGGCATTTTAAATACTGAAGGATATTATGATCATTTACTCAAATGGTTTGATAAAGCTGTTGAAGAAGGATTCATTTCTTCAGCAAACCTTAAAGAGCTGTTAGTCTCAGAAGATCCTCAAGAATTGGTAGAGTTGATTGTTAACCACAAGAGACCATCTGATGATAATTGGACTGAAAGACTGGGTCTCTAATAAATGTCTTTTGAGGAGGCTAGAGTAATTGCAGTAGTATACATAGCTGTATTTCTGCCTTTCTTCATATATTTTAAAAACAAATCCAGTTTACCTAGATGGATTCCAACATTATATTTGATTGCTTTTATAGTTTGCGCATTAGGATGGGAGCTTTGGTTTACCTTTGGATGGGTTGATGGAGATCCTGTTGATATAAGAAGATCTGAAAATCTTAATATGTGGTTACCAAAAAATATTAACTGGCTTATGAATTCAATGGGTGATGCTGGAGCAGTGCTTTTAGGTGGCATTTGGTTAATGTGGATCTCTCATGGAAAAGATACAAGCATATTTATGAAATGGAAATGGAGTGCTTTTGCCGTCTTATTATTATGGTGTATCGGTCAAAATATTTTAGTAGAAATGTTTTTGTATCATGATCAACTGGCTGAAGGAAAGGCTCTATCTTGGGCTCCCTTATCACCGCTTGGTCCATACATTAATCCAATTCTTTTTGAATTTAATGAAAGAACAATAATGCTGCAGTCTCAAATGCCATGGATATTATTGCCATGGTTTTTTTATAGAACGCTTATAAATTTAAATAGGTAGTTATTTATTTTTAGATAGCAATACACCTATTTCAAATAAAATCCACATTGGGACTGCTAAGAATAACTGTGAAAAAACATCAGGTGGAGTAAGTAACATACCTATAACAAGAAATAATATTATTAAGAATGGTCTAGCTGAAATTAAAGATGATTTCGTTACGATCCCACTATTAACTAAAAGAACTGTTGCAACAGGAATTTCAAATGCTATACCAAAAGCAAAAACAAGTTTAAATATAAAACTCAGATACTGATTGATATCTGTCATTATCTGTATTGAGTCAGGAGCCATCCCAACAAAAAACTTAAATATTATTGGGCATACAACAAAAAAAGCAAAACTAACTCCGCAAAAAAATAAAAGGATTGTTGAAATCATAAGAGGCGCAGTAAATCTCCTTTCACTTTCATATAATCCAGGCGCAATAAACATCCATAATTGAAAAAATAGCCAAGGCATTGAAAATAGCAAAGCAACATACATGACAAGCTTTATAGGTGCCATAAAGGGCGATGCAACCTCAGTAGCTATCATTGAGCTTCCGTCGGGCAATGTTGCAATAAGTGGTGCAGCAACGATGTTATAAATTTCAGCAGCGAATGGAATCCCTAATATTGATAATGCAGCAAATAAAAGAATTACTTTTAATAATCTTGATCTTAATTCTAGGAGATGATTTGAAATTGAATCTCTAGTCATTATCAAGCTCTTTATTTCTATCCAATTCTTCCATTCTCAACTCATTAAAAACATCTTTTTTGATTTCGTCAGCACCAATATCTGCTTCAATATCTTTTTTAAAGAGATTAAATTTATTTTCTATTTTTTTATAAAATTTTAGTGTTGTTTTTACAACAACAGGAAGTCTTTTGGGGCCAATTATTATCAAACCCAATATTAGAATTATTAGAATTTCTAGAAAGCCTATTTGAAACAATTTTAATCTTCTTTTTCTTCAGATTCTTCGTCTTTTACTGCCTTCTTAAAACCTTTTATGCTGGAGCCTAAATCTGAACCAAGTGATTTAAGTTTTCCACTACCAAATATAAGAAGCACGACAAGTAAAATAATTAATAATTGCCATATGCTTATTCCGCCAAAACCCATAAATTCTCCTAATTAACTATCAACATAATAGCTGTAATCACAATTATACCAATACCGAATACTCTATTAATGTTTTTTTGTTTTGATAATTGAATTTCTAATTCATTTACTTTTACAGCATCTGCATTTTTATTATTAGAAAAACTTCTAATTTCATCGAGCGTTTCAAAAATTATCGCTGGAATCTCTGATGCCTTAAGCAAAATATCTTCTTTGTTTTCAATTATATAATCTTTTAACTTTAATGGACTAAACTGCTCATTAAGCCAATTATCTAGGTATGGTTCCGCAATACCCCAGAAATCAAGCTCTGGATATATTTGTCTTCCCATGCCTTCAATATGGATTAAAGTTTTTTGAAGCAAGACTAATGAGGTCTGAAGAGATAGACCATACTGCCTAGTACTTTGAAAAAGATATAAAAGTAACTTACCAAACTCTATTTCTGACAATGGTTTTTCAAATATGGGTTCACAACAAGCTCTGAGTGTATTTTCCAATTCAATATTATTTGTATCTGCGTTAACCCAACCAGAGCTAATAAATAAATTAGCAAGTGTTTTATAGTTTTGTTTAAGAACAGATTGCAGCATTCTAGCTAAAATATATCTTTCCTCATTTGATAATGAACCAGTTATCGCGCAATCAACTGCAATATATCCAGGATTTTCAACATTCTTTTTTGAAACAAATATATTGCCTGGATGCATATCTGCATGAAAGAAGTTATCTCTAAAAACTTGATTAAGAAATATCATGACTCCATTTTCAGCAAGTATTTTTTTATCTATTCCATATTTTTCAATTTGCTCTATGTCAGTACATGGAATGCCATCAATTTTTTCTAAGACCATTACATTTGAAGTTGTAAGATCCCAATAAACCTCTGGTATGTATAATTCATTTGAGTTTAAAAAATTTTTTCTAGTTAAATTTGTGTTAGAAGCTTCAAGTTTTAAATCCAATTCTTTTAATATCGTAGACTCATAGTCTTGCACGACCTCATTTGGCTTTAATCTATAACTTTCACTATAGATATAAGAAAATATTTTTGCCGCCGATTTGAGTAGTCTCAGATTTCTTTTTACTTTCTTATGTATGTTTGGCCTAAGGACTTTTACTACAACATGACTACCATTGCTTAGTGTTGCAGAGTGTACTTGTGCCAGTGATGCTGCTGCCAAAGGCTTTTCATCAAATGATTCAAAAATATTATCTATAGAATCTCCTAACTCAGACTCGACAATTTTCTTTAATGTCTCAACATCAAATGGCTTACAACTATCAGTTAGATTCTCTAAATCCTTTGCAGTCTCAGCATCAAGAATATCTGTTCTTGTAGATAACAGTTGACCGAATTTTGTAAATATTGGTCCTAGTGATTCTAAGTAGTTAGCTAGCTTTAATCCATTGGGCTTATAGAATATTCCTTTTTGAATGCCAAAAAATAACATTCTAAACAATTCATATATTACGATAACAAGATTCATATTCCTTTAATGGCTTCTAACCTATCAAGTTTAATAGAAATTTCTCTTAGCCGCCTGCGGATATTTTCATATTCCACATCTGAATCATCATCAGCAGATTTAAAAAGTTTCAAAATACCATATGCAAAAACAGCTGATGTATTTCCAAAGTATTTATCAATCAAATAAATAATATCAATATTTGATTTAAGAATGATATTTACAAAAACAATAGCCAGCTCTGAGTTTCCAAAAACTAGATTTTTATTCAATTTTTTGGATACTAGTGTATTTAATAATTCAATTAAAGATCCTCTAATTTCAAATTGAGGATTATTTCTTAAAAAAGACATTTCAGAATTTTTATCATCAATTTTAATATAGATATTTTTATGTCCTTTTATGTTTATACAAAATTCTAGTGGTGAAATTTCTTTAACAGATTTTCTAAAATTAGGAGACGACTCCTCAAGATCTGCAAGAAGTTTTATAAGCAATTTATTTACATCAATCATTGTAAGCAATATGTATAGCTACAACCCCATTTAAAATATTGAAAAACTTACATTCTTTAAAACCATTTTTTATGATCATTTTTTTTAGGGATTCTTGATCAGGATGCATTCTTATCGATTCAGCAAGATATTTGTAGCTTTCAGAATCATTAGCAAGAATCGATCCAAGCTTAGGAAGAATATTAAAAGAATACCAATCATATAACCTTGAAAACAAAGGATTAACTGGTTTTGAAAATTCTAAAACCAAAAGCCTACCATTTTTTGATAAACATCTTTTCATTTCAGATAGACCCTTTTCTTTGTCCGTGAAGTTTCTTAAACCAAAACCAACCGTTATAAGATCAAATGTAGAGTCTTTAAAAGGCAAACTTTCACCACTAAGTTGGCAAAAAGAACAATTTGAATCAAAGCTTTCATCAATAGCTCTATTTCTGCCCTCATTTAGCATCTCATAATTAATATCACTCATAAAAATTTTTGTTTTTGGATATTCTTTTGATATCAATTTAGAAATATCCCCAGTACCACTTGCTATATCCAAAATGGTATCTTTTTCACCAATAGCAGCTAGCTCAACCAGGATTTTCTTCCATAATCTATGCATGCCAAGAGACATTGCGTCATTCATTATGTCGTAATTTTTAGCAACTGAGGTAAAAACCTCTCCGACATACTTACTCTTATCAATTTTGTTAACTTCTTGATAGCCAAAATGTGTTTTTTTGTTTATGTCACTCATTATCTCTAAATTTAATGAAGTTATTGTATCTGCTTTGACTAATTTGACCATTAGCCAAACTTTCAATCACACAGCATCCCTTGTTGTTAATATGGTTACAATTTGTAAATTTACAATCTAAAGACGCTTTGAGAATTTCATCAAACCCTTGGATAATTTGATCTTTACAATAATTTTTTATTTCAATATCTCGCATTCCGGGTGAATCTATTATTTTTGTATTATTTTGTAATTCATATAAAGAGGATATTGAAGTCGTGTGCACTCCTTGCTCATTAGATAAGGAACTTGTCTTGAGCTCTTTGCCAATCAGTTTTGAAGAAAGTGTTGACTTACCTGCACCGGAGTTACCGACGAAAAGAACAGACTTTTGTGCTAAAAAATCTATAAGTTCTTTTAGATTCTCATCATGTTTTGCAGAGCAACTTATAATATTGATATCTAAATTTTTATAGGTATCAAGTTTAATTTTATAACTTTGATCAGATTCAATATCAATCTTATTATTAATAATAAAAGGCGCTATGTTTGAAAGTTTCGACTTTAGAATCCACTTATCTATAAATTCCGAAGAGGTTTTGGGTTTTGGCGTAACTATAATCCCTACATGACTTATATTTGCTGCAAATAGCTTCGTTTTATTGCCCTCTGATTTATAAAGCTTGGTCTTTCTTTTCTTGATACTAAGAATTTTTCCATTTAGCTTTTTGCTATCTTGGATAATCTCAAGCTCGACAATATCACCAACAACAACGTTTTTTATTGCTAAGCATGAAAATTCACCAAGTTTTGTTCTAACTAAACAGCTGTTTGAATAAAATTCTATTATCTGCCCAGTTTGAACTTTTTTCATAATAGGAACAAAATACACTAAAGAGGCGATTATAAAAAGACATGAAGACTTCACAATCAAGAGATAACTTGATCTGGATTGATCTAGAAATGACTGGATTGGATCCCGATAAAGAAAAAATTATTGAAATAGCCACTCTTGTAACCGATTCAAACCTTAATATCATTGCAGAGGGTCCGAATTTGATCATTTCTCAATCTAAAGAAATTCTTGATTCTATGGATGAGTGGAATCAAAATCAGCATGGGTCATCTGGACTTATTGATGAGGTTATCAAAAGCAATATAACTGAACAAGTCGCTGAAATAGAAACTTTGGATTTTATATCAAAATACGTAGGTGAAAAAATTTCGCCGATGTGTGGAAATACTGTTTCTCATGACAGACGTTTTTTATCAAAATATATGCCTAGACTGGAGGCATATTTCAATTATAGGCATATCGATGTTTCCTCTTTTAAGGAGGTGGCTGTGAGGTGGATGAACGAAGCTCAAATATATGAAAAAAAAGGCTCTCATAGAGCGCTTGGTGACATCAAAGAATCTGTAGAAGAGTTAAAATTTTATAAAAAGTTATTTATGCCTGAATAATTTACTCTTTTTTATTTGATGGTTGTATATTGAGAGGAAAAGGACTTACTTGCCCTTTGTTTTCTTTAATTTTTGCTTCACCAGTCTCATTTACCTCATCAATCCTGATAATAGAATTAATGGGAATATAACTCCTTTCAACCATAGAAAACTCATTTTTTAGCTTTTCTGAAGATGGATCAACTACTAGCTGTTTATCTTTATTGAAGATATACTCTTCCACCTCGATAAAACCGTACATATCACTTTGGTATATTTGTTTAGCAAAAACTTCATAAATTTCACCAAGTTGAATGAAAATTATCTTGTAAACATTTTTTGTTTTCATAATACTTAATTATATGGGAATAATATTTGATAATTAAAGCTATAGAAAGTTAATTAAATATGACAAAAAAATTATTTATTAAAACTCACGGCTGTCAGATGAATGAGTATGATTCTGCCAAAATGTTTGATCTTTTAGAAGAGAAAGAAAATTTTGAATTAGCTGAAAGTGAAGATGAAGCAGATCTTCTGATACTTAATACTTGCTCTATTAGAGAAAAAGCTCAAGAAAAGGTATTTCACCAGATTGGCAGATGGCGAAAAATTAAAGACAAAAATCCTGATTTAAAAATAGCAATTGGAGGATGTGTTGCATCACAAGAGGGTGAAAATATTATAAAAAGAGCACCTGCGGTAGATATAGTCTTTGGACCTCAGACTCTTCATAAATTACCTGAATTATATGAAAACAAAAATAATACAAATATTAATCAGGTTGATATCTCATTTCCAAAATTAGAAAAATTTAATCATATTCCTGTTCACGGAACAGGAGAACCTTCTGCATTTGTATCCATCATCGAAGGTTGTAATAAGTATTGCTCGTTTTGTGTTGTACCAAAGACAAGAGGTCATGAAGTATCAAGAACAATTGAAGATATCTTGAATGAGATATCTGCTCTTGCAGAAAAAGGCACAAGAGAGATCCACTTATTGGGTCAAAACGTAAATAATTTTAAAGGAACTTATAAAGGCGAAAAGTCTTCTCTAGCTAAACTTATAGAGTTAACTGCAAAAATAGAAAATATTGAAAGAATTAGATATACAACAAGTCATCCACATGAATTTAAAGACGATCTTGTAGAGATCTATGACAAGGTACCAGAGCTCGTAAGTCATGTTCATCTTCCAGTCCAAAGCGGCTCAGACAGGATATTAAAACTAATGAGGAGAAGGTATAACGTTGAAAAATATCTTAATCTGGTTGAACGAATTCGTAATGTCCGACCTGAGATGAGCTTTTCTTCAGATTTTATTATTGGTTTCCCTGGTGAAACAAACGATGATTTTAGAGGAACAATGGATGTTATTAATGAGGTAAGGTTCGATGAGTCATTTAGTTTTATATATAGTCCAAGACCGAACACAACTGCGTCAGATATGGAAGATAATGTTACTCAAGAAGAAAAAAAAGAAAGATTAAATATTCTCCAAGACAGACTAAATCAACTCTCGTTTGGATTTAGTAGAAAGAAAGTTGGCACATTACAAAATTGCTTAGTTTACGGACAGTCAAAAAGAGATCCAGGACAACTCCAAGGAAGAACAATATGTAATCGAATAGTTAATTTCCCTTCAAATGATATTGATTTAGTTGGACAATTGATTAATATTCAGATTAATGAAGCACTACCTAACTGTTTAAGAGGTAATTTACAAAATTAATGTCAACTGATTCGTCTTTAACTAGCTTAGAACTTCAACCTTCCGACGCAAACGTTATGGTTAGATTTGTTGGCGAACTTAACGAAAATCTAAAATTCGTAGAAAAAACTTTTAACGTAAAAATTTTTCAAAACGGTAATAATCTTAAAATTCAAGGAAACAAGAAAGATGTGGATTTGTCTGCTGATGCCTTGAAAAAGTTATATGAAGCGGCAGGTAAAGGAATTGAGATTAACAGTGAAACACTTAATTTGTGTATTCAGGAGTCAGACAAAAGCATGAATAATGTTATTAAGATTAAAACTCCTAAAAAAAGTGTAATGCCAAGGGGAAAAAATCAAAAAAAATATATTGAAAATATTTTAAACAACGAAATAAATTTTGGCATTGGTCCTGCAGGAACAGGAAAAACATACTTAGCTGTTGCCACAGCAGTTGATTATCTTTTGAATGAAAAAGTTGAGAGAATTATTCTTATAAGACCTGCAGTAGAAGCTGGTGAAAAACTTGGTTTTCTTCCTGGAGATCTTTCACAAAAGGTTGATCCATACTTACGCCCTCTTTACGATGCTTTATATGAAATGCTTGGAGTCGAAAAAACTGAAAAGCTTCTTGAAAGAGGTATTGTTGAAATAGCTCCTTTAGCATATATGAGGGGTAGAACTCTAAATAATTCTTTTATCATCGTTGATGAAAGTCAAAATACAACTAAAGAACAAATGAAGATGGTATTAACTAGAATGGGCTTCGGCTCTTATCTTGTAATTAATGGTGATCTAACTCAAATAGATTTACCAAAAAATATTAAGTCTGGATTGTCAGATGCAATAGAGATTCTAAAAGACACTGATGGTATTGGCTTCACTAATTTTTCATCATCAGACGTGATAAGACATCCTTTAGTTAAAAAAATTATTGATGCATATAAATATTTCGAGGATAAGTTAGGTTTGTAGGTGAGCATTCATATTTCGTCATCAAAAAATTTTTCGATTTCAACTAAACTTGAAACAAAACTTAATGAAGTCTTTTCATTAATTTGTAAGGAAGAGAAATTGTCTAATTGTTCAGTTAATTTAAAAATCTTAGATAACAAAGAAATGCAACATCTAAATAATAGATATAGAGATAAGGATTTACCTACAAACGTTCTATCATTTGCAAACGAAGATATTTCAAAATCAATTACAGGAGATTTAGGAGATATAGCAATTAGTTATGAGTATGTTGAAGAAGAATCTAATGAACAAGGTAAAAAATTTGATGATCATTTAATTCACATGTTAATTCATGGCGTATATCATATATTAGGGTTTGATCATGAAAATGATGAAATGGCCGAATTAATGGAAAATAAAGAAATACAATTACTAAGAAAAATTAACATCAATAATCCATATTAATGAACGAGAAACTTAATCAAGAAGAAAATAAGCCTCCGTCGGGCATCATAGAAAAATTAAAGAAATACTTTAGAAATCCTTTTTTCATAAAGACTCAAAGTGTTTCTGAAGTAACAGATTTCTTAAAAGATGCTGTTGATCAAAAAATTATTGATAAGGAAGCAGAATCAATTGCAAGTAAAGCAATTCGTTTGGGAGATATAACTGTTAAAGAAATCATGATTCCAAAAGTTGATATGGTAACAATACAAGTTAAAGACAATACTGATGAAATAATAAGAAGGATTATAGAATCTGGCCACTCAAGATACCCCGTTTTAGGTGAAGAGAGGAATGATGTTGCAGGAATCTTATTAGCTAAGGATATTCTACCCAAATTATTCAAAGGATCTTCTGATTTTGACATAAATGAAATGTTACGAGATCCTAATATTGTGCCTGAATCCAAAAAAGCAGATTCATTGCTTGAAGAATTTAAACAAGACAGATCTCATTTGGCCATAGTTATTGATGAATATGGAGAAATATGTGGGCTTATAACAATTGAAGACATATTGGAAGAATTAGTTGGTGAGATAGAGGATGAGCATGACATTGATGAGCAGGAAATCATAGAAGTTTCAACAAATAAATATAACGTAGATGCAAAAATTGAAATAGAAGAGTTTATAAGTTTCTTTGAACTTGAATTAGATCCGCTATCTATTGATGCAGAAACTTTGGGTGGCCTATTTATTTCAGAATTTGGTGTATTGCCAAAAGTTGGAGATAAAATTCAATTAGAAAACATTTCAATCAAAGTTTCTGATACCGATAATAGAAGAATTAAAAAGTTTATTGTTTCCATAACTTGATGAAAATAATAAATTATGTTGTCCCAACTTTATTTGGTTCAATTGGAATCCTTGCCTTTGCACCCTTTTCAATTAAATTCTTAATTTTTATATCATATGGATATCTTATTCGATTACTAATATCAAATGATAGCGCAATCTTTTGGAAAGTTTTATGCTGGGGATTAGGTCATTGGGGTTTTGGTATGTCATGGATAATAGTAAGTGTTTACTATTATGGAGAAACAACAATAGCAATATCTTCTATAATTTACATATTGCTTACAATCATACTGACTTTAGTATTTACAGCTCCCCTTTTGATACTTAAACATAGTTTAAAAGTTTCTAAAGTAAGTAGTAATTTTTTTAAAGTTACTTTTATTTCTTCGATATTTATTATCAGTGAATTTAGCAGATATTTTTTATTAAACGGAGTTCCTTGGCTTATACCAGGCAACATATTTCTAAACACGATTACACAAAACATTTATCCATTGTTTGGCGTAACTTCAGCTTCTTTTTTAATTTATTTTGTATGCTCTTGCATTGTTGTCTTCTTCGGCAAAAAAATATCTTATTTATCAATAATAACCATTCTTATTTCTTTATTTCCATATAATCCTAAAGAAGACATTCCAAATGATTTACAAGTATCAATTATTCAGCCTGCATCAAATCCATTCTTAAAATACGAAGATAATTATTTCCTAAAAATAGAAAACAATCTTTATGAGCTTTTAAATCAGACCTCTGATGAAAGTCAGCTAATAGTATTACCCGAAGCCGAATTACCATATGCTCAGAAAAGCAAAAGGTTTACGGAGTTTTTAAAAGGTACTGGATTATCTGAGAAAATTATTCTTGGATCATGGAAATACGAAGAATCTGAATTATATAATTCAATATATAGTCCAAAATATGATGAATCATATAAAAAGATACATTTAGTTCCTTTTGGCGAGTATATTCCATTCATAGAGGGCTTAAGAGGAATTATTGGTTTTTTTGACTTACCTATGTCTAATGTCTCTCAAGGAAACAGAAATCAAGACAATATTAGGGTATTGAATAACATTAAGATTTCAACACCAATTTGTTTTGATGTTGCATTCCCGAACACTGTTAGAAAAATGAATATAAGTTCACTTTTAATGGTTAACGTTTCAAATGATACGTGGTTTGGCAATTCCATTGGTCCATATCATCACTTGAGCATAGCTAGGGTCAGAGCTATAGAAAATAATAGATATACAATTAGATCTACAAATGATGGAATATCTGCAATTATTACAAATAATGGGACTATTGTCTCTTTAATTGAAAAAGGCAAATCTGGAATACTTGAAGGTAATGTCAAATTTATTTCAAAAAGGACTTTCTACTCCAGAATAGGGTATCTATTTTTTATATCTTTATCGTTTATAATTGTCTTAATACCTTTTTTAAAGATTCTATGGAAAAAAATTTTAAAATCTTAGCTTATTTATTTTATTTCATTTTTGTATCTGTAGATTTATCAAGCAAAGATGCCCTTAGTAATTCAATTATAGTAGATGTATCTGAGCAAAGACTTTATTTGATGAATGATAATAATCTAATTCAAAGTTTCCCTGTTTCTACTTCAAAATTCGGTGAAGGTCAGATAGAAAACTCATATAAAACACCCCTTGGTTATCATGAAATAAAAGAAAAAATAGGCCATAATGCTCCAATAAATACAATATTTACTGCAAGAGTTAATACACAAAAGAAGGCGAAAATTCAAAAAGATCCAGATAATACCGATGATGACTTTGTTACATCCAGAATTCTTTGGCTAGATGGGCTTGAGGAGGGCATAAATAGAGGTCCTGGAGTTGATTCTTACAATAGATATATCTATATACATGGCACACATGAAGAGGGCTTAATCGGTCAAAAAGCCTCACATGGATGCATTAGAATGTTCAACAACGATGTTATAGAACTCTTTGAGATAGTAAAAGAAGGGACAAAAGTCTATATTAGGGCATAAAACGCCTTATTACATAGGATTTTAGTCGTTAACGTTAAAAGTTATTTGCAACAGAGGACATCTCAAAACCTAATTTCTCTTTTCTATCATCTTTTTGTGGAGCCTCGCCAAGTCTTCCGCCTTCCTGTGCAAGTTTAACTAACATCTCACTAGGTTTATAGACATCATTACCTGTAATTTCTCTATATTTTTCAAGTTTTTCTATTACAGTATCTAGACCCATTGCATTTGCATGGTGCATAGGACCACCGCGCCAAATTGGAAATCCATAACCGTTTATATAAACGACATCTATGTCTGCTGCTCTTTGAGCGACACCTTCAGATAAAATATCCGCACCTTCGTTAATAAGAGCTAATATGCATCTATCAACAATCTCTTCATCAGAAATATCTCTTCTAGTGAATCCATTTTCTGTTGAAATTTTTTCATAAGTTACTTCGTTTTCTGGAGCGGGATTTGGTGCGCGAGAACCTTCTGAATAATTATAGTAACCAGCTCCGCTTTTTTGACCATATCTATCTTGCTCACATAATTCATCACCAATTTTTGCATGAAGAGGGGATTCTTTGCCACCCAACTTCCTAGCTCTCCAACCAAGATCTAATCCAACAAGATCCATCATTCTAAATGGACCCATATTGAGACCAAACGATTCCAGTGCTTGATCTATCTGATGAGGCAATGCTCCCTCAAGAAGCAACATGTTCGCTTGAGCGGTATAACCAAATAGCATTCTGTTTCCAATAAAGCCAGGCGCATTTAATGATACAACTGCTGCCTTTTTTAGTTTCTTACCAACTGCCATAATAGTTGCTAATGTTTCATCTGAAGTTTGTTCTCCACGAACAACTTCAAGTAGCCTCATTATATTAGCTGGACTAAAAAAGTGAGTACCTACTACTAATTCAGGCCTTTTAGTAACTGATGCTATCGAGTCTATATCTAAACCAGAAGTATTACTAGCTAGAATAGCTCCATCTTTAACATGTTCATCTAATAACTTAAAAATCTCGTGTTTTAGTTCTAGATTTTCATAAACTGCTTCAATTACAATATCGCAGTCAGCAACATCTTTGTAATCTAAACTAGATGAAACTAAACCAAATACCGCATCCTTTTGTTCAGATGAGAGACGACCTTTATTAACCATAAAATCATAATTTTTTTCAATTACAGACACACCTCTTTTAAGATTTTCTTCATCCTGATCGATTATATGAACTGGTATGCCAGCATTTGCAAAGCACATAGCAATTCCACCGCCCATTGTTCCGGAGCCAATAATGCCAGCTTTTTTGATATCCATAACTTTAGTGTCTTTTGGAACATCAGAAATTTTGGAAGCTGCTCTCTCTCCAAAGAAAATATGAATCATTGCTTCTCTTTGTGGATGCATCAAACATTCAAGAAAGTATTCTCCTTCTTTCTTTAGGCCCTCATCAAAATCATCAATATTAATTGCTGCTTCAACGCACTTTATAATTTGTCCGGGTGCAAATTGACCTTTTCTCCCCTTTGATGCCATTGCTTGTGCTTCAAGAAGGACTTTATCATCACCACGAGCCTCTATCATTTTTGAGTTTAGATCTCTTACTTTTGGATGATTTTCAGAACTGTTAGCTTTTTCTTTAACAAATTCTATTGATTCAGCTACAACATCTTCAGAAATACCATCAATTATTCCCATATCCAGCGCCTTCTTTGCAGGTACATGAGTACCAGTAAGCATCATTTTTAGTGCTTCAGAAGGGCCAGCTAGCCTTGGAAGTCTTTGAGTACCCCCTCCACCAGGTAAAAGGCCTAAATTAACCTCTGGAAGTCCAACAAAGGCATTTTTATCAGCAATTCTGTAATTACAACATAAAGCTGTTTCAAGGCCTCCACCGAGAGCTATACCATTTATGGCAGCGACAACCGGCTTACTGCAATGTTCTAGTTTTTGAAATACCTCATTTAGGCTTACACCCTCAACGTTTCCGCCAAATTCAGATATATCAGCTCCAGCTATAAAAGCTCTGCCATTTCCTGTTAAAACAACCCCTACAACAGAATCGTCCTCTTCTGCTTTAATGAGTGAATCATGCAAGCCTGTTCTAACACCATCGCTCAAAGGATTAACAGGGGGATTATCTACAGTGAGTAGGGCAACACCATCTTTTACTTCATATATAACTGTACCTTTCAAGATATTTCTCCTAAAAATTATAAAAAATCATTATACATAAAAAAAACATAATATATTTTATAAATAATATTGATAATTAATTATAAATAGTTATAATAATACATGTCAGCACTCCTCTCCCCTATTATATTTTGCTGACACTCTGGAATCATGGAGGGCTCAGTCCCTCCATCTCTTTTAAAAAGGTTGAAGTTTATGAACAAATTTAGAGATAACATAGAAATTATATTTTTAGTCACCATTTTCATTTCTTCTCTTTCTGCAATAACTCCAATAACATAGGTTAAAATATACTAATGAAAAAGATTGCACCTCTTTTACTGTTACTTATGTCCTTTTATACAGAGGCTTGCTCAGATCTACTCAATACAGAAATGAGAGTATTAGATTCAAGTGAAAAAGTTAATCTTTGCCAGTACTCCGATCAAGTTGTTCTGGTTGTAAACGTTGCCAGTAGATGTGGCTACACATATCAATATTCTTCTCTTCAAAAACTTTATGAAGACTACAAAGATAACGGATTTGTTGTACTCGGAGTACCTTCAAGAGATTTTATGCAAGAATATTCTGATGAAGGTGATGTTGCTGAGTTTTGTTCTACTGAATACGGAGTAGATTTTCCTATGTTCGCAACTTCAAAAGTTAGAGGCAACAAAGCAAATCCTCTATACAAAAAATTAATAGCACAAAGTGGAGTCTCACCTTCTTGGAACTTTAATAAATATCTAGTATCTAGAGAAGGTAAGGTCATTTCTACATTTGGATCAAGGGTAAAGCCCGATTCCCCAGAACTAATATCTAAAATAGAAGAACTTCTATAATTTTTAATCAGATACAAGAACGACATTTGGCTTGTTAAAAGCAAAAATTCCGTTATCAACCACACCCGGTATATTATTTAATAGTATTTCTAAAGCTTCAGGTTCACTGATATCCATTTCCTTCACATCAATAATGTGATTTCCCTGATCAGTGATAAAACCATCTCTATAAATTGGCTTACCACCAAGAGCAACGATTTTTCTTGCTACAGAACTTCTTGCCTCTGGTATAACTTCAATCGGAAGAGGGAAGGCACCAAGTCTTTCAACCAACTTAGTTTTATCAACAATACATACAAACTCTTGTGAAGCTGCTGCTACTATCTTCTCTCTAGTATGAGCTCCGCCACCACCTTTGATTAGAAAGTTACTTGGCGATACTTCATCTGCACCATCAATATAAAAATCTATTTGATTAACATCATTTAAACTAAAAACTTCGATATTTTTTTCCTTGAGAATTTCCGAAGAAGCATCTGAGCTTGATACAGCCCCTCGAAAAAGATTTTTGTATGGGTCTAATTCCTCAATGAAGAAGTTTACTGTCGATCCAGTTCCAATACCTAAAATAGTTTCTTTTGAAAGTTTTTTTTCGATATAATCAATTGCTTTTTTAGCAACACTTATCTTTGCGGCGCTCATACAGTTATAATACAAGAAAATTTTAAAACGTGATTTAAATTGAGACTTAAAATTAAAAAAACAGGAAATTATAGGAACTCTAAAAAGTATCTTAAGATGATTAATGAAGCATCAGTCTATGATGTTTCAATTAATTCGCCTACAACCTATGCCGCAAATTTGTCGATGAAAGAGGGCAACGAAATATATTTGAAACGAGAAGACTTGCAGCCTATTTTTTCTTTTAAAAATAGGGGAGCTTTTAACAAAATTTTCAATTTATCTGATGAAAAAAAATCGCGTGGGATAATTGCAGCATCTGCAGGAAATCATGCTCAAGGAGTTGCATTGGCTTGCAAAAAGCTCAAGATTAAATGCGTAATTGTAATGCCAGTTACGGCACCAGAAAATAAATTAAATGCAGTTAAAAGACTTGGAGCAAAAATAATATTGCATGGTGAAAATTTAGGGGATGCTCTTTCACACGCTGACAAAATAAATAAGAAACATAAATATACTTTTGTTCACCCCTTTGATGATCCTTTTACTATCGCAGGACAGGGTACCGTAGGCAGGGAAATACTTGAGGACGAGATTGATTATGATGCTGTTTTCGTTCCAGTCGGAGGGGGAGGACTTTTAGCCGGTATATCTGCATGGATAAGACAGAATAAAAAGAAAATTAAAATAATCGGTGTTGAAGTTAATGATTCTGCATGCCTTACAGAAGCATTAATACAGAATAAGAGAGTCTATCTAAAAAAAGTTGGATTATTCGCTGACGGAGTTGCCGTATCTCAAGTTGGTAAGAATAATCTAGATGTAATAAAAGAGTGTGTAGATGAAGTAATGACAGTTAATATCGACGAGGTCTGTGCTGCAGTAAAGGATATTTTTGAGGACACCAGAGTATTATCCGAGCCATCAGGCGCTGTCGCCTTAGCAGGACTAAAAAGTTATTCAAGAAGAATGAAAAATAAAAATTTACTTGCAGTAAGTTCAGGTGCAAATGTTAACTTTCAAAAACTTGGATTTATTGTTGAAAGATCTGAAATTGGTGAAAATCGAGAAAAAATTCTCAGCATAAAGATTCCTGAAGAACCAGGAAGCTTTTTGAAGCTTGCAAAGGCCATTGGCAAATTACCTGTAACGGAATTTAATTATAGAAAGTCGGACAATAACGACGCATACATTTTGGTTGGAATAAGAACTCAATCAGAAGATAGCTTTGAAAAACTAAAAACAAAACTTAAAAAACTTAAATACAAGTTTAGCGACTATACCTCCAATGAAATTTCAAATGATCACTTAAGGCATATGGTTGGTGGCAGAGGAGGTCAATCAGACATATCTGAAAAGAATGAAAGAATTTTTAATGGTGAATTTCCTGAAAAGCCAGGAGCACTGTTAGAGTTCCTAGAAAATTTCGGAAATAAATGGAATATCTCATTGTTTCACTATAGGAATATTGGATCTGCTTATGGAAATATCCTCATAGGAATTGAGGATACACATAAAAATAAGTCAGCACTTTTGAAACATTTAGACAAATGTGGAACAGCCTTTAAAGAGGAGAGCAACAACAAGGCTTATTTAGATTTTTTAAAGTAAATTTAGTATTTCAGCCTAAACTTAATTGAAAATATCTCATTATCAGGATTATTCCAAGGATCTTTAAAAATTTCTGATGTTTCTCTAGACGTATTATCTTCAAAAATACTTCCGCCTTTTGTATAAACCAAATATATATAGGATAAAGGAGCTATCTCGTATTTATACCTAATTTGAAATGATGTAATTCCCTCAGAAAAAGAATTTATTTCTTTATTATTATTTAAAAGATAGCCATTTTCGTTAACAGTTAAGCTTCTAGGATTTTTTGCTTCTAACGCAACAAACTGACTTTTTAGCCTTATTTCATGCTTTATACCTCTATACCAATTCATATTAATAGAGATTGTTTTTTGAGAGAGATCATAAATAGCAAGATCATTATTCTCTATCCAATTTAACCACTCTTTTTCATTCCTTACTCTTGCTGAGAATCCTACTTTAAAGAAATCTACTGGATAGAAAGATCCTCCTATCTTTGCATATCTTCTTTTATACCCATTTGAATCAAATGATTCATATTTATCAGCATCTTCATATCCAACTCTCCAATCATATTCCCAGATCCCAAAACTAGGAGACTCATAATCTAAATTAAAGCTGAAACTACCCTTATTTTTTACATAGGGAAAATTAATATTTTTTCTTGTAATGGTCGTATCTTTCCCAGATGTTTTTAAATCCCAAGTGAATTGAAATTTAGATGCATTAAGTAATGTGAACTCATTTTTTTGGCCAATTGTAATTGGATTTGAATTCCCAGATGTGTCTGAATCATAGTTAAAATCTATTCCTAACTCAAGCTCCTTCACTCTCTTAAGTTTTTTAAGATCTATCAATGTAATATCAGAACCTATACCAATATGAAACCAATCATTTTTTTTAAGATAGCCAAAATCATTTAGTAGCAGACTGTCGTCAAAATAAAGAAGACTCCCAGATCTTCTTGATGATGGTGTTGGTTGATAATTAAACTGAGATCTATAGCCAAATCCAGTTTCACCCTCTCTTTCAGATGAAATTAAATCATTATATATAGTCAGCTTGTTTGATTTCACATTCGCAAAATCTATGACATTAACTGTAGCACTTTCATTTAAAAAATTATTTTCAACATGTGTTAAAAAATAACCAACAGTTCTATTATTAATTTTCTTTTTCGATCTTATTGCATAGAAATCTTTTCCATTTGTATATCTTTCGTCAGACTCTTTTGCAACAAAAACTCCAAAATCTAAACTATCATTTTTCTGTGTATATCTTAGTGCGTAGTCAATGTCGGTATAATTTTTTCTTGAATCAATACAGTCATCTTCGTTAACTGATGAGGAGCATAAATAACTACTTTTTGCACCAATCCTTCTTGTATTAATAATTCTGTATCTATCGTAATGATTTAAATCAAATAAAGTTTGATTTTCATTAAAAAAAGCTCGCTTTTCAGAATAGAAGGTTTCTTGAGCAGAAAAATTAACAATAACTTCATCGCTCTCTGCCTGTCCAAAGTCAGGATTAATTGTAAGGTTAATTTGTTTACCAGTTCCGGTATTTAAAAATACTTCTGCTCCGAGTTTATTATCATTTAAGCTTGTAACGGAGTTAGATGTATAAGCAATAAAAGGAAAAAAATTTATTTTTCTTTTGGAAAAACTATTTATTTCTACTGTTCTTAAATTAGAGAGAAAATTCGTTCTAAATCCGCTTGTTTTTGTATCATTTAACCAGACCTTTTCATTTGCAAGATACCTGTAGGTTGTAACATTAATTTTTCTTTTAATATCTGCCTCAGGTTTCATTAAAACTATATCCCATGGTATTAAAAACTCTGAGATCCAATATCCATCATGTTTTTTTGTTTTTGCTTCCCAGTCTCCATCCCAATCAAACTCAGGAAAGCTTCCTAATTGCCTTACCCCGTCTCTTTGAACATTTGCGAGACTGATCATAAACATATAAGCCTTAGCACCATCGCTATCAAAATCAATTGCCACGCCATTTTGTTCAGCATTAACATCCCAAGCATCGCGTAATGATTTATTTGAAATCATCGAGGAATTTTCTTGATAATTAATAAAGCCTACATATATTCCGTCTTCATTCGAAAAAATTTTTGCAGTTGTTTTTACTTCCGCTGGATTTAGTGTGTAAGGAACGACTTCATAATAATCATTTATGACGAAAGCACTATTCCATTCTTTTTCATCTAGATTTCCATCAATAATAATAGTTTCACTAGATATAAGTGGAATCCACAACAATAAAATATATTTAATGATTCTTTGCATGACTTGGCGGGTATTTTATAGCTCAGTTATATGAAAGTACACGTGATTCGGTAATAACTAGATCATATTTAATATCATGATTTTCACCGAAGTGTTTATCCAAGATTTGATAGTCATATCCTAATCCAACAAAGAGGGGTCTATTTTTCTTTGATTTTAATTTTTCTAATGTTCTATCAAAAAAACCCCCACCGTATCCTAATCTGAAACCGTTTTTATCTATGCCAACAAAAGGTATGAACATAATATTTAACATTTCGGGATCAATATAATTTTTATTGAGGACTTCATCTATGCCATATTTATTTTTTTTAAGAGATTCGCCTTTGTTATACATATTAAATTTCAATTTTTTTTCAGAAACTATTTTTGGCATGTATATATTATTTGAATGCTTTAATAACTCATCAATAATTTGATTTATAGATATTTCATTTTTATATGGAAAATAAAGGAGTGTATTCTTAGATGATTTAATATCAATTTCTTCTATAGCATTTCTTTGAATCCTAGAATTTAATTCTTCAATATCATCTCTAGAAAAAAGTTGCCCCTGCTTAAGTAGTGATTTTCTTATTTTATTTTTCACCATAGTAATTGCAGAGGCTAGCAAACCAGATCACCGCTATGTGCTATACCTGAACCGAAAGTTCAGGTGGTGAACATCTTGTCAAATCAGGCTTCCCTAAATGGTAATGCTCAACAATGACAGTGGAAAATCACCTATTTAATAGTATCGGTTCAAATTTATTAACACATTGGCCAATGAACCAGAATGTAATAAGAGTATAGTTTAGATAGTATTTAAGTTAAAGATTATTTTTGAAGTACTTTTTCTATTTTTTTAATAAGTTTTGAATAATCAACACTCTCTTTTTCGTTAGACTTCGGGCCACTAGTTAGAAGCTTATTAGACAGGGTTAATCCTGCAATTATAAGTGCATTATTTTTATCACTAATATTATCCAGCTCTTCATTCAGTAACGCAGCTGCTTTAATTAAATTATTTTTTTCTTTAGGTGGGCATGCTATTGTTAAGTCTCTTCCAAATATTCTTAGAGATACAGTTTCAACTTTACTCATTTGTAGCCTTCTTCAAGTCTTTTTCAAGACGAGATATTTCTTTTCTGTGAAGTACTTTATCTTTTTTCCAACCTCTTTCTCTTTTGACATATGAATCGATAATTCCTTTTTGTTCTTCAAACCTTTTTATTAGAAGATCAATCTTCTTTTCTAAATCTTTTGAACTTAACTCATTGTTTTTCGGCATTTTTATAGTTTAATTCTACTTTAATGAATTGGAAAGTTACTTTAAATAAGTAAAATACACACATGGATAACACAATTTACAAAAGCAGAAGAGTTAATCTAACAGAAGAGTTACCAAATAATTCTGTTTTATTAATTCCTGGAGCAGATACTCAGTATAGAAATGCTGACTCAGCGTATGCTTTTAGGCAGGATAGTAATTTTTATTATTTATCCGGATTTTGTGAACCTGACTCTTTGATGGTTATTGTTAACAATAATGATGGAATAAATTCACTAATTTTTGTTCCTCCAAAAGATAAATTAAAAGAAATTTGGGATGGTTATAGAGCAGGACCGGAAGGGGCTGTACAAGATTATTTATTTGATAAAGCATACGACAATTCTGAAATTGATAAGATGTTGCCAGAAATTCTTTTTGGATGTGATCAAGTTTTGTACCCTATTGGTAAAAAAAATGGTTTTGATCAAAAGGTAATAGATTGGACTACTGAAGCAGGCAATAAGGATAGGCATAGTAAATCTATAAATATTTTGGATGCTTCATCAATAATTGGAAATGCCCGTTTAATAAAAGATGATCATGAGATCAGTCTTATTAAGAAAGCTTGCGATATTTCAGCTGAAGCTCACATAGAAGCAATGAAAAATGTAAAAGATGAAGAGTCTGAACAAGCCATTGAGAGCATGTATGTTCACGAATTTTCAAAAAGAGGAGGCAGATTCACTGCTTATACTCCAATTGTTGCTAGCGGTGAAAATGCTTGCGTACTTCATTACATAGAAAACAATAAAAAGCTAAATAAAAAAGATCTTCTTTTAGTTGATGCAGGTTGCGAGTATGAGATGTATGCTTCTGACATTACAAGAACTTATCCAATTGGTGGGAAATTTTCTAAGGAACAGCTTGAAATATACAACATTGTTCTAGAGGCAATGAATGCAGCAATTGATAAAGTAAAAGTTGGAAACAACATAATGGAGCCCCAAGAAATTTCTGAAAAGATAATAACAAATGGTTTAGTAAAACTTGGTTTACTGCAGGGTGATCCTGAAGAATTACATCAAAAAGGAGCCTATAAAGACTTCTATATGCATAAAATTGGCCACTGGCTAGGTCTTGATGTTCATGATGCTGGAGACTACATGGAAGGAGATAATTTTATGGAGTTTAAGCCAGGAATGATCACCACAATCGAGCCTGGTATTTATATAAGCAATGCTATGGATGTGGATGATAAATGGAAGGGTATAGGAGTCAGAATAGAGGATGATATTTTGGTAACAAAAGACGGAAACGAAAATCTTACAAAAAAAGTTCCATCTGATCCTGCTGAGATTGAATCTTTAATGACTTAATACTGTGAACCCGATAGTTACAATATCAGGTGGCGGGATAATTGGAAATTATATTTCGTCAAGGCTTAAAAAAAATAATATCGAATCAGTAATAGTTGAGAAATCAAAAAATCAAAATCTATCAAGAGAAAATATCAGGACATTAACACTAAATTCTTTTTCGAAAAAACTTCTTGATGATATAGGCATAAAAATTCCCTTTGCACCAATAAAAGAAATAAGTGTATTTGATGGCGATGGTTCTGGAAGTATTCATTTCTCATCAAAAGAAATAAATGAGGAGAATCTTTCATACGTAGTTTTTTTTAATGACCTTCAACAAAAGCTTCAAGATCAAGATGAGCATCAAACTTTTTTTGAAAATCAAATCGAAGACATCATTCAAGATAACGAAAAAAATTATTCAGAAATAAAACTTTCAAGTAAAGACACTATCAAAACAAAATTTGTTGCAGGTTGCGACGGGAGAAATTCAAATGTTGCTAAGATTGCAGAATTAAATGAAAAAAAATCTAGCTATAATCAAACAGCGATTACATTTACTGCAAGCTGCGAAACAAAAGATGCTTATTTAGCTCATCAAATATTCTCTGATAAAGGTATATTTGCAATTATGCCTTTACCCCAAAACGATAAAAAATCTACTCATACTATTGTGTGGTCTGTTGAGAATAACAACCTTCTTGATACTAGCATTGAAGATTATGTTAGTGACAATATTGCTTATTTTGAACAAAAACTCTCAACATTAATAAAAATTGATTCAGCAATTCTTTCCTTTGAGCTTTTTAGCCATCATTTTGAGAACTATATTTCGGGAAATGTGGTTCTGGTTGGAGATGCAGCTCATTCTATACATCCACTAGCAGGACAAGGTATAAATTTAGGATTTGCAGATGCAGATGCTTTATGTGAAGAAATTATTAGCTCATATGAAAAATCTATGCACATTGATCAGACTCTGACATTAAAAAGGTACGAAATTCGAAGGAAAAATATGAATCTCCTTATGCTTAAGTCTATGGATTTTTTTGTAAATTTATTTGGCTCAAAAAATTTGTATGTGAAGCTTCTAAGAAATCTCGGATTGACTGGAGTCAATAAAACAGAGTTTTTAAAAAAGTTTTTTATTAACCATGCCGCTGGAAAGAATAAGATATAATTAGACAAGCACACCGAAAAGTAACTCAAATCAAATGAGGTATAAAATGAAGAAAATTTCGATATTACTTTCTGTGCTTTTACTTATTTCATGTGCTAGTGAAAATGAAATAGAAGAACTCACAATATACACGTCCAGACAACCACAACTTTTAGAACCTATCATTGAAGAATTCTTTGAAGATACTGGCATTAAGGTAAATTTGTTATCAGGGAATGCTCAAGAGCTTATGGAAAGAATAGATATCGAAGGAAATGACTCAATGGCAGACATTTTCATGACAGTAGATGCAGGCGTATTATGGCAAGCAGCTGATAGAGATATTTTCTCTGAAGTTGAATCAGAAACATTGGAAAAAAATATACCTTCGTATTTAAAAGATCCTGAAAATAAATGGTTTGGACTTTCAAAAAGAGCAAGAACAATTGTATTCTCAAGCGATCAATTCACATCAGATGATTTTTCTACCTATGAGGATTTGGCTGATCCTAAGTGGAAAGGAAAACTTTGTTTAAGAACATCAAAGAAGGTATATAACAGGTCTTTAATAGCAAGCATGATCGATGAATATGGTTTTGATCAAACAAAAGAAGTTGTATCTGGTTGGATTTCGAATTTAGCGACAGAAGTTTTTTCAAATGATACAAACGCACTAAAAGCTGTATCAAGTGGGCAGTGTGGAATGACTATAGTTAATACATATTATTTAGCAAGATTATTAGATGATCCTCAGTACGATAATTTGAGTTTATTTTGGGCTAATCAGGATGATAGAGGAGTGCATGTAAATATATCTGGTGCAGGTATTGTTAAAAGCTCAAAGAATAAAGAAAATGCTATTTTGCTCCTAGAGTATCTGTCATCTGAAACAGCTCAAAATCTTTATGCCTTAGCAAATAAAGAATTCCCAGTTTTAATGAGTGCTAAACCGCATGAGTCTATTCAGGCATGGGGAGACTTTGATGAAGATGATATAAATGTTAGTAAATTGGGATCTTTGCAGAAACAAGCAGTATTATTAGCTCAAGAAGCTGGATATAAATGATCTAATTAAACTTTTTCGCCACGAGCTCTTATTTCTTTAAGAACTTGGCTTATGCCTTTTTTGTCAATAATACGCATTCCTTTTGCAGATACTTTAAGGTTTACAAATCTATTTTCAGACTCAACCCAGAATTTATGCGTATGAAGATTAGGAAAAAACTTTCTCTTAGTTCTATTATTAGCGTGGGAAACGTTGTTTCCTGTTTGAGGAATCTTTCCTGTAACTTGGCATTTTTTACTCATAGAATCGCGATTTTATAGAACAGTAGCCGACATATCAATACTATAATGAATTAAATATGAAACAAATATATGTGCTCAGGCATGCTAAATCATCATGGGACAATTCAAATCTTACCGATTTCGAAAGACCTCTTGCAGATAGAGGTATCAGGGATGCAAAAAAGATGTGTAAATTTCTTAAAGATATGGATCTAAAGTTAGATAGGGTTTTTTGTTCACAAGCTATTAGAGCAAAAGAAACCTTTGACTTAACTGCTGATGGTTTTAATTTTGAAATTGATAAAGCAACATATACTGACGCATTATATTTTGGCGATACATCAAATATTATTAATGATTTGAGAAAGTTAGAAGAGATCTTTAAAAATGTTTTAATAGTTGGACATAATCCAACGCTTCACTATTTAATAGAATTATTGACAGAAACAAAGATAGACAGATTCACAACATGCAATTTAGCAATAATTTCATTTGATGGTGAATGGATTTCACTAAAATCTCAACAATGTAGTTTAAAATCATTGATTAAACCTAAGGAATTAAATAATTGAAAAAAGTTAAATTAAAAATATTAAATTCTCTTATGGGAAATAAAATACCCATCCCAAAATATGAGACGAAAGGATCTGCAGGTCTAGATCTTAGAGCTTGCATTAAAGATAAATTAATACTGGAACCAGGAAAAACCGAAATGATCCCAATGGGATTTGCTATGCATCTTGAGGATAAGAGTTTGGCAGCTTTGGTTATACCAAGATCAGGACTTGGCTCCAAACATGGGGTAGTGCTTGGAAATTTGGTTGGATTGATAGACTCTGATTATCAAGGTGAATTAATGGTTCCTGCATGGAATAGATCAGATCAGGAATTTGTAATTAATTCTGGTGATCGTATTGCTCAAATGATAATAGTGCCAATAGTTCAAGCAAATTTTGAAATAGTTGAGGATTTTGAAAAATCTGAAAGAGGAACTAAAGGGTTTGGGAGTTCTGGTATAGGTTAGGTTTATTTTTTCTTGCCAAATCTTTCTTCGAATTTTTGAACTCTACCACCAGTATCAATAATTTTTTGTTTACCAGTATAAAAAGGATGTGAGGCAGAAGAAACTTCAACAGTATAGTATGGGTACTCTTTTCCTTCCCATTCCTTGGTTTTATCTGTCTTCAGAGTTGAACGAAGTAAAAAATATTCATCCACACTGATATCATGGAATAGAACTTCGCGGTATTCAGGATGTATATCTTTTTTCATAATAAAATATATTTAGGATGAGAACTATATCAAAAATTAAATCCATTACAATTAAAAAATGAATATTTTTTACTATGATATTGCTGTTGGATTGCCATTAAGACAATGTTTTACTTATAAATCAAAAGACGTAATCACAAAAGGTAAAAGGGTAATAGTTCCCTTTGGAAGCAAGTCAATTGTTGGAATAGTTGTAAAGAAAATAGCTAAACCCAAGTCACTTAAAGGCTTAAAAGAAATAATCTCAATAGCCGATGAACATTCTTGCTTTAACGGATCAATATTTGAAACAATCACGTGGGCTTCAGATTACTATCATCATCCAATTGGAGAGGTATTCTTTTCTTTTATGCCAACTCTCTTAAGAAAACAAAACGATAAAATTATTATGGATCCTGATAATAATGCTGAATATAAGTTAAACGAAGAAGATAAGAAGTTAAAATTAACAAAAGAACAAAAAATTAATCTATCTAAACTTAATAAAGTTGAAAAATTTAGTCCTTCATTAATATATGGAGTTACAGGGTCTGGTAAAACAGAAATTTATCTTCAGTTAGCTGAAAAATTCATTCTTCAAAATAAATCAATTTTGATTCTAGTACCAGAAATTAATTTGATACCACAATTAGAAAAAAGATTTAAGGACCGTTTTAATGGTGATATTGGCGTATATCATTCGAGACAGACTCCAAACCAAAGGTTGAAGGTTTGGCTACGATCTAAATTTGGCGGGATAAGAATTGTTATTGGAACAAGATCATCAGTTTTGATGCCGTTAAAAAATTTAGGAGCAATTATTATTGATGAGGAGCATGATCAGTCATACAAGCAAGCTGAAGGTTTTAAGTTTTCAGGAAGAGACTTGGCTATAAAAAGAGCACAGATTGAAAATATACCGGTTTTTTTAGGATCTGCTACACCGTCCCTGCAAACACTCAAACTTGTAAAAGAGAAAAAGTTTAAAAAGTTTGATTTATTGAGAAGAGTAGATGGTAAAAAACCGCCGAAATTAATTCCATTGGATATTAGCGACTCTCCTCTACTTGGAGGAATTGCTATTCAAACTATGAGCATCATTGAAGCAGCAATTAATAAAAAAGAGCAAGTATTGATTTTTCTTAATAGAAGAGGTTTTGCTCCATTGTATGAATGCGATAATTGTGGCTGGGTTGCAAAATGTTCATCATGTGAATCAAATTTAGTCTTTCATAAGTCAAAGAAAAGATTAATTTGTCATAAATGTGAATCCGTTTACGGGGTAAATAAAACATGCCCAGACTGCCAATCAAATGAAATAAACACTCTTGGAGCGGGTACTGAAAGAGTTGAAGAGGTACTTAGAAGCACATTTAAAAAAGTACCTATTATTAGAATGGATTATGACTCAACAAGACTGAAGGGATCAATTGAAGCAATTTATAAAAAGGCTAATAAAAGTAAAGAGGCAATATTGGTGGGAACACAAATGCTATCTAAAGGTCATGACTTTCCTAAAGTAACGCTATGCGTAATTCTTAATGCTGATGGAGGTTTATTAAGCCCAGAAATAAATGCAATTGAAAAAATTTCACAACAATTAATTCAGGTTTCTGGTAGAGCAGGTAGAAATAATAATCTTGCAAAAGTAATTATTCAGACCAGATATCCTAATGATGAAAATCTAAAACAAATTAAAACTGGAGACTATAGGTTGGTTTCTGAGCAATGCCTTAAAACGAATAAGTCTTTGAATATGCCTCCATACTCAACAGTTGCAATATTAAGAGCGACTTCGCCCAGTCCAGAAAGCTGCTTCAAATTTTTAGATAAGGCGAACAATCTCTTAAATGATAAGAAAAATGTTTCTGTTATTGGGCCACTTCCATCGATACCCTTAAAGATAAAGGGGAATACAAGAAATCATCTGATTATTAAATCAAACACGAGAACTTATTTAAATAGAGTGCTCAAGTATCTTACTAACGAAATTCAAACTTGGCCCGAAACAAAGAAAGTTAAATGGACTTATGATATCGATCCATATGACATGTCTTAGGTGTCTATATTTCTATTTTAATTATTTGACCAGGAAATATGGGTTTATTTTCTAGATTATTAGTTATGTTAATAGAATCAATTGTTACGCCAAATCTAATAGCAATCTCAGACAAGACGTCACCTTTTTGAATTTCATAATTAAGATAGTTTTGGTAATTTTCTAAAAGGGTTCCTGAAACTGGCTCATCTTTGAAATAATTGTGAATGCCAAGAAAAATCGATCTAGCAATCATTCTTCTTCCTGCCTTAGTTTTAAGCCTTTTTGCGTCTTCAGGATTAGTTATAAATCCAGACTCAACCAAGACAGAAGGTATATCAACTGATTTGAGTACTCTAAAATCAGCATATTCAACATTTTGTTTATGAATTTTAGTGAATGGATCTCTTTTTAATTGATCTAGAATCTTTGTACCCAATTCTTTACTTTGATCGACCTTTTTCTTATAGGTATTTGGATAAAGATCCCTTGCAGCATCTTCATTGAAATCGTAAGACTTTATATTTTTTATTTGAGCTTGAATCCTCTTACGCTCTTTTTCTGAAAGATTTCTAGCAACACTGCTTGAAGATTCTTCCGACCATATGAAAACTGATGCACCTTTGACAGATGCCAGTCTAAAACCGTCTGCATGGATTGAAATAAATGCATCGGCACCAAACTTTCTAGCATTTTGATATCTATCATTGAGGCTTACAGTACTATCATCATTTCTAATTAGCACTGCTTGATATCCTTCTGTATCTCTGAGGGTCCTCTGTAACTCCTTTGCTATTAATAAAGTAATATCTTTTTCTAAAACATTATTACTACTTACAGCTCCAGGATCTTTTCCACCATGGCCAGCATCAATTGCTACAACAATATCTCTTATATTATTTTTTAGCTTCTTATTTTTTTTGACATTAATCTTTAATAAAATTCCTTCATCTGTTTTCTCTTGAGTTGGTTTACTCCAATTAACATATTCATATAAATCAATAACTATTCTTGTTAAGTCCTCTTTTGACGAGGCCCTTACTAGCTTAATAGGGTAGTTATATTTTTCCTCAACATCTGACTTTAAATCACTTTGGTATACGTCTATTACAATTCTTGAGGGATCTACAAGAGAATAAGATTTTATAAAAGATACCTTGTCTAAAAGAAAGGATATTTCAGAAGACTGATCATCAGAATCTTTTATTTCATAAAATGAAATTTCATTTGAGTGCACAAGTGAAGAAAGAAGCAATAAAAAAGTCAAAAGTTTATTCATAATGTTTAATTAAATTTGAAAATAATTCACCACTATCATTAATTAATACTTTTCTTCCACCCTCAAAATGCTCAAAAGATATTTTTAGGTCAAAGTTCCTTTTTATGACAAGCTTTTGAGGCCATTCAATAATTATAATTTTTTTTATGTGAGTTTTTCTATCTAAATCAAAAATATGAATGTCTTCTGGCTCATCGGTTCTATACAAGTCAATATGTAAGAAAATTACGTCTCCAAGATCATATTCTTCACATAAAGTATAAGTAGGACTTTTTACCAAACCATTCCAACCCGAGTTAGATAATATCGATCTGGTTAAAAATGTCTTTCCAACCCCGAGATCACCTTCAAGATGAATTTCAATTAAAGATTTATCAATTTTTTCCAGTTGATCTGATATTAGTGATCCAAGCTTATTGGTTGACTCGTCATTTTCTAAGTAAATTTTATTCATTTATTAATTAAATCTCTGATGATTGGTATTAATGAAGACGCATTTAAACCAATCTCACCTATTTTATTTTTAAATACTTCGCCTGCTCTTGCATGAACAGCAACAGAAAGTTTGCATGCATCAATAATATCAACTTTTTGTGCTATTAAGGCCGATAGAACTCCAGCAAGAACATCACCCGTACCTCCAGAAGATAACTCCGGCCCACCTTCAGAACATATAAATAATTCCTTATCATCATTAGAACAAATAATCGTCTCTTTGCCTTTAAGAATTACATAAGCTGAGAATTTATTTGAGATTGATTTCGCAGCATTAATTCTGTCTTCTTGAACTTCATTATTTGAAATGCCTAATAGCTTTGCAGCTTCACCTGGGTGTGGAGTAAGAACCACATCTGCATTTATTTCAAAATTGGTTTCACTCATATGATGCAGCGCGCCTGCGTCAAATATCATTGTCTTAACATCTTTTGCCAATAAAACTGCATTAAAAATATTCTCAGACCACTCATCACTTTTTAATCCAGGACCGCATAACAAAACGTCAATGCTTGAAGGCATAGAAAAATCTATATCAGTGCCAATAGCCATCACCTCTGGATTTCTTTTTAGGCTTGCTTCAACATTAATTGGATGTGTTTTTAGATGAACTAATCCAGAACCGCAAAATAAACTTGCCTCAGATGACAATATTGCTGCGCCTCCCATCCCCTCAGAACCACCAACAACCAATACTCTTCCAAAGTCACCCTTGTGCGAAGTTCTAGATCTTTTAGGAATCTTTTTTTCAATTGAATCAAAATCGAATTCTTTAATCATTTAATTTTTTTTATTATTCCTAATCTATCAGAATGAAATGATCCTAAAAATACTTCATTCTTTATTGGAACAGCAACTGTTGGAAGACCAAAGACAGTTTTTGAAAATGAGTATTTATCTTTTATTTCCAAATTATTTTTATCTAACTTATAAATAGAAAAGGGCAGAGAACAACTTACTTTAAATTCGCATTCACCAAAATCATTAGGCTGAAAGTCTAATGAGGTTACCCATATATCATCTCCATCTATAAATGGATTATCAGGCGCTTCAATAAATTTTTTATTTAACTTCTTATTAGATAACAGATCGAATTTTGTAATTGAATCACCTTGGTTATAGTTAATATAAATAATATTTGAGTCTTCATCCAAAGCGATGCCATTTGGGCCGCTTCCATCAGAACCTTCAACTTTTTTAAATTTGTTTTCTGCCCACTCAACCAGAAATCCTGTATTTGTTTTTATTATTGAGACAAAAAGCCATCTATTTAGAGTTATATCCCTATCGTACATGTGAGAAGCATAGAAGCTTCCATCTCTTCTCAAACTTATATCATTAAAATAAAGTTCATAAGGAACATCTATGCATCCTCTCCAAACCATATCCCATGAACCTTTCTTTTTTATCATTTCAAACATTTCTATAGTTTCATCTGGATAATGGTTTATGACACCAAGTTGATAGCGCCCATCATTTCTTTTAATTAAATCGATCCCATGAGGACCATGCTTTTTATTAATTGTTCTTGAACATTTAGGATCACCCCAAATATTTTCTTCAATTGTTATATTTGGAATGATTTTAGTTTTTGTTTTTAAATCTAGTAAAGCAAAGTAACCTGACTTTTGTTCTTCATATGGACTAATGCCTCCAAATTCTGACATTAACAGAAATTTTTTATCAGGCGTTATCACTATATCCTCAGGATTTTTAAAATTACAGATCACTTCCAATTTGTTATCAGAACTACAATTACTTATATCTTTTTGAGGTCCAACATAGTCAGAGGAAACAGTATAAAATGCTAATACAAAAAACATTATTGAAATAACGCTCATAAATTTAAAATAATGCCGAAAGACAAAAGGTAGCGCTTTTTTTAATTGATTAAAAAAGAGTAAGGCAACAAAACCTCTTATGATAAGTATTATCCCCAGAGAAAAAGTTACAATTTTCCATATTCTTTCATACCAATATTGATCAGTTAATGGAATATAAATGCAGATCAAGCCAATTATTATTGTTATGCCTGCAATAATAGAAATGTTATTGCTTGAAATAATTTTATCTTTAAGAAATTCAGCAAATGGCTTAATCCAAACCAAAATACTTAAAAAAATAAAAAAGAAGAAATAAAAATAGTTCATATTTAAAATAAACGTTTTTTAATTATATCAATGATTTCCAAGGGCTTATCTAGTGGAACATGATGAGCTGCACCAGGAATTTCTTCAAATTCCATAATATCTGAATACATTTTTTTAATATTACCAAGAATATTTCCTGACATTAATAAACTATTTGCACCATGAACAAACAGAGCAGGACATCCAAATGAAAATTGATAACCGAATAATCTTTCAAGACTATTAAACATAGAATCATCAAACTTCCATCGCCATCCCTCTTCAGTTTTTCGAACAGAGTGTTCTGAAATATATCTCACAAACCAATCGTTGAGACATTCTTGTTCAGGTAAAAGCCTAAATCTTTTTAATATAGTACTTTTATCCGGATAATATTTAATCATTCTTAATGGACCACCTTCATGTTGAGAAGGATCCCAGTCAGGAGGTCTTATAAAGGTATCAATCATGATTAGGCTTGAAACAAGTTCTTTTTCCTCAGATGCAACATATGCCGCAACTTGACCCCCAAGTGAATGCCCAACAATAAAGACATTATCGATGAGCATATCTGATTTTTCTTTTTCAATAATTGAAATAATACATTGACCAAAATCTTTGATGCTGTATTTTTCTCTAAAACCAGAATCACCCATACCAGGAAGATCAACAGCAATAACATTAGCATTTTTAGTAAAATGAGGAGCTATTGGATACCACCATCTTTTATGTGCGCCTGTTCCATGAATAAGTATTAAAAGGTTTTTATTTTCTGAATCAGAATTCCACTTTGAATAAGATAGATCACCTTTTTGATTTTCTATCACACATTCAGATGGCTCTTTATTAATAGCATCAAAAAACCAATCAGGAGCATTTTCTATATCATTTATAAGATTGTCAGTTATTCTCATAAGCAGTATTCTAAGCTATATCAATTGAATATATGAATAAAAATTTAACTCCAGCTGCAACTGTTCTTATTTTGAAAGATTCAAAAGAGGGAATCGAAGTCTTAATGGTAAAAAGATCTAAAAAGTCTCCTTTTGGAAATTTATATGTTTTTCCTGGTGGAAAAATTGATGAAGATGATCTCCGTAAAGATTGGAAATCATATTGTGATGGTCATAATGATCTTAGTGCGTCTGAAATTCTGGGTTTAAATGACAGTGGGTTAAGTTATTGGGTGGCATGTATACGAGAAACCTTTGAAGAGGTTGGGATATTATTAGCAAAAAGGAAATCTGGCGAAATGCTTGATTTGGAAGGTAAAGACAAAAAAAAGTTTCACAAATACAGACGGGATCTAATTAAAAAAAAAATATCTTTTATGGAGATTTGCAAGATGGAAGAGCTAATACTTTCAACTGAAAATATCGCTCCATTGTCTCACTGGATAACTCCTGACTTTGAAATAAAACGTTTTGATACTAGATTTTTCATTGCTTATTTACCAGAAAACCAGATTGTCCAGCACGATGGTATGGAGTTAACTGATAGCATATGGATAAATCCTAATGATGCTTTGAAAAAGGCAATGGAAGGCGATATGCAAATGATTTTACCAACAACAGAAAATCTAAAACTATGTTCTGGTTTTAACTCGGCAAGTGACATGCTTGAGAATCAAAAAAATCTTACAAAAAATGATATTAAGCCTATTTTGCCCAAGTTTTATAAAGAAGAAAATGGAACATGGAATGTTTTGTTTCCGGGAGATGAAGGTTACGAGAATCACTAATGCACAAGATTATAAAAAAAATTACTGCAAACAATGGGGGAGTCTTCACCGGAAATGGAACTAATACATATCTAATTGGGAATGAAGATATTACCTTAATTGACCCCGGTCCAAATGATTCTGAGCATATAGAGAAAATTTTGTTATCAGGTGGAGACAGGATTAAAAGAATTTTGGTTACACATACTCATAAAGATCACTCACCAGCAGCACTGCCAATTTCAAAAGAGTTAAATATTCCAATGTTTGGAAGATTGGTTGATAGGGATTCTGAATGGGAAGATGAAACATTCATTCCTGATACCGTATTAAATCATGGTGATAATATTTCAACTAATGAGTATTCGCTTGAAACTATTCATACGCCTGGACATGCATCCAATCATTTATGTTTTTATATGAAAGATATCAAATGTTTGTTAACTGGAGATCATATTATGGATGGATCTACTGTTGTAATAGCTCCCCCAGATGGAAACATGACTGAGTATATAGACTCATTAAAGTTACTTGAAAATTATGATATTAAATATTTTGCTCCTGGACATGGCAACTTCATGGAGGAGCCTTTAAAGACAATCCAATCGATTATTAGACATAGGCTATCAAGAGAATCTAAGGTAATGAGATGTGTTGAAAAGAAAAAAAACTCTAATATCGATGAATTATTATTGTTAGTTTACGATGATGTGCCTGAAATGCTTCATCCTATTGCTAAGATGAGCTTGTTAGCTCATTTAATTAAACTTGAGGACGAGGGCTATCTCAATAAAAATAAAAATAATTACTCTTTGTCTTGATCATCTATTTCAATTTCAAGATTAAATTCCTTCTTTTCTTTTCTTTCACTATTAATTTTTTTTGAATCTACTTTAGCCATTTCATTATCTATACAATCATTTGAATCATAAACCTCAGTTTGTGGAACTTTATGATCTTTATTAAAAGGCACAGGCGGATGAGGAACAGGTAGTTGCATACATGTTACCAATCCTCTTGAGTTAACTTTACTTAATAATGAGGGATCAGCAGTGGGTAGCATTGATTTGTCATAATTCTGATTAGTATTACAACCAAACAAAATTAGAATTGGAATTAGTCTTTTCATAGTTTTTTACTGTTTTCGAGTAAAGATTCAACAACGGCTGGTTCAGCAAGAGTGGTTGTATCTCCAAGATTGTCGAAATCACCCTCAGCAATTTTTCTTAAAATCCTCCTCATAATTTTTCCAGATCTAGTTTTTGGAAGACCTGGAGCATTTTGAATAAGATCAGGTTTGGCAATGGGACCAATTTCTTTTGAAACAAAATTAACAAGCTCTTTCTCAAGATCCTCATTAAAATTTTCACCCCTCATTAAGGTAACAAACGCATAAATACCTTGTCCTTTAATTGGATGTTGAAATCCTACAACTGCTGCTTCAGCGACAGAATCATGAAGAACTAAAGCACTTTCAATTTCTGCAGTTCCAAGCCTATGACCAGAAACATTTAAAACATCATCGACTCTGCCAGTTATCCAAAAATAACCATCTTCATCACGTCTAGCTCCATCACCTGTAAAATAAATATTTTCGTATATCTCAAAGTAAGTTGATATCATTCTCTTGTGATCTCCATAGACACTTCTGATTTGACTTGGCCATGAAGACTCGATAACTAAATTACCTGAGGTAGCACCTTCTAACGCTTGACCTTCCTCATCATAAATTGCTGGCTTTACACCAAAAAAAGGTAATGTAGCCGATCCGGGCTTTACTGGTGTGATACCAGATATTGGAGATATCAAAACAGAACCTGTTTCTGTTTGCCACCAGGTATCAATAACATCACATGATCCATTTCCTACTACTTTATAATACCAATCCCATGCTTCTGGATTAATTGGCTCACCCACAGTGCCAAGAACTCTTAGTGACTCCCTTTTAGTTTTTAGAACAGGCTCGTCTCCTTGAGACATTAAAGCTCTTATAGCTGTTGGTGCTGTATAAAAAACATTGACATTATATTTATCGCATACTTCCCAACATCTTGATGAACTAGGATAGGTAGGTACTCCTTCAAACATAATCGTCGTTGTTCCATTTGATAGGGGACCATACAAAATATAAGTATGTCCGGTTATCCAACCAACATCAGCAGTGCACCAATATACGTCAGATTCATCTATACCGAATAAATATTTGAAACTCATATGTGCACCTAGCAGATATCCAGCCGTAGTGTGGAGTACTCCTTTTGGTTTTCCTGTAGATCCAGATGTATAAAGAATAAATAGTGGATCTTCTGCGTTCATTGGTTCAGGCTCACAAGTTAGGTCAACGCCTTTAGATAGTTCCTCGTACCATAAATCTCTATGCTCAACCCAATTTATTTGATTTCCTGTCCTTTTGATAACTATTATATTTTTCACATTTGGACATTTCTCTAGAGCTTCATCAACATTCGCTTTTAAAGGAATTTTCTTTCCACCTCTCACACCTTCATCAGCAGTGATTACTAACTCGCAATCAGCATCTAAAATTCTATCTTTTAAAGATTCTGGTGAAAAACCGCCAAAAACAACAGAATGAATAGCTCCAATCCTAGTGCAAGCTAACATCGCAAATGCAGCCTCTGGGATCATTGGCATGTATATACAAACTCTAGATCCTCTAGAGATTTGAAGATTTTTTAGAACATTTGAAAATTTGCAAACTTCCTCATGCAATTCCTTGAAAGAATATGATTTAGAGTCTCCAGGCTCATCTCCCTCCCAAATTAAAGCAGTTTTTTCAGATCTTTCTTTGAGATGTCTATCGAGACAGTTTTCGCTTACATTTATTTTTCCAGCTTTAAACCATTCCGTATTTGCAAATTCACCATTATGAACCTCGTCAAAATCTTTTACCCAAGATAGGTTTTCAAAAGCCATCTTTTTAAAAAAATCTGTTGGGTTGTTGATTGATTCTTCATATAACTTTTTATATTCATCAAGATCTTTAATATGAGGATTGGACGCTTTTGCTTGAATTGAATTTTTTGTCATAAATCTAAATTATAGAAGGTTGAGGATTTACAAAATTCTTTCCTTTAGGATTAGACATTATCATTGTAATGAGTGCCTCATAATCATTTTCATTAGATTCAAGATTGATATCTGATGCATTAATTATTAATAAAGGGGCTGCTTTATAGTCTAGAAAAAATCGTGAGTATGCATCATTCAATCTCTCAAGATAATCTAATGTTAGGTATTGTTCATTTATATTGCCTCTTTTTGTAATTCTTTCTTTCAAGATTTCAATCGGTGCCTGTAAATATATGACCAAATCTGGAGTAGGGGCATCAAGTGTTATGTGCTCATATACCTTGTCATATAGATTCATCTCTTCATTTGATAGTGTTACTTCCGCAAACAATCTATCTTTTTCAATTAAAAAATCTGCAACACGAACATTTTCAAATAAGCTTCTTTGTTTTAAATCTTGAATTTGCTGCATCCTCTGAAAAAGAAAGAATAGTTGAGTGGCTAATGCTGATTGACTTGGGTTCCTGTAAAAGTTTTTAAGAAATGGATTTTCTGCAGGTTGTTCTAAAAACGCATCGTAATTGAATGTTTCTGCAATTTTATTTGCTAATGTGGTTTTACCAACACCAATGGGCCCTTCTATAGCAATATATTTTGGTAAAGGTATTTCGTCTAAAGCTGGCTTCATCTAATTAATAATCTTTTAATATATAGATTATCTTAACTCTTGTGAGAAACCAAATGTTTTAAATGATTCGTGTTGGCTTTTTTCTTTAAGTGAACTGATCAGAGATTTTTTTAAGTTTTCATCATTTTTTTGAAAATCAGTCCACCATTTTCCAAGACTCTTTGTTTCACCTGAAGATTTTTCTCTTATAAGCATAAAATCGTAAGCTGCTCTAAATCTAGGATGTTTGAGAGTCTTATATGGTTGTTTACCAATTCTACTGTGAAGCTTTAGTTGTAAAACCCATATATCTTTAATGTACGAATGAAATTTTCTTGGAATCGCAGTAATTCTTTGTTGACTTCTTAATATTGGATCCATCGATCTAAAGAATTTTCTAAGATTAATATCTCCCTTCATAGAGCATTTTTCAATAAGCTGTGGCCACAAAAACGCTGCTAAGAGGAATCCTGGAGTTACAGATTGATTATTTGTTAGTCTTTTGTCTGTATTTCTTAATGATTCAGTTAACAACTTCCTTGTGAATTCATTTTGTTCTGGCTCTGTTGTTATTAAAAACTTACTCAGTCCAAATGAATTAAGTTTATTAAAGTTTTTCTCTGCCATACCACTTAAAAACATTTTGCAAAATTCATCAAAGATCCTTGCGTTAGAAATACTTGATAAAAGATGACCTTTTTCATAAATAGCATCTTTAATTTTTGTGTCTATTTTAAATTTAAGTTTGTTACTAAATCTTATGGCTCTTAAACTTCTTACTGGATCTTCTGAAAATCTTTTCCTAGGGTCTCCTATTGAAACAATAATTTTTTTATGAATATCTCGCATACCATCTTTATGACCGATGATCTTCTTAGTTTTCGGACAATAGTAAAGAGCATTAACTGTAAAATCTCGTCTATAGGTATCTTGATCAAGGTTACCCCAAATATTATCTCTAATTATTTTTCCAGATTGATCTTTGACTAACTCTCCGTCATTGCTACTTATTTCACCAGACCTAAAGGTAGCTACCTCAATAAGCTCTGACCTATTAAATACATGAACTAATTTGAATCTTCTTCCAATTATTCTGGAAGCTTTGAATATTTTTCTAACCTGTTCTGGTGTTGCATCTGTAGCTATATCAAAATCCTTTGGATTAAGGCCGCACAAAAGATCTCTGACACAACCGCCTACTAGATAACCTTGAAATTTATTCTTTTGAAGGTCCTCAATAATGGAAATGGCAAATTTACTTATTTTTTTATTATTTATCAAACTAGATTTTTGATAATAGCTTTATCGTTACCCGCTGAGTTGTTTCTCTTTAATTTCATCTAAGGTTTTACAATGAATACAATGAGTAGCTGTAGGCCTTGCTTCAAGTCTTTTTATACCAATCTCATCACCACAAGACTCACACCATCCATAATCATCTTGTTTAATCTTCTCAATGGATATGGCAATTTTATTAGTTAACTTTCTCTCTCTATCCCTTGTCCGTAGTTCGAATGCAAATTCTTCCTCTTGTGAGGCCCTATCTACAGGATCAGCATATGTTTCACCCTTAGTTTTTAGGTGATCAAAAGTTTTTTGCATTTCTTCTTTTAAATGTTCTTTCCATAAAAGTAGAACAGCAACAAAGTGCCTTTTCATGGCAGCGCTCATGTATTTTTCATTTTTCTTTGCCTTGTATGGCGCAATTTTTGATTTATTGTTAGCAACAGTTCCTGTAATTCTAGTTTTCGCTACTTTTGAATGAGTTGTTTTTTTAATTTTTGAGACTTTTTTTGATGCGACTTTCTTTGCACTAGATTTGGCAGCTACTTTTTTTGCTGGCTTTTTTTTAGATTTAGTTACTTTTTTTACTACCATAGATTTATGAAAAATTTTTAAGGTGGTGAAAATATCAGATACAGGCTAAATATGCTAGCTTTTTTTTAATTTATTTAAAACTTCTTTATATCCTTCCGGAGTAAGTCTTGGGCCAAATGTTTCAACTATTTTAGAAGATGCAAAGTTAGAGAACTCAGCACATTCAGACAAATTAAGGCCATTTAAATAAGCATGCATAAAAGAACCGGCGTACATATCTCCAGCTCCATTAGTATCGACAGGTGAAATAGGCACTGCTGGTGAGAATATTTCCTGACCGTTATTAATAACTATGCTCCCCTCAGCTCCCTTAGTAATAGCAATCATATATGACTGTTCTTTAAAAAAATTTATTGCATCGTCTAAAGTTTCTGTCCCAGCAAATGCAGTTGCTTCGTCATCATTACAAAATATCATGTCAATTCCATACGATTCTATTTCAGCAAATTTATCTCTAAACCCCATAACAATGCCAGCATCTGATAGTGACAGTGCTTTTTTGGTGTTTTCATTTTGCACGTGATTTAGCACGGACGTGACAGCACTAAAATTTTCATCACTTGTTACCATATAACCCTCGATATAAAAGATTTTAGAATTATGAACCGCATCATAATCAATATCTTTAGAGCCAAGGTAAGCACTTATACCCAACATACTACTCATAGTTCTCTTGGCGTCTGGCGTCACGAATATTAAACATTTTCCAGTCGGCATTTCTGAGGCCTCTTTACTAAAACCGATATGCTTTACTCCAGCCTTTTGAAGACTCTCAAGATATTTTTTTCCGTCTTCATCATTTGCAACTCTGCAAACGTGATGGCATTTGGAACCATAATATGAAGCTGCTACCAAAGAATTTGTTGCTGAACCGCCACAGTCTGATACAGATTCCACACCCATAGATTCTAGTTTTTGGATTATAGGACCATGCTCCTCAGCAGATGCAAGTGTCATTGAATCTGCCTCAAGACCTATTTCATCCAAGAATTCATGATCAACCATATACTGAGTGTCTACAAGAGCATTTCCAAGAGCACTAATGTCATATTTCATTTTATATTCCTTCTTTTAAAATTTTTTCTACAATTTTTATTGTATTACTAATTTCAGTTTTAGTATGTTTTGTTGATATAAAACCTGCCTCAAATTTTGATGGAGCAAAGTAAATTCCATTATCAATACATTTATTAAGAAATTTTTTAAATTGTTTGTCATTTGTATTTTCTACATCTACAAGATTGCTTGGTAACGTTTCAGAAAAAAAGAAGCCAAACATTCCACCAATTTGATTCGTAGAAAAAGGAATATCGTGACTTTCAAAAAGTTTTTTCATACTGCTTAAGAGATTTTTTGCCTTATTTTCTAACTGTTGATAGGGATTTGTTTCTATTAATAACTTAATTAAAGTCGATCCTGCTGCCATTGCTAAAGGATTCCCTGATAAAGTGCCTGCCTGATAAACTGGGCCATTTGGCGCAAGGCAGTCCATTACATTCTTTTTACCCCCAAAAGCTCCAACAGGAAGCCCACCTCCAATAACTTTTCCTAAAGTAGTTAAGTCAGGCTTAATTCCATATAATTCTTGAGCTCCACCAAGAGAAACTCTAAAACCTGTCATAACTTCATCAAAAATTAATAATGAGTTATTTTCAGAAGTCTTTTTTCTTAATAATTTTAAAAATGACTTATCGCCAGGTACAAAGCCCATATTTCCTGCTATTGGCTCAACAATAACTGCAGCAAGATCGCCTTTTACTTTATTAAATATTTTTAAAAAATCATCTTTATTATTAAATTCGCAGCTTAGAGTTTTTTTTGCTAATTCATTTGGAATACCAGGTGAATCAGGCAAACCAAATGTACTCACGCCTGAACCTGCTTTAATTAAAAGTGAATCAACATGGCCATGATAGCAACCATCAAATTTAATGATTTTATTTCTGTTTGTATATCCTCTTGCTAGCCTAACAGCACTCATTGTTGCTTCAGTACCTGAGTTCACCATTCGAATCTTTTGAATGGAAGGGAAGCATTTTTTAATGAGCTTAGCTGTATCAGATTCAATACTTGTGGGAGCACCGTAACTAGTTCCAAGTTCTAATTGCTTTGAAATAGCTTTTATAATTTTTGGATTTGAGTGACCTAAAATCATTGGACCCCATGAACCAATATAGTCAATATATTTATTATTATCAGCATCAGTAAGATATGGACCTTTTGCTTTTTTAAAAAAAATAGGATTTCCATTAATATTTTTAAAAGCTCTTACAGGAGAATTTACGCCACCCGGCATGTGAAGCTTTGCCTCTTTATATAGCTCAATGGATTTATTTATTTTGCTCATAAATTTAAATCTTTAGTAAACTCTTCAACTTTTTTCCAATCAGTGAATTCGAAGGTTTTAGATGTGTCTGTTGGACCATTTGTGATCCACATAATAAATTTTATTGCATATTTATCAAAAAATTTATAACTAGGGTAATCTATTTTACCTGCAAATACTCCAATTTTTTTTGGTACCCAATTAATTTTATTTAAAAATTTAATTACATATGGGTTTGTTTCTGGAGAGCTTTTTTCTTCTTTTCTTGCAACAACGTTTACAGAGAAAAAAGCATTATCTTTGTTTTCTATTTGCTTGATATTGTTGTCTATAAATTTAAAGACTTCTTTTCTATATTTGCCATACCTGATACTTGCTCCTATTACTATTGTTTCGTATTGATCTATATTTTTTACCTCACATATTGGGAGAACTTCCACAAAAGTATTATTAGATAAATTTGAGATTCTTTTACAAATCTCTTTAGTTTGACCATCAACAGTCGAATAGGTAATTAGAGACTTTTTCATTAATTAAATTATATTGAATACCTTGAAAAAAAAGTATTTAAGCACAATTATATTCTATACTGATATTCAATTTTTAATTAATTGTTATGCAAAAAACTGAAAACACATCTATTACTCTTACTGAAAGTGCATTAAAAAGGATTAACAATGTTATGTGCGCTAATGAAGATTTAGGTTCAAGATTTAGAGTTTATGTTACTGGAGGAGGTTGCTCTGGATTTCAATATGGCTTTAAATTCGATTCTGATGTTGCTTTTGATGACGACGTTATTGAATTTGAAAATTTTTCAGTCTTACTAGATTCTATGTCATATCCATATTTGTTTGGTTCAACACTAGATTTTGTAGAAGATTTATCTGGCTCAAAGTTTGTTATTAATAATCCAAATGCAAAAACAACATGTGGTTGTGGCGAGTCATTTACTATTTAGAAAAGAATATCTCACCTTTATTTAAATAAGCAAGGTAAGCAAAACCTGCAGCTTCAACAAATTTTGATGGCACTTTGTCTTCAGTAGTTTTCATAGTTCCAGAAATGTTCTTTTTAATAAGACCCATCAAATATTCATTGTTTGTTCCACCACCATGAATAATTACCTCATCAGGTTTACCGCAAAAATCATAAAATTCTTTAATTTTCTCTGAAGTAAATTCAGTCAAAGTTCTAAGAACTGAGTTTGGTTGTATTTCATAAAATGAATTATTAATTAATTCGTAATAACTTTGCTTATCATCAGCTCTTGGATATTGCATGTTACTGCATGAGTTCCTTAACTCATTTAACAATTCTTGATTGATTATACCTATTGAAGCTTCTTCGCCTTTATCATCAAAAGGTTTATCAAATCTTTCAGCCATAACAAAATCAATCAAACAATTTCCTGGCCCAACATCAGAAGCCAAAACAATTTCGCCATCTTTTAAAAATGTGCCATTTGCAATTCCACCAATATTTAACACAATTTTACTTTTGTTATCTTCAGAAAAAAGATAGCTATGAAATGCTGGAATTAAAGGCGCACCAATCCCACCATTCTTTATATCAAAGTTTCTAAAATCTGAGCAAACATTAATTTTAGTTTCTTTTGCTATCACTTCTGGATCACCGATTTGATAACTTTTTTCATTAGTATGAAAAACTGTTTGGCCTGAAAACGCAATTAAATTAATTTCAGAAATATCTATATTTGATTTATCTATTAAATTTTTTATTAATTCAACGGTTTGTTTATTCAGAGTCTTCTCAAGTTCAATAAGTATTTTTGATTCACTTGTTTTTTTATAACCAGCTTTTATGCATGCCTCATAATTTTTTTTGTAACTGTTCTCTAATTGTATCGATGCAGACTCGATAAATTCAAAACCTTTTTCAAAAGAAACAAGACATCCATCAAGCGCATCAGCACTTGTTCCAGTCATTATTCCAATATAATAATTATTCATATTTTAGTGAATTATACTCACTCAGCTTATTTAAATTTGAAGCTAATAAATTATTAAATTCATTTTTTTGAGAATTATTTACTGGTTTTGCAGATGGAAGCTTTACTTTAACAGGATCAGTTCTTATCTCTCCTTGCCAAAACTCAAAGTGAAGGTGTGGTCCAGTCGCTTGACCAGAATCACCAACATAAGCAATTATTTCACCTTGTTTCACTTTGCTTCCTACTTTTAATTTTGTATTAAATTTTTCTAGATGGGCGTATAAGGTTTTTATATTACCACCATGTTTTATCTCAACCGTTCTTCCGTATCCGCTTTGTCTTCCAATGAAAGAAATAACACCATCTCCTGATGCTTTTACTGGAGTATTTCTTTTTGCAGCATAGTCGACACCATTATGAGCCTTTATCCTATGAAGTATTGGATGCATTCTATTAGGATTAAAGTGAGAGCTAATATAAGCAAAATCAAGAGGCGCTCTTAGAAAAGCTTTCTTAACGTTTTCCCCTTTTTCATTAAAATATTGCTTGCCTTGTATATCATCAAAAAATCTTTGAGCTATAAATTTTTTGTCTTTATTTATAAACTCTGCAAGGACAATATCTCCACTAGAAATTCTTTCGCCCTCAGAATAATCAGTTTCAAATATAACTGAAAATTTATCACCCTGTCTCACATCAAAAATAAAGTCTATGTCCCAACCAAAAATAAAAGCAAAATCCATAATTATGCTATCAGGGATCCCAACATCTTTAGCACTTTTATAGAAAGAATCTTTTATTTCTCCAAAACTAAAGGACGTAATAGTTTGTATTTCTTTTTTTATTTTCTTAATTGATATTTCAGTATCGGTTTTAATTAGAATTGAATTAATTTCATCTTTAATGATTTCTATGCTCAATAAATCATTACCCATGTAATTAAATTCCATAATATCCCCAGGGACTATGTTCGATAACAGACTGTTTTGGTCAAAATCAAAAATTTTGTATGCTGTATTTAATGGGACTTTTTTTTCTTCAAAAATTACAGAAAGACTGTCCCCTTTTTTTACTGAATGAATTTGCTTACTCTTTATAGGTGCAAGGCCTTCGTCTAAGTTTTTTGAAATTGTAATTTTTTCAATTGGTATTGGCTTATTACTAAAATAGTCAACATAAATAAGTAATATTGAGACTACTGATATTAAAAATATTGTTAATACAAGTCTAACCGGAGTTTTTTTAAACCCAATCATATATCTTCTTGAAGATTTAAAAGCTCAGCATTTCCACCAAAGGCAACAGAATTTTTTGAAACCACTTTTTCATTTAGGAACTGTAAAAGATAGTTTGGACCGCCAGCTTTAAAACCACTTCCAGAAAGTCCGACTCCTCCAAAAGGTTGTGAGCCTACAACAGCTCCAACCATATCTCTATTAATATATACATTACCAACATTTGACATTGAGCCAAAGTAATCAGCTCTTGTCTCTATCCTTGTATGAATACCCATGGTTAATCCATAACCACTATCATTTATTTGTCCTATTAGCTCATCGATTTGATTAGACCTATATTTGAGAATATGAAGAATTGGTCCAAATTGCTCACCTTTAATATCTGAAATATTTTTAATATTAATTAAAGTAGGGCTGATATGAGTTTTTGATTTATTAGTTTTAAGCTTAAATACTTCCATTCCCTTTTCTTCGCACTTTGTTATGTAATTATTCAAATCTTTTAAAGCATTACTATTAATTATTGGTCCTATGTCTGTATCAAAATCATTTGGATCTCCAATGCTTTGAGTAGAAATATTTCCTTTAATCATTGATATTAGTTCCTCATAAATTTCTTCCTGAATGCAAAGAACTCTCAACGCTGAGCACCTTTGTCCTGCACTATCAAATGCAGACCTTATAACATCATCAGTAACTTGTTCTAACAAAGCACTTGAATCGACAATCATTGCATTAATACCCCCAGTCTCAGCAATCAAGGGCACTATTTGCTTTTGATTTTCTAGAAGATTAGTTTGAATTTTTTTTGCAGTTTTCAAAGAACCTGTAAAGGCTACTCCATGAAGAGGAGTAATTTTTGTCAAAATCTCACCATAATTACCATCACCTAGAATTAATTCCAGAGCATCTTTTGGGATACCGAGTTCATGAAATTTTTTTACGACTAGATAACCAAGCATTGAGGTGTGTTCAGATGGCTTAACAATAACTTTATTTCCACATGCAAGTGCGGCAGAAATTTGGCCTATTAGAATAGCAACAGGAAAGTTCCATGGACTTATGCATAAAAATCTTCCTTTTGGTGTGTATGTAATTATATTTTCTTCACCAGTTGGCCCTTCAAGATTATTTCTAGCTGATATCTCTAGAATTTGATTAGAGTAATACCTTAGAAAGTCTACAGCTTCTCTAATTTCATCAATTGCATTCTGAATTGTCTTCCCAGCTTCATTTATGAGATAGTAAATCAACTCATATGGATTTGTTTCAAGCTCGTCTGCAATCTTATTTAGAATCATTGATCGCTCGCCAGGTTTAGTACTAGACCATTGTGTTTTTGATTTTTTGGTTAGCGATTGTTTGATCTTTTCTGGATCATCAAAGATTACTGTTCCAATTTCTCTTTTCGATGAAATCGATAATACCTTTTCAATATTTTTATCATTTTCCTTTCTTCCCTCATAAATTGACATAGCTTCAATTGATTTTCCATCAAAATTCATAAGTCTTTCTTTCAGATTTTCTAAGTTTTCAATCTCCGATATGTCTAAGCCAGATGAGTTTTGTCTATTAGCGAATATTTGATTTGGCAACGGAATTTCTTTTTTTTCATTTTTAACTCGTATATATGGATTTTCTGCTAACCACTCTGAGTCAGTCTCAGGGTCTAGCAACCTGTTAATGAAAGAACTATTTGCTCCATTTTCAAGTAATCTTCTAACTAAATAGGGCAATAAATCTTTATAGCTACCAATTGGAGCATAAACTGAAGGGCTCTTATTAATTCCTAGAACTTCAGATGCACTTTTATATAAAAGTTCACCCATTCCATACAATCTTTGAAACTCATAATCACAACCATTACCAATATGATGTATTGAAGAAATCGTATGAGCATTGTGTGTAGCAAATCTTGGAAATATTTTTTTATTTTTTAATATCTCTTTTGCGCAAGCAAGATATGCGATATCTGTTAGCGATTTTTTTGAAAATACTGGATATCCTTCATATCCTGAAACCTGAGCATGTTTTATTTCATAATCCCAGTATGCGCCTTTCACTAATCTAAGGTGCATAAGCTCTCTTTTATTTAAAACTTCATTTAACCAATTAATGACGTCAAATGATCTTTTCCCATATGCTTGAAGCGCAATTCCAAATCCTGACCAATCTTTGATATTTTTTTCATAGGCAAGTTTTTCAATAATATGCAGACTTAAGGAGAGCCTGTCTTGTTCTTCAGCATCAATAGTTACTTCAACATTTTTAGAATAAGCATAGTTAACTAATTCACTTAATTTTGGTAATAATTCAGATTCTATTTGATCTATTTTTCTCATTTCATATCTTGGATGAAGTGCAGAAATTTTTATTGAAACTCCATTCGATAAATTTTTTGATGAATTTATCTTTCCAACTTCCTCTATAGCATTTTGATATGATTCAAAATAATTATTTGCTTGTTGAGGAGTTCTTGCAGCCTCACCAAGCATGTCAAAAGAAAAAATTTCCTTCTCTAAGCCTGACATTTTATTTATGTCTGTAAAATTTCTACCAATAACAAATTCTTGGCTGAGTATTTGCATTGCAGCAAGTACAGCATTCCTAATTGGCATCTCACCAGATTTTGATATAAGTTCTGATAGAAAATTATTAGGATTTTCTGACCAATTTGATGGAGTATTTACAACTTTTCCAGCAAGCAAAAGTCCCCACGTAGAGGCATTTACAAATATGCTATCAGCTTGATTTAAATGATCTATCCATCTTCCTTCTGATAGTTTCTCTGAAATAATAAGGTCTCTAGTTTTTTTATCAGGAATTCTCAAGACTGATTCAGCTAGACACATTAAAGCAACACCTTCTTTATTATCAAGACCATATTCATTTAAAAACGCATCGAGCTTGGTCCTATCGACTTTGTTTTTTCTACAAAGGTCTATTATTTTTTTTGCATTTTTAGATATGTCTTCATTTTCTAAGAACTTAGTTTCATCAGACAAACTTGATAAAAGTTTTTCTTCACAAATAAATTTATTTTTTGCTTCTAGCATAGAAACTATTTTAATGTTTAAGAACTAAGTAGCAACTTTGTGATTCTAATAATCTTCCAAAAATACTATGATAGTGGTATGAATGAAGAACTAAAGCTTATTAAAAGAGGCTCCGACGAAATACTCACAGAAGAAGACCTTCAAAAAAAGTTCGAATCAGGTAAACAGCTCATTGTAAAAGCTGGATTTGATCCAACAGCACCAGATCTCCATTTTGGGCATACGGTCTTACTTAACAAGCTTAGACATTTTCAAGACTTGGGACATAAAGTTATATTTTTAATAGGTGATTTTACTGGAAGAATTGGTGATCCATCAGGTACAAATAAGACTAGACCAATTCTGAATTCAGAAGATCTTGTTAAGAATGCAAAAACATATGAAAAACAAGTATTTAAAATATTAAAAAAAGAACTTACGGAGGTTAAGTTTAATTCAGAGTGGTGTGATGATTTAGGAGCAGATGGTTTGATAAAACTTGCCTCAAAATATAATGTTGCCAGAATGCTCGAAAGAGATGATTTCAATAAACGATTTACTTCAAATAAAAGCATTGCGATACATGAGTTTCTATATCCACTAGTTCAAGGATATGATTCTGTTGCCCTAAAGGCAGACGTAGAATGTGGAGGAACTGATCAAAAGTTTAATCTTCTGGTAGGAAGAGAATTGCAAAGAGATTATGATCAAGAGCCTCAAGTTGTTATAACTGTTCCAATATTAGAGGGTCTTGACGGAGTAAATAAAATGTCAAAATCCTTAGAGAATTATATTGCCATTGATGAAGAACCGAATGAGATGTTTGGAAAAATTATGTCTATCTCTGACGATCTGATGTGGCGCTGGTTTGATTTACTAAGCTTTATCCCAGAGGAAGATATATCAGACCTTAAAGATGAAATGAAAAAAGGAAAAAATCCAAGAGATATTAAATTTATTCTTGCTGAAGAACTTGTTGATAGATTTCATAAAAAAGGAGATGGCAAAAAATGCAAGGAAATATTTTTAAATAGATTCCAAAAAGGCAATATGCCTGATGAAATCGAATTAAAAAAAGTAAATATTAAAGAAGACTCTATTTTATTAGTAAATCTTTTAAAAGACGCAGGAATGATTTCTAGCATTTCCGAAGGAAACAGATTAATTAATCAAGGTGGTATAAAAATTAATTCAGAAAAAGTTTCGGATCCAAAATTAGAAATTGAAAAAGGAACTGAAAATATTTACCAAGTTGGAAAAAGAAAATTTTTAAAAATTAAGCTATGAATAAAATATTATTAGCATCATGTCTTTTGTTTATGATATCTGGTTGCGTTCAAGATGGCCAAAATATTAAACAGATAGAAAATTTACAATTTTTTATTGATAATCAAGTTGACAGTAGGGTAATTGAAATTGAACCAGGACTTCAATATCTTGTATTAAAAGAGGGCAGTACGGATGGTATGTCACCAAACCTTGATCAAGTTATCTCTGCACATTTTCATGGAACCCTAACGAATGGTGAGGTTTTCTGGAGTTCTCTAGATTCAGATCCTCTTACAATTGAGTTATCTAAATTAATAGTTGGATGTCAAAAAGTAATTTCAAAAATGAAGGCAGGAGACAAATGGAGGGCATTCATAGATCCCACAATGGCCTATGGCGAGGAAGGTAGGCCAGGCATACCTTCAAATTCTATTCTTATTTTTGATATTGAATTAATTTCAGTCAATTAAATTTTAATTAGAGGATTGTAAGTAATTCTATCTGGAATTTGTTCAGCACCAGGGACTCCTCTAGCTACTAGAAATGGCTTAAGTTCTTCTATAGCCTTTGGCTCATCATAATGTCCGATGTTAGGATGTAAATGATGAACAAAATGCAACTGCATTGAGTGATTTATATATCTTGGCATCCAATGCTGCCAGAATCTTGTATTTTTATATCTACCAATTTCAGTTCCAATATGCGGATAATACGAAAAGAATAGGGTTGTATAAACAACACCAATTTTTGCTGGTAACCACCACAATAGAAGTGTTTGAAGTGGAAAAAGGAAAACTACTAACATTAATATCGCTCTGTATGCTAAGAAAACTTTAACACCTTTATCAAAGGCCTTTTGGAAAGCAGCATCACTAGAAAATATTTCTTTATATTTCTCATAGTCGGTAGATGTCCCATCAAGAGACATTAAAACAACATCTTTAGCAGATTTTGCATTAGAAGTTAAAAAATCAGGATCTTTATCATCATGATTTGTATATGCATGATGCTTCATATGAGTCACTCTTAATATCTCGTATGGATAAATTAATGTTACGAGAGTAATGTGTCCAACAAATGCATCAATCCATCTTTTTTTTGGATCGCCCCTTGAGTAATTACCATGCTGTGCTTCATGAGATGGCAGGTAAGACATGCACGCACAAAAGCTCGCAACTATAAATCCCATCCATAAAGGAATAATTCCATACATGACCAATGGCCATAAACTTAACCATACACAAGCCTGGCCAATGCCAATCAGAATCATTTCCCATTGAAATCTCTTAGCATATTTTCTTGCAACAGCTTTTTCTTTTTCAAATGAAAATTCTTCGGATACAGCATTTTTAATGTCTATACCCATAGCCATTTGCCTCTTATATGCGCCACCAAACCAATGAAAAAACCAACAAGGAAACTTATTACGTAAAGATAAGGAACATCATTTAAAAATGTAATTTTTTGTGAAACAGCATTTATTACACTCCCTATAAATATAAGTCCAAACCATATCTTGCTATGGTCAAGAATAGTCCCTAGAAATTTTTCCATGGTTTATTTTATCAGAACTTTTTTAAAATTTGGTGGGCCTGGGAAGACTCGAACTTCCGACCTCTCGATTATCAGTCGAACGCTCTAACCAAAACTGAGCTACAGGCCCTATAAACGAATGTGCATTCTACCTTTGAATTAAGATTTGGACAATTAGTCTATTTATTTTTAAAAGATTTATAAAGAGTAAAATATATATAACCCAGTGGAATCGTCATTGCATATTCAATAGTTACATTAATAGCTGTTTGAGCATAACCGTCAGGCACAACAGCAGTAATAATTAAAACACCAATAAGTATCAGAAGACCAAACACTAAAGTAAACACAAACAATCTTGATCCATGTTCATCTGTTTTTTCCCATGAAGCACTTATAGATTCAAATACCTTGCTATCTTCAAACATTATATGAGCTGCAAATAAAGAAAATCTTGCAAGCAGGTATATGCCTGGGAGGATTAATAAAATAAAACCAAATGTAGATACTATAATAATTAATATATAAGCACCCAAGATTGGAAAAAATTTTGTAAGACCTGCCTGAAGAGCGCTAATTGGACTTATATCTTGTTTAGAGTCGATAGCCATATAACTTACCCAAAGGCCTCCAATAAGTGCAATTTGTAAAACTAAACTAGTGATGCTAATTAGTCCAATTATTAGTCCATTTGACTTAGCATAATCAAACAGATCTTCTGGTTGAGTCATTTCTTCAAGAGGTAATATTAAAAAAGCTACTAAACTTTCAGCGGCTATTACTGGCAAGCCTAAAGCTAGAAAATATTTCCAATTTGAAAAAGCAAATTCCCAGGAGTTTTTAAATTGATTCATATGGCAATTGTAAAGTAATATGCATTCTATGTATAAACAATGCCTAAAGTTATTTTTACTTTTAATAATAATATCTTGTTCAAATCAGAATTCATCTAGCTATCCTGAAACAAAAAAAGAAGAATTTTCTGAAATTATTCATGGATATGAAATATCAGATTCATATAGATGGCTTGAAGATTTCACAAGCGATGATTCTCTTGATTGGGTCAAAAAACAAAATAAATTTACTAAAACATTTATTAGTAAAAATAAGTACAAAAAAGATATAGCAAAATATCTTAAGCAAATTTGGGAAAATGAATCTATTTCTATTCCTTACAAAATTGAAGACAAGACTTTTTACTATTTCAATGATGGTTCTTTCCAACAGAGTAAATTGATGATCAAGGATTGTTATGAGTGTGTCGAGCGTGTTTTGATTGATCCAAATACTTTTTCAGACGATGGGACCATATCTTTAGGCGGAACAAGTGTAAATAATTCAGCTGATATGATTGCTTTTTCAATTTCTGATGGAGGATCGGACTGGAGAGTTTGGAAAGTGTTAGATATTAAAACTGGCGAGGTGCTTGAAGACGAAATTAAATGGGCTAAATTTTCAGGTGCATCTTGGGAGAATGATGATTCAGGATTTTTCTATCAAAAATATGATGAGCCAAAGGGAGAACTTCTAAAGGAAGTAAATGAGTCTCCAAAATTAATGTTTCATAAAATTGGTACAGATCAATCCGAAGACTACGTTATATATGAAAATCCAGATCAACCAAGATGGAGTTGGGGCATAAATGTAATAAAAGATACTAATATGAAGATTTTATCAATATCTGAAGGAACAGATGAGAGAAATAAGCTTTATATACAGTTAAATACTGGTGAAAAATTCATTCCTTTAATTGATGAATTGATAGGCGCATACAGTTTTATAGACAGTAAAGATAGCATTTTATGGTTTTACACTACAGAAGGTGCTCCAAATGGGAAAATTGTTAATTTAGAAATAAAAAATGGATCCTTTGTATGGAATGATGTTATACAAGAATCAGAAAACTCTATTCGGTCTGTAAATGTTGTAAATAATTCATTTGTTATAAATTATTTAGTCGATACTTTTTCCACTATAAAAATTTTTGATCTGTCAGGAAATTTTGTTCGAGATCTTGAGTTACCAAAAAATGGAACCGTTAGTGGATTTGGTGGAGAGATCGATGACACTGAAACTTTTTTTTCAGTTTCAAATTATGTTACACCGAGAGAGATTTATAAAATTAATTTGGATTCATTAGATGTAAATCTTTTTTGGAAAGAAGAAATTGATGGATACGAGTCAGGAGATTATGTTTCAGAATTAAAATTTTATCCATCAAAAGACGGAACAAAAATTCCTATACATATTAGTTACAAAAAAGGTCTAGAAATAAATCAAGATACACCTTTGATGTTATATGGATATGGAGGATTTAACATTTCTCTTTTACCAGGTTTTAGAAAAACTCACGCTGCTTGGAAAAATTTAGGTGGAGTATATGCTGTAGCAAATTTAAGAGGTGGTGGAGAATATGGCAGTGAATGGCATGAAGCTGGAATGTTATTAAATAAACAAAATGTTTTTGATGATTTTGCATTTGCTGCAAAATTTCTCCACGAGAATAATATTGGATCTGAAAAAACTACTGCAATCATTGGTGGTTCAAATGGAGGACTTCTTGTTGCAGCCACCATGTTACAAAATCCAGATTTATTCAAAGTTGCTATTCCTCAAGTTGGAGTTCTCGATATGTTGAGATTTAGTAAATTTACAATTGGTTGGGCATGGGAAAGTGATTACGGATCTGTAGATAAAAAAGATGAGTTCGAAAATCTTTTAGCTTATAGTCCATTTCATAATATTGAAAAAGATAAATGTTATCCAACAACATTGGTAACAACAGCTAGTCGTGATGATCGAGTTGTTCCTTCTCATTCGTATAAATTTGCTGCTAAACTTCAAGAATATCAGGGTTGCGAAAATCCTATATTAATTAGGATTGAAGATAGGGCTGGACATGGAGCTGGCACTCCAAAAGATAAAATCATAAATCAAATTTCAGAGATTTATGGTTATGCTTTAGATTCTATAAATAACTGATATACGGTTATAAAAAAAGAAAATTTTTTTTAGATATATTTTATTTTATATAGTTACTTTCATATTATTAAAATATTTATTAACATAATAATTGATGCAAAGGGGTGGCTTTTTGCCTGAGATCTTTTGAAACTCTTTGAACCTGATCAACACAATAGTTGCGGAGGAATTGCATATGTACATCAGAAAAAAAATTCTATTTTTATTGCCCTTGTTATTTTCATTTATTATCTTTTCTCAAGACATCGAGGAAATAATTGTAAAAGGCGAGTATCGAGAAAAATCTATCATTGAAGAAGACTCAAGTATCTTAATAATTCAATCAGAAAAAATTAAGTCACAAGCCATAAAACATTTTCAGCAACTTTCATATCTTGTACCAAATTTAAATTATGCAGCTTCAGATTCAAGAGCAAGATATTTTCAGATACGAGGTATAGGAGAAAGATCAGGTTATCAGGGGACACCAAATTCTTCTGTTGGTTTTCTTATCGATGATATTGACTATTCTGGTCAGGGAGGCATTGCAACTTTATTTGATGTTGATCAAGTTGAGGTATTTCGTGGACCTCAAGGATCTCGGACAGGTGCAAATGCTTTGGCAGGATTGATTTATATAAAAACCAAAGATCCAACAGACAAATTTGAAGGGACTTCAGAGCTAACTCTTGGAGATTATGGAACTCAAAATATTGGTGTTGCGTTTGGAGGACCATTAAAGAATGAAAAAATGAAATATCGTTTGGTAATGAGAACAGACTATGCTGACGGATTTAGAAAAAATATTTACTTAAATAAATCAGATACCTCAAAAAAAGATGAACTAACTTTGCGTTACAAACTTGATTGGGAAATTGATGAAACTACAAATATTAATTTTCTTGTTTCAAAAGTTGATATGGATGATCCAGCTGATATTTGGACAATTGATGGAAGTTTAAATACTTTATCAGATCGTCCAGGTATGGATTCACAAATAACGGACTCAATTGGAATAAAAATAACAAAGAATTTTAATAATTTTGATCTCCAGAGTTTAACAAGCTCAACAAAAACTGACGTTGTTTTCAGTTATGATGCAGATTGGGGTAATTCTGACTCACATTTTCCATATACTTATGATTATTTTTCTGAAACATTAAGAAAGAGAGACACTTTTAGTCAAGAAATACGTTTTTTGTCAAAAAATAAGGATTTTTCTCAAAGTAATCCATTTGAGTGGGTCTTTGGTTTTGACTTTAGTGAATTAGATGAATCAAATCTTACTAAAGATGATGGGGTTTATGGAGATCCGTCTGACCCATTTGGACCATATGTTAGTGAATCTTCAATTTCAAGAAATTATAAATCTGAAAATTTATCATTGTTTGGAAATATTGATTATTTTTTAACGAATAAAACTAAACTTGCTTTTGGTTTGAGATTAGAAAATTGGGATTCAAAATACAAAGATTCAAATAATGAATCTTTTAATCCTTCAGATAATATGAGTGGAGGAAAAATTTCACTAGTCAAAAAAACCAACAATGATTCAAATATTTATTTTTCAATAGCAAGAGGATATAAACAAGGTGGATTTAATCTGGGTCTTGATGCCACAGATAATTTAGTAAGACAATCTCTTATTTATGATCCAGAATATCTAACTAATTATGAATTTGGCATAAGCTCAAACTTAAAGGATAGAGATTTAAATTATTCATTTGTAATTTTTTTCTCTGAAAGAAAAGATCAACAAGTTTTGATTTCGAGACAAGTTGATCCGACCGATCCTAATACTTTTTCATATTTAACTCAGAATGCTGCAGAGGGAGAGAACTATGGGATTGAAATTACTTCAAATTATTTACTAAGAGATGACTTATATTTATTTGCTAATTTCGGATTTCTTAAAACAAAAATTAAGAATTGGGAATCAAGAATTGATTTAGAAGGTAGGTCACAAGCTCATGCACCTGAGCACTCATATTCGATTGGAGGAAATCTAAATCTTAAAAATAATCTTTATTTAAAATTAGACATTAACGGAAAAAGTAGTTTTTATTATTCAGATTCACATGATAATCAGTCCAAAAGCTATCAATTAACTAACTTAACTTTCGGATACTCAAATGCTAATTTTACTGCTGATCTGTGGGTAAGAAATTTATTTGATAAATACTATTCAACTAGAGGATTTTTCTTTGGCAACGAAGCGCCTAACTTTATTGATACTCTATATAGAAGACAAGGAGATCCTAAGAATATTGGCATTTCACTTAGATATAATTTTTAGTTTCCATGTTAAATTTGATTCCAGAGATTATTGCTGTTATCACAGCAATACTTTATTTAGTCTTAGCTGCTAAAGAAGACATAAAGTGCTGGTATGCCGCTATAATTAGTGCATCCCTATACTTCTTTATTATGCTTGATGCTGGTCTATTAATGGAGGCAATTTTGCAAATTTTTTACATTTCCATGGCCATTTATGGTTGGAATCAATGGAATAAAGTATCAAATGAAGAAAGTGTTGTAAGGATTAAAAAATGGGAAAATATAAAGCATGCATACGCAATAAGCTTAGTAGTGATACTTGCATTAATTTCAGGAGAAATTCTTGAAAAATATACAAATGCAGTATTTCCATTTTTAGATGCATTTACAACTTTTGGAGCTATTATCACGACATACATGGTAGCAAAAAAGATTATTGAAAATTGGATCTACTGGTTTGTTATTGATTCAATATCTATATATCTATTTTTCTCAAGAGAGCTATATCTCACCTCTTTTTTATTTTTCATATATTTAATAATTATTATTTTTGGATATCAATCTTGGAATAAAAAATTACAAGAATATTGATGAAAGAATTAGAGACAATATTAAAAAAAGAAAATTATGATTTTAAAGTCATAGAACAGATTAGTGATGGAGAGACTTCACAAATATTTTTAGGAGAATTTAATAACATAAAATCAATTTTTAAGTTATCAAAAAAAAATAAATTTAAATTAATCATTAATGAATATTTAAAAAATGGAATAATCCAAAAAATTGATACAAAAAATATTTCTCCAAAAGTTTTATTTCATGACTTTCACTCAGAGTTAATTATCTATGAATATTTTGAAAAGAATTCATCAGACAAACAATTTAATAATTTTTATCAACTTGGAAAAAAATTAAAAGAGCTACACGAAATTACATCAAATAAAAAAATAAAAAATTTTGAAGATCAATTTAATTTATATCTAAATGTATCTTCTTCAGAATTAGATAATAAATATTTTAAAGATGCCGTTGATCTATTTAATGAATTAAATATAGGTAAAGAAAATTATGTTCTTAGTCACAATGATTTAAATTCTTCAAATGTGATGTTTAAAAATAATAAAATTGTTTTTATTGATTTTGAATATTTAAGTATTAACAGTAAGTATTCAGACTTATCTAAATTAATTGACTCATTGAATCTCACAACATTAGAAAAAAATAAATTGCTTGAAGGTTATGGTATACATGAAATCAATGACAGCATTAATATAAAAATTAAAAAGTGGAGCCTAATGAATATCTATACTGAATTAATTTGGGCTAATTACATAAATGAATACAAAAGAAACTATTTTGATAAAGATTATATAAATTTATTAAAGAAGAAGATTAAACAACAAAAGCAATAAATAAAGTTAATATCACAATACCGATTGGAATCAATCTATCAATATTTTCTATTAAATCTTCTTTATTGAGCTTTTTTAATGAAAAATTTAACAATTTGTTACTTTCTGTCTTTGAATTATGCTCTAAAATACTATAACTATGAGTACTTAATGACTCTTTTTCCATGGGTACATTTTGATTTTCGCTATAATATTGCAAATTTTCTTCATTATTTGAAGAATCAAGAGCTATTTGTTCTAGTTCTTCTAAAATTTTATCTCTTTTTTTTCTTGCGATGTGGATATCTGTTGTTTCAAGAGATTTTTTTATAAATTCTTTACCTAATATCTTTGACATGTCTTTAGATAAGCGCTTTTGTATAAAGTATATATCTTTATTTTTGCCTCTTAGAACAAGGTATTTATCGTGATTTGTACTCATAATGTACCCATATTTTTACATTTTATAAAATTATTATCAATATTTTTTTTATTTTTTTTCAATATTGTACCCATGGTTTTGTATTGTACCCATGATTTTTACCAATTATTTGTAATTTTATTCAATTATTACTTTATTAAACTAAAAATTCTATGAATAATTTATTTAAATTAATTGTTGTGTTTAATTTATTTTGTTTTAACATTAGCGGTGTTAATTATATTTGGGGAAAAAAATGAAAATATTATGTGTACTTTATGATGATCCTAAAAATGGAATGCCTGATAAATATGCAAGGGATGATCTACCTAAACTAGATAAATATCCAGATGGAATGTCTCTTCCGACTCCTAGCTCTGTTGATTTTACACCTGGTGAGTTATTAGGATGTGTGTCTGGTGAATTGGGATTAAGAAAGTTTTTAGAAGACGCTGGTCATACATTAGTAGTTACTTCAGACAAAGATGGTGAAGGATGCGAGGCTGACAAGGAGTTAGTTGATGCTGATATAGTAATATCACAACCTTTCTTTCCTTATTACCTTACAAGAGACAAGATGGAATCTGCACCAAACTTGAAAATGGCAATTACTGCTGGCATTGGTTCAGATCACGTAGATTTACAAGCAGCTATGGACAATAATGTCGATGTTGTTGAGGTAACATATTGTAATTCAAGGTCTGTAGCAGAACATATAGTTATGATGATTCTCTCAATGGTAAGAGATTATCATAACCAACACAGAATAGTTAAAGAAGGTGGTTGGAATATAGCTGATGCTGTTCAAAGATCCTATGACGTTGAAGGTATGCATGTTGGAACTGTTGCGGCAGGAAGGATTGGTATCGATATGCTAAGAAAAATGAAACCTTTCGATGTTCATTTACATTATTTTGATATTCATAGACTTTCTGAAGAAGTCGAAGCTGAGTTAAACCTCACCTATCATGAATCTGTTGAATCTTTGGTTGCTGTCTGCGACGTTGTAAATATCAGTTGTCCACTTCATCCAAAAACTGAACATTTATTTAACGATGAAATGATCGGAAAAATGAAACGAGGTGCTTATATCGTTAACACTGCAAGAGGGAAAATCTGTGATAAAGATGCAATTGCAAGAGCTCTTGAGTCAGGTCAATTAAGCGGTTATGCTGGCGATGTTTGGTTTCCCCAACCAGCTCCAAATGACCACGTATGGAGAACAATGCCTAATCATGGAATGACTCCTCATACTTCTGGTACATCACTATCTGCACAGGCAAGATATGCTGCTGGTGTAAGAGAAATTCTTGAGTGTTTCTTTGAAGACAAACCAATCAGAGAACCATACTTAATTGTTCAAAATGGTGATCTTGCTGGAATGGGTGCACACTCATATACGAAAGGCACTGCAACTGATGGTTCTGAAGAAGCAGCTAAGTACCAGAAATAAATATTTTGTTTTGAAGAAGGGATAGGGCATAGCCCTATCTCTCTTCTTTTATTCTTAATTGTCCTTATATATAGAATATGAAAAAAAATGTTGCAGTAATTGGTTCATCTGGTGCGATAGGCAATGCTGTATCTAAAATTCTTTTAGATGATGAATCAGTTCAATCTGTATACAATTTTTCTAGATCGACTAGTCCAAATACTTCTGATAAGGAAAACAAAATATACATAGATATTGAAAATGAAGAATCTATAAAAGATGCAGTTGAGAAAATTCCACTAGATATAAAATTTGATTTAATTTTTGTTGCTACTGGGATACTTCATAATGATAATGATGTTTATCCTGAGAAAAGTATTCGTGACATTTCTGCTGAAAGATTCAAAAAAGTTTTGATGATAAATACGGTTGGACCTGCTTTAGTTGGCAAATACTTTATTCCCTTTTTGAATAAAGAAAATAAAAATGTTTTTGCTTTTCTGAGTGCTCGAGTTGGAAGCATTTCAGATAATAAAATTGGTGGCTGGTATTCGTATCGCGCAAGCAAAACTGCTCTAAATCAAATTGTGAAAAATTTTAGTATAGAAATTAAAAGATCAAATCCAAACTCAATCTTCATAGGGTTGCAACCTGGCACTGTAAAAAGTAATCTAAGCAAACCTTTTGAAAAAAACGTTAAGTCAGAAAACCTTTTTTCACCACACTACAGTGCAAAAAAATTGTTAGAGGTTATTGAAGGCCTTAGCATAAATGATTCTGGTAAGCTATATGCTTGGGATGGTGCAGAAATTTTGCCATAAAAAAACCCAGCATAATGCTGGGTTTTTCTGAATAAATTCTAATTATTCTGAGTCACTGACAGCAGCAACATAAATAGCTAAACCAAATGCGATTTTGTTAAGAAAATCAGCAAGGTTGTATATTAAGTTAGCTTGTGCCATATCTCCGCCACCCATAGCGCCTAGCCAATATCCAATTGGATAAATAGCCCAACCAACAGTAACAATCAGTCTGATTGTACCAAAAGCGCTTTGAGCTGCAGCATTACCACTTGAAGCATTTAGTTTTCCAGCTTCACCAGAAAATACTTCATAGATAATATATAACCATGCAGCTGTTGCTATCACACCACATACTAATGCATTGCTTCCAGTTTCACCCATGAAGCCTAGAACAAGCATTACTAATGATGCTGTTAATAGTCTCCAGAATACTCCTGAACTAACATTTGTACACACTTTAAGAATTAAGTAGAACTCAATTATTTGAAGTGGCACTGTAATTAGCCAATCAATGTATCTGTATACTGTAGGTGAGGTACCAGTTTCAACCCAAACACCTCTCATGTAGAGATAGTGCCAAAACGCCACACCAGTAACTAAACCAGCTACTGATAATGAAGTTTTCCATTTGCCGTGAACTCTATCTCTTTCAGCAAAGAAGAATACTGTAGCAGCAAGCATTGCGGCTGTAACCAGCCAAAAACTTACTCCAGTCATATCACTTGTCTGCAGATCTGCAGCGGCAAATGCTGGAAGTGCAACTGCACCAACCATCATTAATAAAAATTTCATATATAACTCCTTATATAAGTAGTGGAGCAATAATTTACTCCCCCCATTTCATATGAACTTAATATCATACAAAAATCTTAAAAATGTATCAAATTTAGGTGTTTTTTATTAAAAATCTATTTTTTAGAATAATTTTGATTAAATTCCAATGTTTAGTATTATGCATCATATATGAAAGTAGCAATTTACCCTGGTTCTTTTGATCCAATAACATATGGCCATATGGATATAATCGATAGGGCTAGCGGCCTATTTGACAAAATTATTATTGCAATTGCTAAAAGCGAAACAAAGAATCCTTTGTTTTCTCTTGAAGATAGAATAAAACTCGCAAAAACTATTTATAAAGACAATGACAAAGTTGAGGTGATTGGATTTCCCAGACAACTAACTGTTGATGTAGCAAAAGAACATAATGCATGTGCAATTATAAGAGGATTAAGAGCTGTTTCTGATTTTGAATATGAATTTCAATTAGCAACAATGAACAGATCACTTGCGCCAGATATTGAAAGTATATTCTTAACTCCTAAAGAAAGCTTAATTTATGTTTCTTCAAGTCTTATAAAGGAAATATGTGACCTTAAAGGAGACATATCTAAATTTGTTCATCCAACAGTTGAGCAGGCTTTAAAAGCAAAATTGGATTCTTAAATCTGACAATTTCCGCAGTAGTAAGAAGCTCTCTGACCGATAACTGTTTTTTTTATCTTTGCTTTACAATTTTTACAATTTTCTTCATTGCGACCATAAACTTTTAAATTTAAATTAAAGTAACCTTCACTTCCATCTGCAGAGTAGAAATCTTTTAGAGTTGTTCCACCTTTACGTATTGCATATTTAAGTACTTTTTTAATGGCTTTTGTTAAAAGATCACACTCCTTTAATGTAATTTTATTAGAGAGCCTTTTTGGATTAATTTTGGAAAGAAAAAGACTTTCTGATGCATAAATATTTCCAATGCCTACAACTACCTTTTGATCCATTATTAATTTTTTGATAGAAACATTTCTTACTTCACATTTCTTACGTAGATAATCTTTATTAAACTCTCTTGATAAAGGCTCGACGCCAAGATCCTTTATCAACTTATGATTTTTGAAACTTTTTGTAAAATGAATAGATCCAAATCTTCTTGCATCATTAAAAACGATTTTTTCTTTGTTAAAAATAAGTTCAACATGATCATGTTTTTTAAAAAAATTATTTTGAATACCTTGTATTCTCAATTTTCCAGACATGCCTAAATGGATCATCAAGGATGAATCATCAAAATGAATTAGTATATATTTAGCTCTTCGAGAAATTTTTATAACTAATTTATTTTTAGAATTTTGACATAGATTTTTATCAACTTTCCATCGAAGGTTTTCATTATGAACAACGACTTTCTTTAAGATCTGTTTTTCAAATTTATTTATTGCTCTTACGGTTGTTTCAACCTCTGGCAATTCTGGCATTTTTAATTAAGTAAACTATTTATTTCTACAATATCACTTGGATTAATTGTTCCAGCTGCAAGAGCTAGTCTTAAGTTTGCAAGTATGTAGTCATATTTTGCATTTGCCAGATTTTTTTCTGCGCTATAAAGATTTTTTTCTGCTTGAAGAAGATCCACAACATTTCGAGTCCCAACCTTGTATCCAACCTGAGTCGCTTCAAGAGCACTTGTTGCTGAAACTACAGCTTGTTCTTGTGCCTCCACGTTTGCGACAAGCGTGACAACATTTGAAAATTGAGACCTAACCTCTTGTATTACCCTTCTTTCGGTAAATAGAGTATTTTCATCAGCTTCATTGTATTGAGAGTATGCTTGTTTTCTTCTTGAGCTTAAGGCTCCACCTTGAAAAATTGGAACACTTAATTGAATGGCATAATTTCTTCTTCCTGTTACTGCTGGAACAGGAATTCCTTGACCATTAATTTCAAATCCCTCGTAATTAAATTGATTTGTTTCAGATTCTGATCCAGAACCAACTATATCTATTTTTGGTAGATGATTTGAGGCTGCACTCCTTGCATTACTTTTAGCTGCATCTTTTCTTAAATATGCTGCCTTAAGTTGATAATTGTTTTCTAAAGCTGTCTTGACCCATTCTTCTTTAGAGTTAGGAAATGGGGTTGAAACGCTTAGACCATCACCTAATTCGTCAAGAGAAAAAATTTCTCTACCTATGAGAGCATTCAATGCTTCTCTTGCAGAGAATAGATTGCCCTCATTGTTAATTCTTGAGGCCTTGCTTAAATCAAATGCTAGCTGCGCTTCTTGAACACCAGTAATTGCTGAAAGACCTACTTCATATCTTTGTTGAGCTTGATCGAGTTGTTTTTTAATAGCTTTTTCTTCTGAGAGAGAAGCATTAAGATTATCAATTGCTCTTAAAACTCCAAAATATAATTCAGCAGTTCTCAATAAAAGATTCTGTTGTTGATATGCAAAATCTGCCTCCGCAGCGTTTGTTAAAGATTTCGACCTTTTAAAATTGAACCATGTATCAAGTCTAAATAGTGGTTGAGATATTCTCGCAGATTTTGAAAATGAGTTATATTCTTGTTGCAGAACATCATTTTGGTAATATTCATTCCAATTTGTTGAACCGCTTAAGGTAATGCTTGGTAAAAGTGCAGCTCTGCCTTGAACTACTATCTGTTTATCAGCTAGATAAGAATATTCAGCAGCCTTATATGTTGGATCATTTTCAAGAGCTTCATTATAAATTTCTAAAATATTCTCAGCAGTAACAAAGGAACTAATTATAAAAATAAAAGTGAACTTGAATTTTTTGGAATGCAGCATTCTTTCTATTTTAACCCATTTAATTAATGTATGCAGTGTAAACATTATAAATTTTTTTACAATACTTACTTGCATATAATGACTATTTTTAATTATAAAAGTTCAAATAAAGCGTTTTTTCTAAATGTTTAGAGTAAAATATCTAAAATTAAAAAACTTTTTATGGAAACAAATATTTACAAAAGTTTTTACAAATTATTTCTAAAGGCATAATAAATTGGCCAAGAATACATACGACTCAAAAGCAATTGAAGTTCTCTCAGGTCTTGACCCAGTCAAGAAACGTCCAGGTATGTATACAGACACTTCATGCCCTAACCATTTAATACAAGAGGTTTTAGATAATTCTGTTGATGAGGCAATTTCAGGACACTGTAGCAATATAAAAGTAAAAATCCAAAAGGATGGATTTATAAAAGTCTCTGATAACGGAAGAGGGATGCCTGTTGATATTCATCCTGAGCATAAAGTTAGTGGCGTGGAACTAATTTTGTGTAAATTGCATGCTGGAGCAAAATTTTCAGGAGATGAATATAATTTTTCTGGTGGACTTCATGGTGTTGGGGTCTCAGTTGTAAACGCTTTGTCAGAGTCTCTTCAAGTAAATATAAAAAGAGACGCAAAAGAACATGAGATGGAATTTTCAAATGGTGATAAAAAAAATGAATTAAAATTCGTCGGAGATATTGGATTAAGGAATACTGGAACTTCAATAAAATTCAAACCAAATTCAGATTATTTTGAATCTGACAAAATCAGAACGGAGGAATTAAAACATCTATTAAAGGCAAAAGCTGTCCTTTGTCCTGGATTAACAATTGATTTTCATGATGAAGGAACTAAGGAAAAGACTAAATGGTATTTTGAGGATGGACTAAAAAGTTATCTAGAAGATCAATCCGATGGCATTGATTTAATACTTGACGAATCGATAGTCTCCTCAAATTCTTCAAAAGATCAGGAGGTTGAATTTGTAATTAATTGGGCTTCCAAACCATACAAAAATAAACTTGATGAAACATATGTTAATTTAATTCCTACTGCACAAGGAGGATCTCATTTAAATGGATTTAAATCAGGTCTTTTGGATGCATTAAAAGAATTTTGTGAATACCGCAGTCTGCTGCCAAAAGGATTGAAAATAAATGCAGATGACGCAATTAATAATGCTACATTTGTAGTTTCTTCAAAGATGCAAAATCCTCAATTTGCTGGACAAACTAAAGAAAGGTTAGATTCAAAAGACCATATGACTTTTGTCACTAGCTCTATAAAAGATACTTTAAGCATTTGGTTTAATAAACATACAGAGGAAGGTGAAAAAATAGCTGAGCTTGCAATTATATCTGCTCAAACTAGAGCTAAAGCATCATCTACAGTTGAAAGAAAGAAAACCTTCAAAGGACCTGCATTACCTGGAAAACTCTCAGACTGTAATAGCGAGGATCTAAATGAAACAGAATTGTTTCTAGTTGAAGGAGACTCTGCTGGTGGTTCTGCAAAACAAGCTCGAGAAAGATCATTTCAAGCAATAATGCCATTAAGAGGAAAAATTCTTAATACATGGGATTTAGAAAGTAATGAAATAATTAAGTCTCAAGAGATAAAAAATTTATCCACTGCAATTGGAGTTCTTCCTGGAAATGCAGATGTATCTTCGTTGAGATATGGAAAGATATGTATCTTAGCTGATGCAGATTCAGATGGTTTGCATATAGCTACACTCTTATGCGCCTTATTTTTAAGACATTTCAAGACGCTTGTAAATGATGGAAGAATATTTATTGCAATGCCTCCGTTATATCGAGTTGATTGTGGCAAAGAAGTCTTATATGCATTAGATGAATTACAAAAAGATAAAATAGTTAAAGATTTTAAGAATAAAAAAGGGAAACCAAAAATAAATATTCAACGATTTAAGGGTTTAGGCGAGATGAATCCTTCCCAGCTTAGAGAAACTGTTATGGATCCTGAAACAAGACAACTTGTAAGGCTATCAATTTCAGCCTCAGATAACGCAAATGCAATGATGGATCTTTTGCTTTCAAAGAAAAACGCGCCAGCAAGAAAAGAATGGCTTGAAAAGAAAGGTTCACTAGTGAGGATTTAGTAATGCCAAAAGATCAATTTAATTCTATAAGTCTAAAGAAATACGCTGAGGAGTCTTACTTAAATTATGCAATGTATGTCATTCTCGATCGTGCACTTCCAAATGTTGGAGATGGTTTAAAACCTGTACAAAGAAGAATTTTGTATGCCATGTCTGAATTAGGTTTAGATGCTGGTTCAAAATATAAAAAGTCCGCAAGAACTGTAGGAGATGTAATTGGAAAATTCCATCCTCATGGGGATAGTGCTGCATATGAAGCAATGGTTTTGATGGCTCAAAACTTCTCATTTAAATATCCTTTAGTAGATGGTCAGGGAAATTGGGGGTCTCAAGATGATCCAAAATCTTTCGCTGCAATGAGATATACGGAGTCAAAGTTGACTAACTTTGCGGATTTACTAATATCTGAACTCAAATCAGGAACTGTTGACTGGCAACCAAACTTTGATGGCTCACTACTAGAACCTGTGATCTTTCCTTCCAAGATACCAATGATTCTTTTAAATGGTACATCTGGAATAGCTGTGGGCATGGCCACAGATATACCATCTCATAATATAAACGAAGTGATTGATGCTACTATCAAAATACTTGAGAAACCAAAATCAGACTTAAAAGATTTGTCTAAAATAATCAAAGGCCCAGACTTTTCAAATAATGCAGCTATAGTTGCCAGCTCAGAAGAATTGGAAGAGATGTACTCTACAGGACGAGGTGGTTTTAAGATTCAAGCTCAATGGGAGCAAGAGAAAAATCAAATAATTATTAATGCACTTCCATATCAAGCATCTGGATCAAAAATATTAGAACAAATAGCTGACCAAATGGTTAATAAAAAACTGCCTATGGTTGTTGATTTGGCTGATGAGGGTGACCACGAAGATCCAGTCAGATTAGTTATAACCTTAAAATCAAATAGAGTTAATGCTGAAGATGTTATGAACCATCTTTATGCATCAACAGATCTTCAAAAGACTTATAGATTGAATATGAATCTAATTTCATTGAAGGGTGGCCCAAAAGTTTTCTCACTTGTTGAACTTCTCAAAGAGTGGGTTACGTTTAGAAAGGATACTGTAAAGCGAAAGCTCGAACATCGACTTGATCAAGTTAACGATAGGCTTCATATTCTCGAGGGATTGTTAACCATTTTTGTTGATCTCGATAAAGTAATAAAAATAATAAGACAATCTGATGAGCCTAAAAAAGAACTAATAAAAGCATTTAAATTATCCGAAATTCAAGCAAATGCAATTTTAGAAATTAGGTTGAGACAGCTCGCAAAACTAGAACAACTAAAAATAGAAAATGAAAGAAATGAATTAGTGAGTGAGCAAGATGAGATTGAAAAAATTCTAAAATCAAAGTCTAGACTGAAGACGCTTATTAAAAACGAATTAATTGAGATTAGAGAATTATTTGGAGAAGATAGGAAGTCTCCCATTATTGATTCAACAAATGCAAAAGTTTTTTCTGAAGAAGATACAATTGTTACAGAACCCATTACGGTTGTTTTATCCAAGGCTGGTTGGATTAGAAGTGCAAAGGGACACGAAATTGATCCAAATACTTTGTCTTACAGGGGGGACGATTCTTTACAAGATTTTGCAAGAGGAAGAAGTAATCAGCTAGCAGTTTTCCTTGATTCAAATGGAAAGGCTTATTCAGTTCCAAGTCATTCCTTACCATCCGCAAGAGGAATGGGAGAGCCAATTACTGGAAGATTAAATGCTGATTCAGGTGTTCAATTTATTTCATCAGTCATAGGAACTGAAGGCAGTAAATTTTTAATAATGAATACCGCAGGATATGGCTATATTTCTGAATATCAGAATATGATATCAAATAAGAAATCGGGCAGGGCATTCATGAAGTTACCAGATAATGCAAAAATGCTGAAAGCCATTCCTCTAAAAGATAATCATACTCACATTGCCGCGGTTTCAAATATAGGAAAGCTGTTAATTTTTAACATTGAAGAGCTGCCAATTCTTGGAAAAGGAAAAGGTAACAAGATTATAAACATACCAAAAGACAAGCTAGCTGCAGGAGAGGAGTTTATGGCACATGCTCAACTTCTTGCAGTTGATAGTTCTCTAAAGATAGAAGTTGGTAAGAGGTCAGTGACTTTAAAACCAAAAGATTGGACTGAGTATGTTCTTTCAAGAGCAAAAAGAGGTAAAAAAGTTGGTAAATTAATAAATATTGAAAGACTAACAGAAGTAACAAAATCTGAAGAAGATTCATAATTAATTAAAAAAGGATTTTAAAATTGGTTTCAGTTGAAAAAAAAGAAAGCTCTGATTATTTAATCTCTTTAAGTCCAAATAGCTCACTTATAGGCATTTATAGAATAATATTTTTAGCAAGTATCACATTAGTCTGTGGAGGAATTGCTACTATTTTTTATTTTGTTGGTGCTTCATTAATACTTCCATTTGCTGGTTTAGAATTAACTATATTATTTATTGCATTTTACTTAAGCTTTAGATGGAGTAGCAAAAAGGAAAAGATTTATATTTCTCAAGAGATTGTTAGGATAGAAAAAGGCATTAAAAAAGCTGAATACTCATGGGAAGAGTTTAGAACTTTTACATCCTTTCAGGTTAAAAGAAGCAAAGATAAAAGTTTAAGATTGAGCTTTCGATCAAAGGGTCAAGATGTATATGTTGGCGATTTTCTTAATGAAGACGACAAGAATTTATTGAGAAATACAATAAGTGAAATTATCGAAGATTTAAATTCTTTATCTAAATTTTCCAATTAGGGAGTTTCTTTTTGACCTCAATTAGTTTCAATTTTTGGGTATGCGGTATCCCATTTTTAAACTTTGGATATGCCTCTCCTTGAATTAAAGGCTGAAGATATTTAATAGCTTTTGCAGTAACATTAAAACCATCCTTTGTTATAAATGAATTAGGTAGTTTTTTTTCGACATTTGCAATTTTTGATAATGAAGCCGGCATGATTTTCCATGAATACTTTTTGTTCTTTAACCTAACAATAATTGGCATCACACCATTCATACCCTTAACAGCATATTTCACTGCATGAATTCCAACAGCCTCGGCATGTTGCAAATCAGTATTAGACGCAATATGTCGAGCACTTCTTTGTAAATAATCAGAAACAGCCCAATGATTCTTCAATTTAAGTTTTTTTGAAATTAATTCAGCCAAATAAGGAGCCACACCTCCGAGCTGAGAATGACCAAAAGCATCTTTTGTATTTGATTCGGCTAAAAATTCACCTTTACTGTTTTTAACTCCTTCTGAGGCAACTATCACACAATATCCATTATGTTGAACAACCTCCTTTACCATATTTAGAAATTTCTTTTGATTAAAATTAATTTCTGGCAATAAAATTATGTGAGGTGCATCTTTTTTGTCAGTCCTTGCTAAGGCAGATGATGCAGCCATCCAACCAGCATGTCGTCCCATAACTTCTAAGATAAATACTTTTGTTGAGGTCTCAGACATGGAGGCTACATCAAGCGATGCTTCCATTGTTGAGGTTGCTATATACTTTGCCGCAGATCCAAAACCGGGACAGCAATCTGTCAATGCCAGATCATTATCGACAGTTTTCGGTATAGCAATACAATTTATAGGATATCCAAGCTCCTTACTAATCTGAGAAACTTTATAAGCGGTATCAGCAGAGTCATTACCACCATTGTAAAAAAAATAACCTATATTATGAGCTTTAAAAACTTCTACTAGTCTTATATATTCTTTTTTGTTTTCTTCAAAGCTTTTCAATTTAAATCTGCAAGATCCAAAAGCTCCTCCAGGTGTTGATTTTAGTGAATGAATTGCAGAAATGTTCTCTTTTGATGTATCAATTAGCTCTTCTCTTAGTGCACCGAGAATTCCATTTTTACCAGCGTAGACCTTACCAATTTTTGATTTATATTTTTTTGATTCAAGAATTACAGACGCAGCCGTAGCATTTATAACTGAGGTTACTCCACCAGACTGAGCATAAAATGCATTTTTTTTCATTATTTCCCCGCTTTAGCTTTGAATAAAATCCAAGTGTCGTATTATAACTAATATGAGAATACATATCCTAGGCATTTGTGGAACCTTCATGGCCGGTCTTGCACAAATTCTAAAGGAATCTGGGCATGACGTATCTGGAGCTGACGCTCAGTTTTACTCGCCAATGTCAGATTACATAAAGAAAATTGGCATAAAAACAACAGAGGGTTACGAAAAAAAATCTCTTCCAGAGGCTGATTTGTATGTAATCGGTAATGCTTTATCGAGAGGAAATGAATGTGTTGAAGAAATTTTAGATCAAAAACTACCATATGTTTCTGGACCTGAAATGCTTGGCAAACAATTAAAAGGAAGAAATGTTTTTGCTATTTCTGGAACTCATGGCAAGACAACGACTTCATATATGTTAGCGCATATATTTTTAGATCAAGGTTTTGAAATCGGATATCTTGTAGGTGGAATTTCTGAAAATTTTGAAAATTCAGCAAGTTTAGGAAAAGATTCTGTTTTTGTTATTGAAGCAGATGAATATGATTCTGCATTCTTCGATAAACGATCTAAATTCATTCACTATTCACCTTCAAATCTAATTATTAATAATATCGAATTTGATCATGCAGACATATTTGATGATATCGAAGATATTAAAAAACAATTTCATCATCTAATAAAAATTATTAAACCATCAGGAAATATTATTTATTTTAATGATGATCTTAATACTACAAAAGTTATTGAAAGGGGTATTTGGTGCAACAAGATTGGCATAAATTCAAGCAATATAAAGATAAATTTCAAATCAAGAGAACTAACTATTGATAATGAAACATTTTCATTAGCCGACTTACCTTTAATAGGAGAACATAACTTTAAAAACTATGTATGTTCTATATTAGCAGCAAAACTTGAAAATATTTCAGTAACGGAATCAATAAATTCCTTGAAAAAATTCAAGGGTGTCAAAAGGAGAATGGACTTTATCGCAGAAATTGGAGGTGTGAGAATATATGACGATTTTGCTCATCATCCCACTGCAATAAAATTATCATGTGATGCAATTAGAAATAAATATCCAGGTAAAAAGATTCTGGGTCTTATTGAGTTAGCTTCAAATACAATGTCCTCAGGATTCCACAAAGAAAATTTGATTAAATCTATGGATTCATTGGATGAATTTCTACTCCTTGATGTAAATAAAAATTACAAAATTAACAATTCATTTGATTCTGAAAAAAACCTTATTATGAATATCAAAGAAAATATTTCAGAGTATGATATTATTTTGATAATGACTAACAAAGACAGTCAAAAGTTTATAAATCCAATAATTAAGAGCATTGAAAAATAATAATTTACCTGTTTTCCCATTAGGCTTAGTTGCCTTACCAGGCACCATTCAAAACTTGCAAATTTTTGAACCAAGGTATGTAAGTATGGTTAAAGATTGCATGAAAAATAATCATGGCTTTGTGATAGTTTTTCAAAAACCAAGTGAAAACATGGATGAATTTGAAATATCAAAAAAAGGATCGTATGTTGAAATTATTGATTTCAACAATCTACCAAATGGTCTGCTTGGCATTTCTGTAAAATCTATAAATAAAGTTTCAATTAATGATTTAGTTCAACTGGAAGATGGTCTTCATATCGCAAAGGTTAATCCTTTAATTGATCCTGAGGTTGATGATCAAGCTTTGCTTGCGGAATTTCCTGAAATTAGCAACATTTTAAATCAACTAGTTAAGCATCCAGGAGTAGTAGATATGCCTATTGAAGTTGATTTTAATTCTGCTGACTCTGTTGCATATCATCTTGCTGGGTTGATACCAATTCCATGGACACATAAACAAAGTCTTTTGGAAGCATTTGACGCTTCACAAAGATTTGCAATCCTTTCAAAGTATATTGAAGAAATTTCCTCAAGTTGATAAAGATTAAACTTTAAGTGGATCTTGATTAGATTTTTTTCTCAACCAATTTATAGTTTTGAGCACACTTGGAATCGCTATAAATTTCCTTTCAATAGAGTATTTGCCTGGATAATTGCTCATCATTAATCCAATAAATATTGTAAATAGGCCCTGTCCCGGCAGGACTAACATAAGAATTCCTCCAATAATTAAAACGTAGCCAATTAAATTTTTTATTATCATTGAAACCAACCACGTAATTGGAAATTGAGATTTAAATTTTGAGGATTTTTTATCAATAAAATAGTCACTTGGTATAAGCGCCACTAACCATTTTATACTCAACAAGCTAAAAACAAATATTGCAAAAGATATAACTCCAAGCCAAAAAATATATGACTTGTAATATACAAACTGTTGACTTAGTTGTTCAAAAATAAATTCCAAAAAATTACTTACCCTTTTTAATGAATTTGATTTAGTATACCAATAAGAACATTTACAGAGAAAATCACTAGACCCAAAATTTTATTTAATCTTGTCTAAAAAAACACTTTCAGAGGTATGTAACCTTAGCTTAATTGACAGTAAGGCTGAAGACTTGCTTGTCTTAGACATTGAAAATATCTCATCATTTGCAGATAAAATTATAATTGTAACGGCAACCTCAAATAGACATGCGATTTCTATTTCAGAGAAGCTTGTAGATTGTTTAAAAGAAAATAAATTTAATATTCTCGGAGTTGAAGGTGAAATAGATTCAGGCTGGATTTTGGTAGATTGCGGAGATATTGTTATTAATATAATGAGGAAAGAGCAGCGAGAATTTTACGATCTAGAAGGACTTTGGGGAGAAAACACTCTAATAACTCAAAAAAATAAATGATCATTAAGATCATAAGCATTGGAAACAAACTTAATTCATGGGAATTAGATAGTATTAACTATTACTTAAAACAACTACCAAAAAATCTGAAAATTGATTTTATTAATCTAAAGAGTCAGCAAAATCCAAATTATTCAGAGTCAGAAGTAATAAGTAAAGAATCGAAATTAATTATGTCAAAACTCTCTAAGGATGAATTTATAGTTGCTTTTGATATTAATGGTAATCAGATGAGCAGCAAAAAATTTAGTGATCTTATGTTTGATTGTTTCAAAACTAGCAAAGTGTTAACTTTTGTCATAGGTGGTTCATTTGGATTGTCATCGGAAATAAAAGATAATTCTAATAGGGTATTGTCTGCATCCTTGTTCACATTTCCCCACAGATTGTTTAGATTACTATTAATAGAACAAATATATAGAGCACATACAATTAAAAATAATATGCCATACCACAAATGATAGATATTAACGAAAGATATTCAGAAAAAAGAAATTTCTTCAATAGGCTTCTTTTTGTTTATATTTTCTTTGGCATTCTCTTTCTATATTTAATTTATAAGACATTTTCTCTTCAGGTTTCAAGTTTTACGGATTATGAGCTAGCATCTCTTGAAAACAAAACTAGAGAGTTTTTAGTTCAACCAAGAAGGGGAATTATTTATGACAGAAATGGCAAGATTATTGTAAATAATATTCCAAGCTATAATTTGATCCTTAATCCTGAAAGAGTTGATGACGTCAATATATTGATTTCTGAAATTAAAAAATTCATTGATTTATCTGATGCTGAAATTAACAACATTAATGATAATTTTCCGAACAAGAAAAGACTTAACAGAGAGGTTGTTATTAAAAGAAACTTAACTGAAGAAGAAATTGCAAGATTCGAAGTAAGAAATTATAAATTTCCTAATGTTAAAATCGCAGAAAGATATTCAAGAGAAAACCTTTATCCTTACCTTTTTTCTCATTCGGTAGGGTACGTTGGCAATCTTGGTGAAGATGAGCTTACAGAGATTTTGTTATCACAAAGTCTTAAACCTAGCGAGACAATTTTTACTTATTCAAGTGGATTTTTGAATGGAAAAACTGGAGTTGAATATATTTATGACGAGAAATTGAGAGGTTCATTTGGTAAAAAAATATATGAAGTTGACGCATCTGGAAGATTATTAGAAGAAAAAAATTTCATACCAGCCATAGATGGAGAAAATATTATTACTTCTCTTGATCTTCTCAGTCAAAAAGTAGCTTATGACAAGCTCAATTTTAGAAGGGGTGCTGTAGTTGCTGTGGATATTAAGAATGGTGCAATTGTAACTTATGTAAGTTCTCCATCATTTTCTGTAAATAAAATTGCTAATGGACTCACACAGAAGGAATTCAATGAGCTAATAAATGATGATAATAAACCTTTTTTTGATAGAGCTGCTCAAGGAAGATATTCACCAGCATCAACAATTAAACCTGCTATTGCTTTATTTGGAATTGAAAAAGATATTTTAGATTGGGATTTTACCATTCAAGATCCTGGTTTTTTTGTATTACCTGAAGATGGAAGAATATATAGAGGGTGGAAAAAAGGCGGTCATGGCGAAATAAATCTTAAGGATGCAATTATAGAAAGTTCAAATACATTCTTTTTTTCACTTGCCTATAAAACAGAAATAGAGGAGCTAAGAGAGCATTTATCAAATTTTGGATTTGGTACAAATGTTTGTATTGATTGCTTTATGCCAGACGATGGATTGCTCCCAAGCCCAAGATGGAAAATGAATACTCATAATTTTGGATGGTTCAAGGGTGATACTGTAAATATGGGTGTTGGACAGGGCTATATAAATGCAACGCCACTACAACTTGCATATTATTCAGCTTTTTTAGCAACAAAAGGTAACTTAAATAAATTTTCTTTTGTTCAAGATGAAGACATCGATAAGAATATTTTTATTACAAATAATATTGATGATACTGATTGGGATAATATTCACGATAGCATGGTGGGTGTAATCGAAAGCCCAAAAGGAACTGCTGGAAGATTAAAAACTTTAAAGGATTACGTAATAGCAGCAAAATCAGGAACAGTTGAATTAGTTAGTACAGAAACTAAAGAGGACTATCAAATAATTCGAGAAGTTGAGGGCAAAAGAGATCATGCAATAATAATTGCCTTTGCTCCAATGCCAAATCCGAAATATGCAGTTAGCGTTGTAATTGAAAATGGTGAAAGCGGTGGTTCAGTTGCTGGACCAGTTGCAGTTGCAGTCTTAAATAGCCTTATTAAAAATGATTAACCTAAGAAATCTACTGAGAGAAAAGATTTATATCGATCAGTATTTATTTATTTCTATTACATTACTTTCAGTTATGGGGCTTATTTTTTTGTATAGCGCCTCTCAAGGGAATATCGAGACATTAATTAAACAGTCTTTTTTTGTCATATTTGGTTTATTTTTAATGTTCATTGTTAGCCAACCAGATCCAGATTTTTATAAAAATAATGCATTAATATTTATAATTTTTTCGATAATACTTGTTTTATTAACTCTATTTTTTGGTAAGGAAGTTAATGGAGCAAAAAGATGGCTTGATTTAGGAGTCTTTACATTACAAACGTCAGAGATAATTAAGGTTGCTTTACCAGTATTTCTGGCTGCATATTTATATGATAAACCGTTACCAATAAATTTATTTAATACTTTTACTACACTGGTGTTAATTCTTTTGATAGCAAATTTAGTCAGAATTCAGCCAGATTTAGGAACAAGTTTAGTAATTTTGATAGCAGGCTTATATATTTTATTTTTAGCTGGTTTAAGTTGGAGATTTATTGGAATTTCAACCGGATTTTTTATCTTATCTCTCCCATTTATTTGGAGTAATTTTTTAGAGCCATTCCAAAGACAAAGAATTTTAACTTTATTTGATCCAAATGCAGATCCATTTGGGTCAGGCTGGAATATTACTCAATCTAAGATAGCCATTGGTTCAGGGGGAATTCAAGGAAAAGGATATCAGATGGGATCTCAAGCCCATTTAGATTTTTTACCAGAAACTGAAACAGATTTTATTTTTTCAGTTATTGCTGAAGAATTTGGTTTTATTGGAGTATGCGTTCTTTTATCTGTTTTTTTATTTATTTTACTTAGATGTTTATTTTTGGCTTTTAATGCAAGAGATAGATTTTGTAGGCTTACCATAGGAGGACTTAGCCTACTATTTTTGTCTACAGTTTTTATAAATTTATCTATGGTGGTTGGAATTATTCCGGTTGTAGGTATGCCACTACCATTTATAAGCAAAGGAGGCTCATCTTTGTTATCATTTTACATAGCATTTGGAATAATCATATCTATGGCAACACACAAAAAATTAATGCAAAAATGAAAAAATTTTTATTTCTTGTATTTGCGCTAACTAATCTTAGTTACGCTGATTACCTTGATCATCCAGAATCTAAGCAAATTATCAATGAGTTAGTTGAAGTTCATGGATTCAATAAACAATATGTTGAAACTGTTTTGAAAGATGCAAAAAAGCAACAAAAGATTATTGATTCTATTTCTAAACCTGCTGAGTTTACATGGACATGGGAAAGATATAAAAAATTGTTTATTGAAGAAAAAAGAATTAGAAATGGAAAAAAATTTATTAAAAATAATTTAGATACTTTGCAGAGAGCAGAAAAAGAGTTTGGTGTTCCTAAGGAAATTATTACTTCAATTCTTGGTATTGAAACAAGATATGGAAAAATCTTAGGAAATTATAGGGTAATTGATAGCTTAACTACTTTGGGTTTTGATTATCCAAGAAGGTCTGAATTTTTCAGCGACGAGCTAATTAAATTTTTTCTGTTAACAAGAGAGAATAATTTAGATATTTTTTCTGTTAAAGGTTCTTACGCAGGTGCGATGGGGTATGGACAATTTATATCTTCTAGTTATCGTGCCTACGCGATTGATTTTGATGGTGATAACAGCGTTGATTTATTTAACTCTGTTGATGATGCAATTGGAAGTATTGCTAATTATTTGAAAGTTCATGGATGGAAAAAAAATGGAAAAATTGTTACAGAATCCTCACCAAATAATGTGAGAGAAATTTATAAACCACATGATTCGCTTTCAAAATTCATTTCTTTGAGTTTTAATGAAGACGGTAAAGACAATTATTTTATTGGAGATGATAACTTTGTTGCAATAACCAAATATAATAGAAGTCACTTTTATGCAATGGCAGTATATTATCTAGCTGAAGAGTTTAAAAAATGAAACGTATTTTATTATTAATATTATTTGCACCAAATTTTCTTATTGGACAGAGCTTTGTTCCTAATGCTCCGGATTTAAATTTAAAAAGTTATATGTTAATTGAGCCAATAACAAATACAATTATCGCTGAGTCAAATTCAAGCGGTCTAATTGAGCCAGCAAGCATGACTAAAGTAATGACGGCTTATGTTGTTGCTGATCAGATTAAGAATGATTTAATAAGTCTAGATGATAGCGTTTTAGTTAGTGAAAAAGCATGGAGAATGGGCGGATCAAAAATGTTTATCGAAGTCGGAAAGAGAGTAAGCATACTCGATTTATTAAAAGGCATAATCATTCAGTCAGGAAATGATGCGTCAGTAGCAATTGCTGAATACGTTGGCGGGACAGAAGCTGGATTCGTTGATCTAATGAACTCCTATGCTGGAGCTTTGGGGATGACTGATACTACCTTTATAAACTCAACGGGCTTACCAAACGAAGGACACTTAACATCAGCTAGGGATTTGGCAACTCTTACATCTAACTTTATGTCAAATTTCCCAGACATATATGCTCTTTTTAAAGAGAAAGAGTTTGAATATGGAGGTATTACAGGCAATAAATACAACAGAAATAAATTACTTTGGAGAGATGAGAGCTCTGATGGAGTAAAGACTGGACATACATCTACAGCTGGATATTGTCTTATCGGGTCTGCAAAAAGAGGCAGCATGCGCTTAATAACAGTTGTTGCTGGAAGTGATACTGCTAATAATAGTTTCTCTGATACTCAAAGGCTCCTTGAATATGGGTTTAGATTTTATGCAACACAAAAGTATTTTGATGCAAACAAAGAATATACGACTGCAAAAGTTTGGGGCGGTAAGACTGACAATATAAGCTTAGGTGTCGTTGAGGATGTATCGATAACCTTACCACGAACAAGTTTTAAGAATGTTAAGGTAAACTTTAACGTTAAAAATAATGTTCAAGCTCCTATTAAAAGAGGCGAAAAGCTTGGAACACTTGACATTATTAGCAACGATGAAATTGTATTAACCACTGATCTGCTTGCATTGAATGACGTAGATGCAAAAGGTTTTTTTGGGAGGATCTGGTCAAAATTTGTCCTTTGGATAATGAGTTTATTTGGGTTGGCTTAGATGAAAAATGTTCATGCTGTATTCAATGGAACATTTGATAGCTTAGAAAAAATAAAAATATCTCCTCTGAGTAGAGCTTATACATTTTCAGATAGTGTCTATGAAGTCATACCCTTTCACAATGCAAAAGGTATCGCATACGAAAAACATATATCTAGGCTTCAAAATAGTTGTAACTCCCTGTCAATCTCTGCAAACATTGAAATCATTTCAAAAGAAATCACTGAACTTATAAATAAAAGTAAATTTAAGGATGGTTATGTTTACTATCAGGTTTCAAGAGGCGTAGATCAAATAAGATCACATATGTTTGATAATAATATTTCAGCTGAAACATTTGGTTATGTTTTAGAGCACAGTTTTAAATCACAATGTCTTAAAGTAATGCTTTGTGAGGACGTGAGATGGAGCAGATGTGACATTAAATCTACTTCATTATTAGGAAACATAATGAGTATGAACAGTGCTAAAAATAAAGGATGTGATGAAGTTATCATGCATAAAGATGATGCAATTACTGAGGGTGGGGCTTCAAATGTTTTTTTTGCAAGTGACGAGTGTGTTTATACACCCAGTCTATCTAAAAATATTCTTCCTGGAATTACCAGAGAGCTTTTAATTCAAGAAATCAAAGCATCAGGAATTAACATCGAAGAGGGTGATTATAAAATTGATGATCTTGTGAATGCTAAATCAATATGGTTAACAAGCTCTACAAAAGGGCTCGCACAAGTAACTGAAATAATTAATCAAAGAACAAATATAACTATTGATCATCATCTATTTTTAGAATGTGAAAAAATATTTAAAAATAGTTTTCTTAGTTAGAGGTTAGATTAATAACCATATTATCAAGCTCTTGCCAAAACTGATCTTTAGAAATACCACCTAGTCCTTTTGAGGCAAGATCTAATTCATATACTTTTTTCTGAAGCACAAGCATTTTTTTGAGTGGATTTTTTTTTATAAAATTTAGATAGTTAGGAATTTTATTTTTCCATATACCAGCTTTTTCCAAACTTATATTATCTTGATGCGATCCTATGCAGGTATTAATAACTTTTCCAATTATCCAAACTAATAGGGGCCCATAGTGATCATCGTTTTTTTTAATGGATTTGGTTATTCTTAACGCATATTTAGTGTCTAGTTCAATAATCTTATCTTCTAATTGATATGGAAGAAATTCCGCATTATCAAAGCCTATTTTTTTGTCTTTATTGTCTTCAGAATAAGTTAATTTAAGAATATTTATTTCATTTTGTTGGGCAATCAAGTTGCCGGAAAAAACATCAGCTATTCTTGATGAATAATCTCTTGCATCAGATTCGTTCATAAAATTTAGTTGATTTTTAACCCAAGCTTTTTCTTCATAGGACTTTAGCTTGTTACATTCAACAATCAATCCAAGACTGTCCAGTAACTTCACCCACTTGGTGTTTTTATTAATTTTTTCAATTGATGATTTGATAATTATTGCAATATCATTAAATTTTTTAATATCTTGCATTTCAAAAATATTAACAATTTCCTTAGGAATTTTTCCTTTCAAATGATTTATCTCAATTATTATCTTAGATCCAAATAATGATCCAGAGGCATTTTCGAGAATGGTACTTTCTATTTTTGAATAGTCACTTTCTGTAATAATTTTTTTTTCATTAAAACTTTTTTCCTTTAAGAATGAGTTAATTAAATCAACTGAATTATTTTTTAAAACGATCTCTGGACCAAAAACAAAAAATATATTTGAAGACTTATTTATATATTTACTTAACGATGTTGACTCACAAATCAATTAGATTTACCTCTAAAATTAGCTGTTCAATAACATCATTCATAATTTCTTTTTCCATAAATTTATTCATTTCATTTTCTGCCAATGGATTTAGTTCTATCGCGCTGAATCTTTTCATTGAATTTATAGTTTTTGCATTATTTGAATGATTCATTTGCATTGAATGATCCTCATGCGTTGAATGGTCCATTTTCATTGATCCTGAGTTATTAATGCTAAAAACTAATTTTGCTTTTAGTTCAATTTCCATTGCTCTCAAAGCAGTTCCTGAGTAAACGTTATATTTATTTATGTCAAAGCTATTTATGTTTAAATGAATTTTTTTATCATCAACTTTATCAAATTTGTTACCAAAGATTTTTTCTATTTCCGATTGAAATTCTTTTGGGACCTCGTTCTCAAATGAAAAATAGTATTTATTTTTATCAAATTGTAATTTTTGATATTCATTTAAGTTACATGAAGTAATCATAAAGCTTAACAATATTAAAAATAGTTCTCTTTTATATGTCATGATCATTTATATTAGCTTGGATGACATTGTTATTTATTTTATCTAAATTACAAAATTTATTAATTTATCTTTAACGAAGATAGTTTTTCTTATTTCGTTGTCTCCTATGTTATTTTTAACATTCTCAACATCCATTGATAGATTTTTTATTGTTTCTTCATCTAAATTTTTACTTATATTTAATTTTCCTCTAACTTTCCCATTAATTTGTATTATCAACTCATACTCATTTGATTCGATAATAGTTTCATCATATTCAGGCCAAGATGTTTCGATGCAAGATTTGTCATTCATAAAACTGCTCCATAAGTATTCGCAAATATGTGGAGAAATCGGAAATAACATTTTTAGGGAAAACAGTATTGCCTCATTTAAACAATACTTTTGAGCATTAGTAGCATCATCTTTTTTGAATTCATCTGGAATAAAATTGAGCAACTCCATTATTGCTGCAATCGCAGTGTTAAAAGAAAATCTTATTTCATAATCATTTTCAACTTTTTTTAATGTAGAGTGACATTTTCTTCTCAATGCAATTTCTTCTTTTGTGAATTCAAATTCTTCATCAAATTTAATATATTTTTTTCCTTCAATAAGGCTCCAGATTCTTTTTAAAAATCTTGAAGCACCTTCAACAGATGATTCACTCCATTCTAAACTTTGTTCAGGAGGCGATGTGAACATCATATAAAGCCTGACGGTATCTGCTCCATATTTTTCAATGTATGATTGCGGGTCAACAGTATTGCCTTTAGATTTGGACATCTTTGCACCATCTTTAAGAACCATTCCTTGAGTAAGCAACTTTTTAAAAGGTTCATTGCCTTCAACTAGCCCAATATCTCGAAGAGCTTTATGAAAAAATCTTGAATATAACAAATGTAAAATAGCATGCTCTATACCACCGACATATAAATCTACTGGTAGCCAATATTTAGTATTTTCATCAAAGATTTCATTATTGTTGTTAGAAGAAGTAAATCTCGCATAATACCAAGATGAATCCATAAAAGTATCAAATGTATCACTTTCTCTAAAAAGGTTATTGTCCAAATTTATGAAATCTTCATTTTGACTTAATGGAATTGGTGACGAATTCTTTTTTAGTTTTGGAAGTTCAACAGGCATATCATTTTCGTCAATAACTTTTGGATCACCATTTTCATAAATGACGGGTATTGGACAACCCCAATATCTTTGCCTACTTACTCCCCAATCCCTAAGCCTATATTGAATAAGCTGCTTACCAGATTTTAATTTAACTAATTCTTCGATGATTTTTTTTGATCCTTCTGCTGATGAAAGGCCATTAAACTTGTCTGAATTTATTAAAATTCCATTTTCAGTTCTTGGTAATTTCTCCTCTTTATTTTCAATGACTTCTTTGATATCAAGATTATATTTTTTTGCAAATTCAAAATCTCTTGAATCGTGAGCTGGAACTCCCATTACAACACCTGTTCCATAGTCAAGTAATACAAAATTTCCAATCCATACAGGTAATTTATCTCCGGTTAATGGATGAACTACTCTAAGACCTGTATCAATACCAAGTTTCTCAGCTTTTGCCATATCTGCTTCTGCAGTTTTAGCTTCCTTACATTTATTAAGAAAGTTTGATATTTTTTTATTATCTTCAGAAATTTTTATTGCAAGTGGATGATTAGGGGATATAGCAAGAAAAGATACTCCAAAAATAGTATCAGGTCTTGTTGAAAAGGTTATTAGTGAGTCTTTACCCCCATCAATTTTATATTCAATCTCAGCACCATATGATTTTCCAATCCAATTCTTTTGCATTAACTTTACATTATCTGGCCAATCTAGATCTTCAAGTGAAGATAGAAGTTCATCTGCATAGTCAGTAATTTTTATGAACCATTGATCTATTTCTTTTATTTCTATTTGAACTCCAGAACGCCAACCTTTACCATCTATTACTTGTTCATTTGCTAAAACGGTCTTATCTTCAGGGTCCCAATTAACCATTGATTTTTTTCTATAAACGAGACCTGCATCATAAAATTTTTTAAAAATTAATTGCTCCCATTTGTAGTAACTTGAGTCGCATGTCCTAAGTTCTTTAGACCAATCATAACTAAAGCCAAGAGACTGTAATTGTGATTTCATGTTTTCAATATTCTTGTTTGTCCAATCGTTTGGACTTACTTTATTTGCAATAGCAGCATTTTCTGCAGGCAGTCCAAAAGCATCCCAGCCCATTGGCTGAAATACATTAAAGTTTTTCATTCTCTTATATCTAGAGATCACATCTCCAATCGTATAATTTCTAACGTGACCCATATGCAATTTACCAGAGGGGTAAGGAAACATTGATAGACAATAATATTTTTCTCTTTTATCTATTTTGGAAACATATCTTTTTTCTTCATTCCATTTGTTTTGAATGATTTTTTCAATTGTTTTGTGATTATAGTTTGAGCTCATTATTAGAATTTAAAAAGTTATAGAACTAATTACTAAAATTTAATTAATTTCCAGTATCATTTTTGGGAGATTCTTCAATATCTATATTAGTAGATCCCTTAGTAATTCGAACTGATTCTTCTCCTTGACTTACTTCAATTTCTTTTAAATTTGATTCTTCTAGCATTTCAATCAATGTCTTTATTTTTCTTATATCCATAATTTATACCTTTTTATTTTTTATAGCCTCCTCTAGGGCAAGAACATAGCCTTCCGTTCCATGCCCACTAAAAACTTTTTCTGCAATATCACTAAAGTAGGATTTTTTTCTAAAATCCTCTCTAGAATTTATATCTGATATATGTACTTCATAAAATGGTATTTTTACAGCTAAAATTGCATCTCTTAAAGCTACGCTTGTGTGAGTGTAACCCGCAGGATTGAAAATTATTGAATCAGTATCATTTTCAAAAGCAGAATGAATTGCATCTATTAGCTCATGCTCGGCATTACTTTGATAAAAGTAAACTTCACATTCGTTATCATTAGCTGTTTTTTTTAATTTTGCTTCAATATCATCAAGTGTTTCTGAACCATAAATATCTTCCTCGCGCATACCGAGCATATTTAGATTTGGACCATTAAGCACTAATATCTTCATTTAAAAGATTTTAACAGAATTTACATACATTTATATGATTTTATAAAATATTTTTATTTTGAACAGGATAGCAAAAACCTCTATCAGAGCAGCCCTGATATGCTACTTCAACAAGCATTCCTTCAACTTTTTTTTGAGATGAGATCTTCAAAATCTTTCTTATGATTTTAGTTTCACCAAAAAATTCGTCCTCATGCTCAATAATCATTCCATCACTTATATCAAACTCAACAATATCTTGATCATTTTTGATAAGAATTGAATCAAAATAAAGGTAATAACCATCTTCAATTGACCAATTTATTTTGAGAGTTCCTCCATCTTTTGAATAACTGATTATAAATACCTCGTCGGCAGGCTTTATTTCGTTATCCTTTAAATTCATAAAAGATATATCTTGACCTGCAAGTGCAATGTCAATAGATAACAAAGAGAATATTAAAAATAATGTCTTTTTCATTAACAACTAGGATAAACTTCCCAAATTATAAAGCGAAAACAAACTTTATTTATAATAAAAATATAAATGATAAGAAATTTTTTAATAAATATTTTATTTTCAATACCTATTTGGTTAATTGACCTCGTATATAAATTTAATAAAGACATCAAAAGAGGATTTATTTTCGATTCTCAATCAAGGATGTTATTTGCTCTAATGCCAAAATTTGATCTGCATAAGATTGAGGATAGCGAAATTCCTAAAATTAGAAATCTTATTAATGAGAAAAGAAAAAATCTAAGGCTTTCAAATAAAACAAAAAAGAAAGTAATTACTAAGGAACATTTCATCGATACAGAAAATAATCTAAAGTTGAGAGAGTACATCCCATATAAAACTGATAATGATAATATCATTCTTTATTTTCATGGCGGCGGCTACGTATTAAATTCAATTGATACGCATAACCTTACTGTTTCTTATTTTTCTGAAAAGTTAAGGACAAGAATATTTTCCTTAGCTTATGGTTTATCTCCTGAAAATAAATATCCTCATGCTATGAATCAGGCATTATCAGCAATAGATTGGCTGGCTAAAAATGGTAATAACATCAAAAATATTAGCCTTTGTGGCGACAGTGCTGGTGCACATCTTGCTGCCTCTGTGGCTCATTCACTATCAAATGACCAAAAGGAAAATGTGCATAGTCAATTTCTAATTTATCCAATGTGTGACCCAAGTTGTGCAAGCGAATCAATCGAGCTTTTTAAGGATAATTATTTATTAACGAAAGAGTCTATGAAATGGTTCTGGGAAAAATTTAAAAATAATGATGAAGATAACTTGAAAGATACATTTAACTTATTGCTATTTAATCCAAATAAAGACTTTCCAAAGACAATCATTGTAACTGCTGGGTTTGACCCACTCTCAGATGAGGCAGAAAAATATGCTTTTTTACTTCATGAAAGCGGTAATTATGTGAAACAATTACATTATCCTTCTTTATTTCATGGATTTGCTGCCATGACAAGATTGAAATCAGCGAACAAAGCTGTGAATGATTTTTTATTAGAATATAAGAAAATATTATGAGTAATATTGTAGAGGTCAGAAATTTAAGCATCGATTTTAAGGTAAGAGATGGAAAATTTCGTGCGGTTGATAATATAAGTTTTGATGTTCAGCAGAATAAAACTTTAGCTTTAGTTGGTGAATCTGGATCAGGTAAATCAGTCACAGCGATGTCAATTATGCAGCTCTTACCATTCCCTCAATCATCTTATACTGGTGAATCTTCAATAAAATTTAATAACAAAGAAATTATAAATGCTTCAAAAAAAGACCTTCTATCTCTAAGAGGGAACATCATTTCAATGGTTTTTCAAGAACCAATGACATCCTTAAATCCTTATCATAGAGTGGGAGAACAAATCACGGAATCAGTATTACTGCACTCTAAAGTTTCGAAAAAAGAAGCAAAAGATGAAGCTATAAATTTAATGAATTTGGTTGAGATCGATGATGTTGAGAGAAGATTTAATTCATATCCTCACGAATTATCAGGTGGGCAACGACAAAGAATAATGATAGCCATGGCTTTAGTTAATAAACCTAAGCTGTTAATTGCAGACGAGCCTACAACTGCTCTTGATGTCACCATACAAGCTCAAATCTTAGATCTCATGTCTAAATTAAAGAATGAGCTAGGCATGTCTATTCTATTTATTACTCATGATTTAGGTCTTGTAAAAGAGTTCTCTGATCAAGTTTGTGTAATGCAAAATGGAAATATTGTAGAAAGTGGAAATACAAACGATGTTTTTGATAATCCCCAACATAAATACACTCAAAAATTACTTAATGCAGAGCCTCAACCTAAAACGATTATAAATAACGAAGAGAATCCTCTGATCAAAATTGAAAATTTAAATGTTTTTTATAATATGCCAAGAACTAGTTTTTTTAAAAAAAATAGATTTCATGCCGTAAAAGATACATCTATAAATATATACAAAAATACTACAATTGGTCTGGTTGGCGAGTCAGGATCAGGTAAATCTACTCTTGGAAAGGCCATAGCAAATCTAACTCCATTTGAAGGAAAAATTTATTACGATGGAAGGGATATTGCTTCTTCTTCAAAAGAAATCAAGAAACATATTCAAATAGTATTTCAGGATCCATATGGATCTTTATCACCAAGAATGACAATTGGCGAAATAGTTGGTGAAGGATTAGGGGTGCATTTTAAACTGACAAAAAAAGAATCAGATTCAAAGATTGATAAAGTTTTATCAGATGTAGGAATCGAGCTAAATGCTAAAAATAAATATCCTCATGAATTCTCTGGCGGTCAACGTCAAAGAATAGCCATCGCTAGATCTCTAATAATGAATCCTAATTTTATGATTTTGGATGAACCCACTTCTGCTCTTGATAGGTCAATACAAATTCAAGTTATAAATCTGTTAAAAGATATTCAAGATGAGTACAAATTAACATATCTATTCATAAGTCATGATTTAAAGGTGATCCGCTCAATGTCTGATTATATTTTTGTAATGAAGGATGGAATAATAGTAGAATCAGGCCTGTCAAATGATGTTTTTGACTATCCAAAACAAAAATATACTAAAAAATTGCTCTCAGCTGCGTTAAGATACGCAACCGATTGAGAAAATGTTTACAAAATGAGCTCTAGAAAATATTCAAAGGAATTAGTTGATGGTCCGAATCAGGCCGCATCTCGTTCAATGCTTAGAGGTGTAGGGTTCACATCTGAGGACTTTACTAAGCCATTTGTTGGAATAGCATCCACAGGTGCTAAAGTCACGCCATGCAATATGCATATAAATCAATTATCAGAAGTAGTTGAAGATTCAATAAATTCCTCAGGAGGCAAGGGCGTTTTATTTAATACAATTACTGTTTCTGATGGTATTTCAATGGGAACACAAGGAATGAAATATTCACTCGTTTCGAGAGAAGTTATTGCAGACTCTATTGAAACTGTTGTAGGTTGCCTTGGATATGATGGATTAATTGCAATTGGTGGATGTGATAAGAATATGCCTGGATGTTTAATAGGTATGGCAAGACTAAATAGACCATCAATATTTATTTATGGAGGGTCTATAAAACCAAGTGATGAGAATACGGATTATGTAACTGTTTCAGAAAAAGTCGGCGAGTTCTCAAAAGGATCAATAAATGAAGATGAGTTAATTCATTATGAAAAGATTTCAGTTGAAGGACCAGGCTCTTGTGGTGGAATGTATACAGCAAATACGATGGCTTCAGCAATTGAGGCACTTGGAATGAGCTTGCCAGGCAGTAGCAGTCAAGATGCGATATCAAAATCAAAGAATATTGATTGTATTAACGCAGGAGCAGCAATTATGAATCTGCTAGAAAAAGACATCAAGCCATCTGACATTATGACAAGAGAAGCTTTCGATAATGCAATAACCGTAGTAATTGCTTTAGGAGGCTCAACAAATGCAGTTCTTCATCTATTAGCTATGGCTCATTCAATTGGAGTAGATTTATGTTTAGATGACTTCACTTCTATCGGAAAGAAAACACCTGTTTTAGCAGACTTAAAGCCATTTGGAAAACACTATATGTCTGAACTTAATGCAAACGGAGGAATCCAACCATTAATGAAAACTCTTCTTGATAAAGGACTTCTCAATGGCAAATGCATGACTGTTACAGGAAAAACTTTAGAAGACAATTTAAAAGATATAAAACCATACGAAAAAAGTGAAATCATTAAAGATTTTGATAATCCAATTAAAAAAGATAGTCATCTGAGAATCTTATACGGTAATCTTGCTAAAGATGGCGCAGTAGCAAAAATTACAGGTAAAGAGGGAACATCTTTTGAAGGAAAGGCAAAAGTATTTAACTCTGAAGAAGAGGGAGTAAAAGCAATCCTATCAAATGAGATTAATGATGGTGACGTTATAGTTATAAGGTATGAGGGTCCAAAGGGAGGCCCTGGCATGAGAGAAATGCTCAAACCTACTTCAGCAATAATGGGATTAGGTTTAGGAGATAAAATTGGATTTATTACTGATGGAAGATTCTCTGGTGGTACGCATGGATTTGTTGTTGGACACGTCTCTCCTGAAGCAGCAGAAGGAGGATTAATTGCATTGGTTGAAGATGGAGATTCTATACTTATTGATGCAGAAGGTGATCAGCTTGTTCTTAAAGTAGATGACGATGAAATTAAAAGAAGACAATCAAATTGGAAAAATCCTAACGTCGTCCCAAAAAGAGGTGTGCTTGCAAAGTATGCTGAAAGTGTAAAGTCTGCAAGTCTGGGGGCTATAACTGATTAAATGTCTATTAATAGAAAATATCCAAATACTCGCTTGAGAAGATTAAGAAAAAACTTAAATCTAATCGATCTTGTTTCTGAAACCAACTTAACTTCAAAGGATCTAATACAACCAATCTTCATTAAAGAAAATTTTGAAGGTATGGAAGAAATTGAATCTATGCCAAGCATACATAGATTTGGTATTGATCAAGCATTGAAAGAGATTGAGGATTTATTAAATGCAGGAATAAATGCAGTAGCAGTTTTTCCGGTAATTGAAACATCAAAGAAAGATGAAATAGGCTCAGAAGCAATAAATAAGAACAATTTTATTGCTCAATCGATTAGTAAAATTAAACAGAACTTTCCAGAATTAGTATTAATAGCAGATGTTGCATTAGATCCATACACAGATCATGGCCATGACGGCATCATAGTAAATAATGATGTTGCAAATGATGAAACCATTGAAGTTTTGATCAAACAGTCATTATTATTGGCTGATGCCGGTGCAGACATTATTGCTCCATCTGACATGATGGATGGAAGGATAGGATTAATTAGAAATTCGTTAGAAAAAGAAAACTTTAAAGAAACAATTTTGTTATCTTATGCAGCTAAATATAATTCAAAGTTCTATGGACCATTTAGAGATGCAGTTAATTCTGCCTCAAATTTAGGAAATTCTTCAAAATCAACATATCAAATGAATATTTCTAATAAGAATGAAGCTTTACAAGAGGTTGCTTTAGATATTAATGAGGGCGCAGACATAGTAATGGTAAAACCAGCAATGCCGTATCTAGATATTATTCACTCAATTAAAAATGAATTTAAAGTACCAACATTTGCTTATCAGGTAAGCGGTGAATTCAGCATGTTAAAAAATGCAATTAATCAAGGATGGCTCGATAATGAGGTTATACTAGAATCATTGATAAGCATAAAAAGAGCAGGCGCTGATGCAATTCTTTCATACGCAGCTAAAGATATTTCAAAGGAGATAAACAAAATATGAGTAATGTAGTAGTAGTTGAAAATAAGGATGATTTTCAGAAGGAAGTTATCAATACAGAGGGTCCAGTATTGGTTGATTTTTGGGCAGAATGGTGTGGTCCATGTAAACAGCTTGCTCCTCTAGTCGAAGATGCATCAGAAGAATTTAAAGATAAGATCAAAGTATGCAAGATGGATGTAGATGCAAATAGAGAGACCGCAGCAGAGTTCGGCATTAGATCAATACCTACTCTTATGATATTTGAAAACGGAGAACCCATTGGAACAGAGATAGGTGCTTTATCAAAACTGCAACTTGATGAATTCATTAGATCTAAGATCTAATTTTTATACATATATCTTTGCTTATTGCTGAAAAAGAGTTATTATTTTCAATCCAGAGTTAATAAACCTTCCATTTATACCATTTCGAATTAAAAAAAATAGTGGAATAATTATATGAATCTTAGTGAAATTAAAGATAAACCTATAAGCGAGCTAGTCGATATAGCTGCTGAATTAGGCTTGGAAGATTTAGGCCGTCTTAAAAAACAAGAAATAATTTTTAGAATCTTTAAACATAAAGCTTCTGAAGGTACAGATATCTATGGCGGCGGTGTTTTAGAGATTCTAAATGACGGTTTTGGATTTTTAAGATCACCACAGGGATCTTATTGTGCTGGCGAAGATGATATCTATGTTTCGCCAAGTCAAATCAGAAAATTTGGTCTTAGAAAGGGTGATTCAGTCGAAGGTAAAATCAGAACACCTAAGGATAAGGAAAGATATTTTGCTCTAATTCAAGTTGATACTATAAATGGAGAAGAGCCCGCGAAAACAAAAAATAAAATTCTTTTTGAAAATTTAACTCCTCTTTTCCCTACTGAAAGGTTAATGCTTGAGCAAGGAAGTGGCTCTAATGAGGATCTTTCTTCACGGATTATTGATTTAATTGCTCCAGTTGGAAAGGGTCAAAGAGGTTTAATTGTTTCACCTCCAAAAGCTGGTAAAACCCTCATGCTACAAAGTATTGCTCATTCGATTAAAAGTAATAATCCTGAAGTTGAACTTATAGTTTTATTAATAGATGAGAGACCAGAAGAGGTTACAGATATGTCTAGAACTGTTAAAGGAGAGGTTGTGGCAAGTACTTTTGATGAGCCACCAACAAGACATGTTCAAGTTGCTAATATGGTTATTGAAAAAGCAAAAAGATTAGTCGAACACAAAAAAGACGTTGTCATTTTGTTGGATTCAATAACAAGACTTGGAAGAGCTTATAATGCTGTTCAGCCTGCATCAGGCAAAATTTTAAGTGGTGGTGTTGATTCAAATGCACTTGAAAGACCAAAAAGATTTTTTGGTGCAGCGAGAAATTTAGAGGAGGGTGGAAGTCTTACCATCATAGCGACGGCCCTTGTAGAAACTGGTTCAAAAATGGATGAAGTTATTTTCGAGGAATTTAAGGGAACCGGGAACATGGAAATACATTTAGAAAGAAAGATTGCTGAAAAAAGAATTTATCCTGCAATTAATGTCAGAAGATCTGGAACTAGAAGAGAGGATCTCTTAACATCAGATGACGAATTACAAAGAATGTGGATTCTTAGAAAAATTCTTGACGAAATGGAAGACGCACAGGCAATACAATTCTTGATTGATAGAATTAAATCTCATAAAACAAACGATGAATTTTTCAATTCCATGAAAAATGGAAATGGTAAAAAAACTAAATAGTTTTTTTAATCTCATTCAATAAATCATTTGAATAATAGTTAATTGTTTTGGCTTCATAGCCTAAGTTATTAATATACTCTTCTATTCTTTCAGAAATACATAAGAAAGATATTTCACTATCGGTAATATAAATATTCTCAAAAAATATTTGAGCAGCAAAAGTACTTGAAAAGATAACAATATCAGCCTTATTAAATTTTTTACGAACTTCCTTGTATTCAAAGAATTTTTTCCTTTTGTAACAAACTATATTTTTCGCATCAGCACCATATTTGATAACGTGATTGTGCACTTCGTCTAATCCGTCTAAACCTTTTACAATAGCAAACTTTCTTTTAATTAATTTTTTTCCGAGCAGTTCATTAAGACTTGAAGATCCAGGTATTGCTGCAGTATTGGAATCTATTCCAACTTCATTAAGAGCTCTTTGAGTTGATTCACCCATAGCGAAGACATTAATTGTTTTACAAATTTCGAAATGTTTAAAATGTTTAACTGAAGCTACGCTTTGAAATACTATGTCAGTAATTAAACTATCTGAAAACTCATATTTAATTGGCTCTATTTCAAATAGAGGTATGTTTTCTATTGAATTATCAAGGCTAGAATCTTTGATATTTGTACTTGTATCAATTATGTTCATGTAATAATTTAATGCCATTTTTTTTATGAATATCTTCTAAAATTTCATTGATGTCATTTCCTGAAAAAGAAATAAAATTCTCAAGACCATATATTTCACCTTTTAGATAATCTCCTGATGCAAATAGTGAAATAGCAGAATTACAATCTGCATTTAGTTTCACTAATAGCTCTCTTTCCATATTTATTTCTTGATTAAGATTAGCCATATCTTTATATGTTTGAGATGACTCAATAATGCTCTCAGCTGAACTACCTTCCTTCCATTGGACTGCAAGAACACCTTGTCCAGAACATGTTGCATGATCTAACCTTGTGTAATTTTGATTTTGTATTAAAAAATCTAACCTTGATATACCTGCTTCAGCCAAAATAATACAGTCATATTGACCATCATTTAGTTTTTTTATTCTTGTATCTATGTTGCCATTTAAAGGTTCAATATTTGTCGCATTCATATGAAATTTTGCTTGCATCTTTCTTCTAAGGCTTGAAGTACCAAGTTTCATTTCACTTTTAAAATTAGGTTCTGTATCTTTTCTAAATATTAACAAGTCTTTTACTTTTCTTTCTGGATTTTCTATAAAGTAGAGATGTTTAAGCCCTTTAGTTTTTTTTGCAGGCATGTCTTTGGCTGAGTGAATGGCAACATCTACTGAATCATTTAAAATAAGTTCTTCAATATCTGAAACAAAATTACCCTTATCAAATAAAGTTTCGCCTTTAGCACTTAATTCGTCACCTTTAGTTGAAGTTTCGAAAAGATCATATTCTTTTATTAAAAAAGTTTTATTGAATTCCTCCACTTGTTTTAAGGCAAGTTTAGAAGATCTTGATGCTATTTTAAGTTTCATATCTCAGTAGGTAGGCTTTAACATCCCCCACATTTTTTTCTTTTAGTATTGTAAATGAACTTGGTATTTCTATGGATGAGAATTTACTATGCTCCAAGTAAATTTTACACGCAGAACTAAGCGTTTTATTTGTAGCTAAAACTTCGAGCACTTTTTCCTCAATATTTTTATCAAACGGAGGATCTGCGAAGATTAGATTAAATTTTGATAAATCATTTTTTGATGCCCAACTCATAGCATCTTTAAATAAAACAGTTGTCTTTGATTCCAATTCAAGCTTTTTCAAATTCGATTTAATTAAAAGATAATTTTTTTTATTTAATTCTATAAAAAAAGAATTTTTTGCTCCTCTTGAGATTGCTTCAATTCCAAGAGCACCCGTTCCTGCAAAAAGGTCCAAACATTCAAAGTCTTCGATTTCAAACTGCAACCAGTCAAATAATATTTCTCTTAGCTTATTTGATGTAGGCCTTAATGAGCTCTTATGATCAAAAGGGATATTTTTTCCTTTTAAATAACCTCCGCTTATCCTAATGCTATTTTTCATCTAAATTAATTTTCTTTAAGTATAATTCATACTATGAGTATTAAAGATAATTTTAGATTAGCAATGAGGAGATATATTTACTCTGTGAGTATTATGTCCAACAAAGATAATGCCGATAATCCAAATGCTATAACTGTTTCATCTGTAACATCAATTTCTATGAATCCACCTAGTTTATTAATTTGCATTAATAAGTCCTCAAGAATTCACGATACTATTGAACTAGGATCAAAATTTTGTATAAATCTTTTAAACAGCAATCAACAAAATCTTTCAAATATATGTTCTGACGAGGAAATGTATGATCAAAGATTCAAAGACAAGAATTGGAATCTAGACGATATTCCGTTTTTACAAAATGCTCAAGCAAATATATTTTGTAAAGTAGATAAGCTAACTTCCTACTATACTCATACTATTGTTGTAGGTCTTGTTGAAGATGCAAACTACGCAGATGAAATATCTACATTAACCTATGTTGATGGTGAGTATAAGTAACTAATTTTTTATTATTCCAGCCACAACTTTATCTAAATGATCATCTAGGTTGCTAGCAATTAAAATAGCAGAAGACATGGGGCCCTCTTCAGGATTCATCATGGGTCCATCTTCAATCACCTGGACCTTTCTTAATATTCCTACAAGACCATGGACCATGGACCACAAAGTAAGACATTTAAAAGCTATAACTTCATCACTGTCATTTGCAAGTTTAGAAAAACTTGATCTGAAATTATCATAGCTTGAATTAGCTGATTCAAGCAATTCAGGATAAGCAGAAAAGTTGCCAACAGCAGTACCAAACATAAGATCGTAGGTATTTGCATTTTTGAGACCAAATTCAATATATTTAATTGCCATTTCAACAAGTTGTTTTTTGGTAACTTTTTTACCAGAATCGACATGCATTGCCTTTGAAAGTTTATTAAAACCATTTGTTGCAACTGCAGCATATAAATCTTGTTTTGTTTTGAAGTGTCTATAGGGTGCAGTTTGAGATACATTACTTTCCTTGGCCAAGGATCTAATGCTTAATTTCGTGTATCCGTCCCTTTCACACATAACACAGGCACAACTTATAAGTTCTTCCTTTAGGTTGCCGTGATGATAATTTTTCATAGGCCTAATTTAATGTTGACACTGCTAACATAATCCATTAATGTTTACACTGCTCACATTAGTTTTTTTAAATAATAATGTCAAATTTTAGATTTAACAAAATTTTTTTATTTATTGGATTAGTTTTAAGTTCTTATATTTTTTCTATCGAAGTACTCGAAGTCAAAATGTTAGACTCTTATTCCATCACAAAGAAGTTTCCAGGAAAACTATTACCAATAGAGCAATCTAAATTAGCATTCGAAATACCAGGAAAAATTAACAATATATTTGTTGATGTTGGTGACTCAGTAAAAAAAGGTGATGTATTGGCTGAACTGGATAATAGAGAAGCTTCAGCTCAACTTAATCAAGCAAAAGCAGCATATGAATTATCAGAACAAATTCTTGATAGATTTAAAAATTTAAGACAACAAGGGCATATATCTATTCAGGATTTAGATAAAGCAAGATCAGATTATATTATTGCAAAATCTCAATTTGAATTTTTTGAAGTCAAGTTACAGCAAACAAATCTCTTAGCTCCCTTTAATGGAGTTATACAAAGCAGATTCTTAGATACAGGAACAGTTATTAACTCAGGAATCCCTATACTTGAGATAATTGACTCAAATTATGTCGAGGCGCATATCTCTGTTCCTGTTATCTACTTAAAGGATATGGAAATTGGAAAAGAATACAACTTTGAATTCGATGGAGAAATGACGAAAGCAGTTTTTTCAAAACTTGCACCAATGTCACCAGGCGGATCTGATAGCAGACTTGCAATTTTTAAGTTTAATGAGTTTTTTAATCCTGGATCTATAGCAAATCTTGAGATTAAAATTACTGAAAATTTAAGAGGGACCTGGGTGCCACTCAAATCTTTGTCTCAGTCTGATCAGGGTCTATGGTCCGTATATACCATTGAAAACAATATTGTCGTAAAGGATTTGATCGAAATTATCTATTTTGAAGATGATTATGCATATGTAAGAGGAACCTTAAAAAATAATGATTTAATTGTTTTAGGCGGAGCGTCAAAAATTATTGAAGGTAAAAGAATTAATTAATACAAATGAAATTTATTAGTATATTTCTTGATAGACCTAGAATTCTTTTTTTAACTTTAGCTTTTATTCTATTATCAGGAATATCTTCATTATTCACTCTTCCAATTCAAGAAAATCCTGAGTTAGCTCAAAGATGGGCATCAGTTACGATTGAATACCCAGGAGCCACACCAGAAAGATTAGAAACACAAGTTATAAATGATCTTGAAGCTAAGTTGCGTGAAATTGTAGAAATCGATGTGCTTGAATCAACAATTACGCAGGGATTCTCAAATACATTGGTCGAGTTAGAACAAAGTGTGCCTCCAAGACTTATAGAAGAAACATGGTCAAGGATTCAAGGAAAAATTGATCAAGTAATAATTCCCGAAGAATCAAATATTTTACTTAGGAGGTCTTCTGGACCACCTATTACTGTTGAGTACGTAATAGACTGGAATGGTGAGGATGAACCACCTATCATCATGATGTCTCGATTGGCACAACAACTTGAAAAGAAGTTAAGTTCAATACCTGCAACTGAAAAAACAGCTATTTATGGTGAAGCTGAAGAAGAGATAGTTGTTGAGGTTGATTCAGCAAAGATGTCTTCTCTTGGACTTTCGTATCAAGATATTAGTTTTGCAATTAGCTCATATGACAATAAAAAGCCTGCTGGTATTGTTTCAGATCAATATTCTGAATTTCTTATAAGGCTTACAGATAATATTATCAGCCCAAAACAAATTGGCGAGATTCCAATTAGAGTAATTAATCAATCAGAAATAATTAGACTTGAAGATATAGCAAAGATATCTAAACAACCTGCCAGTCCAGTAGAGGATATATTTTTATTTAATGGTAAAAGAGTAATATCAGTATCTGCAACTGGCTCTATGTCACAGAGAGTTTTTAATTATGTAGATAATGCTGAAAAAACTGTTGCCGATATGCGACAAAACTTACCTGAGGAATTTTCAATAGAGAGAATTTATGATGAATCAAAATATGTTTCGGATAAATTTAATGAATTAATAAAAAGTTTCTCTATTGCATCTTTTTTTGTTTTAAGTCTTAGCTTCTTTTTCTTGGGTATTAGGCCCGGCATTATTGTTACAGCTATCTTACCTTTTTCAGTTTCACTAGTATTTTTAGGATGTAGGCTAATTGATCTGCCTCTGCATCAAACCTCAATCACAGGAATAATAATTGCCCTAGGATTATTAATTGATAATGGAATTATTGTTGTGGAAGATTATAAATATAGAAGATCAACTGGCTTATCTATAAAAGAATCTATTAATGAAACTTTAGTAAATATAACAAGTCCCCTTGCAGCTGCAACAGCTACAACTGTTTTTGCCTTTATGCCAATAGTTACAGGTGAGGGATCAAGTGTTGAGTTTGTTGGAGGATTGGCTTTGACAGTAATAATGTCTATTGCATCATCATTAATTTTAGCCTTGATTATGGTTCCAGTTTTAATGAGTTATATGGAAAGAATTCCTTTTTTTGCAAACATCAATATTCATGAAGAAGGATATAGAAATGAAAAAATTCTAAAAAGATATAGAGATTTTTTAAGATGGAGCTTTGATGTTCCAAGAAGAGCAATATTAATTTCTATAGCATTACCTATGCTTGGATTCTTGTTATTTGGAACAATACCAAAAGACTTTTTTCCAGCTAATGACAGAGAAATGTTCAGAATTCATATAGAGTTACCTACCAACTCCTCTTCCATTAAAACCATGGAAAGATCCAAGTTAGTTAGGCAACAAGTGATAGACAGTAATCTTATTGAGATAGAAAAGGATTATTGGTTTGTTGGCAGAAGAATGCCCAGAGTTTTGATGAATATTGTGGGTGGTGACGACAAAGAGGGGTCAAATAATGATGCTCAAGCAGTTTTCTATGCAAAGGATTATTATCAAATGATTGAAAATCTTCCTAAATTATCAAAAAATTTATCCTTGAATAATCCTGATCTAGTAGTTTTTGTAGATAGCTTTCAATCTGGTCCGCCAGTTTTTGCTGATGTGAGTTATCGAATTATTGGTGATGACGTAAATGTTCTTAGACAACTTGGTTCAAAGCTAGAGTTAATAATTAATAACGCACCTGACGTAAGTCATACAAAATCAGAGGCTGCATATTCAAATACAAATATTGAGTTTGAATTTGATAGTTCTAATATTTCTCTTGCTGGAAAAAATACTGAATCATTAGTGAATGAATTATTTGCTGAAAATAATGGAATTATTGTTAGCTCAATGCTCGATTCTAACAAAGAAATACCAATAAGAGTAAAGGGTATAAGAGAATCACAAAACATTATTGGAGATGCAAGTTCTCTTTCTTTGTCTTCAGGAAATGGAATAGATTTCATAGGTAATTTTGGTGTCTCCAGAATAAATAAAACTACTTCATATGTCACAAGAAGAAATAGTCAAAGAATAAATAATGTTGAAGGTTGGATATGGACAGGAACCTTACCTTCAGGAACAGAACAATATATCAAAGAGGAAGTTGAAGAATTTGAGAGAAGCTTACCGCCGGGATATTCTATGCTTGTTGGTGGAGAGGCTGAATCAAGAGGCGAGTCGCAATCACAAATATATTCATCAGCCATAATTTATATTTTGCTTATAACCATTGGTCTGGTGTTTGCTTTGAATTCATTTAGGCAAACAGCATTAATATTATCTGTCGCAATCTTTTCAATTGGACTATCTTTTCTGGGTCTGAAAATAGGACAACAAAATTATGGTTTTATTGCAACAATTGGAGCACTTGGCCTAATTGGATTATCAATTAATGACTCAATAATTGTGCTTTCACATATAAAAGAGAAAGCTAGTAAGACAGCTATAACAAAGTCAGAATTAATTGAGGTTGTGATAAGGTCAACTAGACATATTATTACAACTTCTTTAACAACTTTAGGTGGATTTGTACCGTTAATATTTGCTAGTATCTTCTTTAGGCCATTAGCATGGGGTATGAGTATTGGTGTTATTGGAGCAACTTTAACTGCTTTGTTATATATACCTGCAATGTTTATTTGGATGAATAAAGTTAAGAATTAGAACATTTTTCAGAGCAATATCCTTTTCGATATTTTCTTATTATTAAGTCTTCATGGACATAAGTTCCACATGTGAAGCATGAAATCATTTCGTTTGACTTTATATCACTCTTTGCAGACATTTTAGAAATTATAAACATCTTAGCAATTTTGATTATTAAAAAAATTAAGAATGGAGCCAGAATTGGTATTAATTTAAATATCACTTAATCTGATTTCTCAGGTCTTTGAAGAAAGTTCCAAGACCATCCTCTTTCACTTTGATTCTCTCTAGATTCTTCATCGGGGTAATTAACATTTATCACCAACCTTACATCATCAAGAAGCTCAGCATATCCAAGTGCCTCATAACTTTCTTCTAGAATTTTAAGAGCTCTATAATTTTCGCTAGAATTTGGGATATTTTCTACAACATAGTTTGCTCTTCTGATTGCGCCTACATGAGCATCAATTTCTTGATAATATTCAGCTGCTGCTAGCTCATTTTTGGCAATCATATTTCTTAAGTAAATATTTCTCTGTTTAGCATATGGAACATACTGACTATCTGGGAATCTAGTTATAAATTCAGTAAGCTCAGCAAATGATTCTTTTGCACCAGATATATCTCTATTTGATATATCTGTATTTGTAAATCTAATTAGAAGCTCTCTGTCTCTGGTGTAACTTGATAGACCTTTCATGAAATAAGCATAATCAATATTCGGATGTCTTGGGTGAAGTCTTATAAATTTTTCTGCAGCAGAGTGAGCTGCTTCAGTCTCAGAGTTCATGAAATGTGCATAGATTAATTCTACTTGAGCTTGCTCGGCATAAACTCCAAATGGGTATCTTGTGTCAATTGCTTCTAAAGCCTCAATTGCTCCAAAATAATTTCCTGCAGACATTCTTGATTGTGCTTGGTCATAATATATTTTTTCGGGTTGTTCAATCTCCTCACCATCAGATTTACATCCAGCAATTATGATTGTCAAAAAAACACTGATGGTAACGATTTTGATATTTTTTCTAAGATTTCCCATAGTTATTTAGTTAATTTTACCTGCATAATTACATTTTGGATTATAAAAACATAAAATTAGAACAATTATTTTTGAATTAGTTCAGATGGAAGTTACAAAAAAAATCACTGAAGACCTCGCAAAGGAGAGGTTTGATAAAGCCTGCGCAATAATTTTTGAAGATTATTCTAGATCTCAATTAAAAAAGTGGATTATTGAAGGTAGAGTTTTACTTAATAATGAAGTTGCCTCGCCAAAAGAAACTGTAACCATGGATGATGAAATTATTTTGAATCCAGTGTCAGAAAAAAAAATTGAATGGGAGCCACAAAATATTAATTTCGAAGTTGTTCATGAGAATGAGGACTTTTTGATAATTAACAAGCCAAGTAATTTAGTAATTCATCCAGGTTCGGGATGTCATGATGGAACCCTAGCAAATGGATTACTTTTTAAGTTTCCTGAGCTAAATACTTTACCAAGAGCTGGAATTGTTCATAGATTAGATAAAGATACATCCGGTATCTTATTAATTGCAAGGACGGAAAAGTTCAGAAATTATTTTGTTAATCTTCTTCAAGAAAGAAAAGTAAAAAAAATTTATAAAGCAATAATTGTTGGAAAAATAATAGGCAGTTTTGAGATTAATGAACCAATTGGAAGAGACAAAACTAACAGGATTAAAATGTCTATTAGACAAGATGGTAAGGAGGCAATCTCATTCATAAAGCCTTGTGAGAATTTAGGTAACTATTCAATTGTGGATGTATTAATTGAAACAGGAAGAACTCATCAAATAAGAGTGCATTTAGCATGCAAAAAACTACCTATTATTGGTGATAAAACCTATAACTCATCAGGTAATATTGCAAAAGATACATCTCAAGAATTAACCGATTCAATTAGATCTTTTCCAAGGCAAGCGCTTCACTCTTTTAATCTAGCTTTCAAAGATATGTATTCTGATAAGATTATCTCTTTTGAGTCAGATATGCCAAATGATATGAAAACTTTGGTAAATACAATAAAAAAACATATTTAAAAATTATTAAAAAACTTGTTTTTATAAGTAAGATTAATGTATAAACCTCCTTCTTAGGTAAATATTATGAAATTGGCGGGTAATGACATGTTGATTCAGTCTCTCATAGAGGAGGGAGTTGAATATATCTTTGGCTATCCAGGTGGCGCGGCCCTTCATATTTATGATTCTATCTTCAAACAAAAAGAAATGGAGCATATTCTTGTAAGACATGAGCAGGGCGCTACTCATGCAGCAGATGGTTATGCTAGAGCAACAGGAAAGCCTGGAGTTGTTTTGGTTACCTCAGGTCCTGGAGCAACAAATGCTATAACTGGAATTGCTACCGCATTTATGGATTCTATTCCAATGATTGTAATATCAGGACAAGTTGCAAAACATCTTATAGGCACAGATGCTTTTCAAGAGACTGACATGATCGGTGTTTCACGTCCCATTGTAAAACATAGTTTTACTGTTGATAGTGCTGAAAATATTCCTGAAATTGTTAAGCAAGCCTTTTATATTGCCACTTCTGGGAGACCTGGACCTGTTGTAATAGACGTTCCAAAAGATACAACAGCCCCTGATAAATTATTTGAATTCAAATATCCTAATAAAGTAGATATTAGATCCTATAAACCTCCAATTGAGCCTGATCCAAAACAAATTGAAAGAGCTGTCGATGCAATTATTGAATCCAAAAAACCAGTCATTTATGCTGGAGGCGGTGCTATAAATAGTAATGCCTCAGAGGAACTGAGGCGTTTAAATGAGATATTGGATTTTCCAGTTACTAACACGCTTATGGGTCTTGGTGTTTATCCTGCAACTCATGAAAGATTTTTAGGAATGCTTGGCATGCATGGAACATACCAAGCAAATATGTCTATGCATAATGCTGATCTTATAATAGCAATCGGAGCTAGATTTGATGACAGAATTACCAACACACCAAAACTGTTTGCACCTAATGCAAAAATTATTCACTTAGACGTTGACTATTCATCTGTCTCTAAAATTATTGAGGCAAATATAGCTGTATTTGGACAAGTTAAAAACTCGCTAAAAGAAATTATTAAATTGTTGGAAGGCAAAAAAGAATTGATTGACTCAAAAAAAATTATTCCCTGGAAAAAACAAATATCTGATTGGAAATCACAACATGGCTTAAATCACGAGATGCATTTATGTGAGACTGATGACCAACCAATCATGCCGCAAGCAGTTGTCCAACATATATATAACATCACAAAAGGTAAAGCATTTATAACCTCTGATGTAGGACAGCATCAAATGTTTGCAGCTCAATATTACCATTTCGATGAACCAAGAAAATGGATTAATTCTGGTGGTTTGGGAACAATGGGTTTCGGTTTGCCTGCAGCTATGGGAGCAAAACTAGCATATCCAGATGATGAAGTAATTTGCATTACAGGTGAGGGAAGTATTCAGATGTGCATACAAGAATTATCTACTTGCACTCAATATAACCTACCCATAAAAATTATTAATATTAATAATGAGGCTCTTGGAATGGTTAAGCAATGGCAGGATATGAATTATGGTGGTCGTCACTCAGCCAGCACATATCAAAGTTCTTTGCCAAATTTTGTTGAACTTGCAGAATCATACGGTCATATAGGAATAAAAATTGAAAAAAACTCTGAATTAAAAAGCGGACTTGAAAAGGCACTTTCTATAAAAGACCGATTAGTATTTGTAGACGTTTATGTTGATCCTAACGAGCATGTCTATCCTATGCTTGTTGCTCCAAACGGCAGCTTAAAAGATATGTGGTTAGATAAAGAGACAAAAACATGATTCAAAGGAAATTATCAGTAATCCTTGAGAATAAACCTGGAGCTCTTGTTAGAGTAGTTGGTTTATTTCACCAAAGAGGATATAACATTGAAAGTCTTCATGTTGATCCTGTTGAAGATTTAAATGAGTATAGATTTGTTGAAGAAAAACTGAATATCAATTTAAAAGAGGGAGAAGTATCACATTTGATAATTGCTACAACTGTGAATGATAATTTACTTAGACAAATCTTAAGACAGATAAATAAATTAATTGATGTGCTAATGGCAGAGGAAATTAAATGAATATTTTTTATGATGATGATGCTGATATTAAAATAATTCAAAATTTAAAAGTAACTATTGTGGGCTATGGATCTCAAGGACATGCTCATGCAAATAATTTAAGTGACTCTGGAGTTGATGTTACTGTTGCTTTAAGAGAAGGCTCTTCCTCTTGGGACAAAGCTATAGAAGCTGGCTTGAAAGTAAAACAAGTTGATGAAGCGACACAAAACTCAGATCTTGTAATGATTCTTGCTCCCGATGAATTTCAGAAGGGAATTTATGAAAAGAGTATAAAACCAAATTTAAAAAGCGATGCTATTTTAGCTTTTGCTCATGGTTTTAATATTCATTTTAAAAAAATTGTTCCCGATGAAACAAATAGTGTGATTATGATTGCTCCAAAAGGACCAGGTCACACAGTAAGAAGTACATATTTAAAAGGTGGAGGAGTTCCATCATTAATTGCAATATATCAAGATTCAAAGAAAACAAACGAATCTAGTGCGAAACAAATTGCTCTTTCTTATGCTAAAGCTAATGGTGGGACAAGAGCAGGAGTTTTAGAGACAACATTCAAGGAAGAAACCGAAACAGATTTATTTGGTGAGCAAGCTGTATTATGTGGGGGCATGACAGCACTTATTAAGGCTGGATATGAGACTTTAGTTGAAGCTGGCTATAGCCCAGAAATGGCCTATTTTGAATGTCTTCATGAAACAAAATTAATTACAGATTTGATTCAAGAGGGCGGAATTGCAAATATGCATTATTCAATTTCAAATACAGCAGAGTATGGTGATTATTTAAGTGGTCCTAAAATCATTACTGAAAAAACTAAGGAAGCAATGAAAGAGATTTTGGATAACATACAATCTGGAAATTTTGCAGATGAATTTCTGGATGATTGCAGACAAAGTAATGATGGTTCTGGAGGACCATTTATGAAATCTAAAAGAGAATCAACCAAAAATCATCCTATTGAAAAAGTTGGAAAAGAGCTCAGATCTAAGATGAAATTCTTAAATTCTGAGAAACTAGTTGATAAGGAGAAAAATTAGTAAAAAAAGGCTTTCTTCTTACATCTAAGTCCGTTAGAATACGCTTCCCGACCTTCGAGTCGGATAGTTCTTTAAAATATTTGGTTACTCGTGTGGGTGTTCAAAATACGAGATAAAATTTAGATTTTTATTTAAAAATCAACAAACATGATATTAATTGAAGAGTTTGATCATGGCTCAGATTGAACGCTGGCGGTAGGCTTAACACATGCAAGTCGAGCGAGAAAGTATCTTCGGATATGAGTAGAGCGGCGGACGGGTGAGTAACGCGTAGGAATCTACCTAGTAGAAGGGGATAGCCCGGGGAAACTCGGATTAATACCGTATACCTCCTAAGGGAGAAAGAGGGCCTCTCTTGAAGCTCTCGCTATTAGATGAGCCTGCGTAAGATTAGCTTGTTGGTAAGGTAATGGCTTACCAAGGCTACGATCTTTAGCTGGTCTGAGAGGACGATCAGCCACATTGGGACTGAGACACGGCCCAGACTCCTACGGGAGGCAGCAGTGGGGAATATTGGACAATGGGCGCAAGCCTGATCCAGCCATACCGCGTGTGTGAAGAAGGCCTTCGGGTTGTAAAGCACTTTAAGCAGGGAGAAAAAGCAATAAGTTAATACCTTATTGCCGTGATGTTACCTGCAGAATAAGCACCGGCTAATTCCGTGCCAGCAGCCGCGGTAATACGGAAGGTGCAAGCGTTAATCGGAATTACTGGGCGTAAAGCGCGCGTAGGTGGTTTGTTAAGTTGGATGTGAAAGCCCTGGGCTCAACCTAGGAACTGCATCCAAAACTAACTCACTAGAGTACGATAGAGGGAGGTAGAATTCATAGTGTAGCGGTGGAATGCGTAGATATTATGAAGAATACCAGTGGCGAAGGCGGCCTCCTGGATCTGTACTGACACTAAGGTGCGAAAGCGTGGGTAGCGAACAGGATTAGATACCCTGGTAGTCCACGCCGTAAACGATGACAACTAGCTGTTGGGAGACAATGTCTTTCAGTGGCGCAGCTAACGTTTTAAGTTGTCCGCCTGGGGAGTACGGCCGCAAGGCTAAAACTCAAATGAATTGACGGGGACCCGCACAAGCGGTGGAGCATGTGGTTTAATTCGATGCAACGCGAAAAACCTTACCTACTCTTGACATACTTGGAAGCTCTTGTAATGAGAGTGTGCCTTTTGGAACCAAGATACAGGTGCTGCATGGCTGTCGTCAGCTCGTGTCGTGAGATGTTCCGTTAAGTCGGATAACGAGCGCAACCCTTACCCTTATTTGCCAGCGATTCGGTCGGGAACTATAAGGGGACTGCCGGTGATAAACCGGAGGAAGGTGAGGACGACGTCAAGTCATCATGGCCCTTACGAGTAGGGCTACACACGTGCTACAATGGGGAATACAGACGGACGCTAAGCCGCGAGGTGGTGCTAATCCTATAAAGTTCTTCGTAGTCCGGATTGGAGTCTGCAACTCGACTCCATGAAGTCGGAATCGCTAGTAATCGCGAATCAGCATGTCGCGGTGAATACGTTCTCGGGTCTTGTACACACCGCCCGTCACACCATGGAAGTGGATTGCACCAGAAGTAGATAGTCTAACCTTCGGGAGGGCGTTTACCACGGTGTGCTTCATGACTGGGGTGAAGTCGTAACAAGGTAGCCGTAGGGGAACCTGTGGCTGGATCACCTCCTTAACGAAAAATGTGTTTTAAACGCCCACACGAGTAACCAAATATTAAAGTCTTATGTTATGTAAAATAAATGGTATGTAATTTTCAAGTGTATACAATTTGTATACATGAGATCACTGCAAATTAAAAAGTAGTTAATATTTTATTAAGTACTCTCAAAATGTTAAATAACCTTTTTAAGGTTATATGATCAAGTAAAGGAAGAGCACAAGGCGGATGCCTTGGCAGCATAAGGCGATGAAGGACGTGGTAACCTGCGATAAGCCTCGGGAAGTTGGTAAACAAATTTTGATCCGAGGATTTCCGAATGGGAAAACCCAATATACATAAGTATATTATCTTGTACTGAATACATAGGTACATGAAGCAAACCTAGGGAACTGAAACATCTAAGTACCTAGAGGAAAAGAAATCAATTGAGATTCCGGCAGTAGCGGCGAGCGAAATCGGAAAAGCCCTTAAGCTTATTTTAGTCCAGCAAAATATTCTGGAAAGTTTAGCCATAGTAGGTGATAGCCCTGTATGTGAAAGACTAATTTAAGTGAAATCGAGTAGGTCGGGACACGTGAAATCTTGACTGAATATGGGGGGACCATCCTCCAAGGCTAAATACTCTATGCTGACCGATAGTGAACCAGTACCGTGAGGGAAAGGCGAAAAGAACCCCGGCGAGGGGAGTGAAATAGAACCTGAAATCTTGTGCTTACAAGCAGTCGGAGCAGACTTGTTCTGTGACGGCGTACCTTTTGTATAATGGGTCAACGACTTAATTTCAGTAGCAAGCTTAACCAATTAGGGTAGGCGTAGGGAAACCGAGTCTTAATAGGGCGTTTAGTTGCTGGGATTAGACCCGAAACCGGGTGATCTATCCATGGCCAGTGTGAAGGTCGAGTAACATCGACTGGAGGCGCGAACCCACTTATGTTGAAAAATGAGGGGATGAGCTGTGGATAGGAGTGAAAGGCTAATCAAACCCGGAGATAGCTGGTTCTCTTCGAAAACTATTTAGGTAGTGCCTCGTGTATTACCATAGGGGGTAGAGCACTGTTTCGGCTAGGGGGTCATCCCGACTTACCAAACCGATGCAAACTCCGAATACCTATGAGTATGAGCACGGGAGACAGACTGCGGGTGCTAACGTCCGTAGTCGAGAGGGAAACAACCCAGACTGTCAGCTAAGGTCCCTAATTATGATTAAGTGGGAAACAATGTGGGAAGGCACAAACAGCTAGGAGGTTGGCTTAGAAGCAGCCACCCTTTAAAGAAAGCGTAATAGCTCACTAGTCGAGTCGGCCTGCGTGGAAGATATAACGGGGCTAAATCATAAACCGAAGCTACAGATCTTTTTAAGATGGTAGAAGAGCGTTCTGTAAGCCGTTGAAGGTAAGCTGTGAGGCGAGCTGGAGGTATCAGAAGTGCGAATGTTGACATGAGTAACGATCAAAGAGGTGAAAAACCTCTTCGCCGAAAAACCAAGGGTTCCTGTCCAACGCTAATCGAGGCAGGGTGAGTCGGCCCCTAAGGCGAGGGCGAAAGCCGTAGTCGATGGGAAACAGGTTAATATTCCTGTACTTTTTGCAATTGCGATGGGGTGACGGAGAAGGTTAAGTCAGCACGGCGATGGTTGTCCGTGTTTAAGATTGTAGGCTGATATTTTAGGTAAATCCGGAATATTAAGGCTGAGAATTGATGACGACCACTTTAAAGTGGGAAGTGGCTGATACCATGCTTCCAGGAAAAACCTCTAAGCTTAAATTGCAAGAAACCGTACCCTAAACCGACACAGGTGGTTAGGTCGAGTAGACCAAGGTGTTTGAGAGAACTATGGTGAAGGAACTAGGCAAAATAGCACCGTAACTTCGGGAGAAGGTGCGCCGCGATTGGTGATAAGACTTGCTCTTTGAGCTGAACGTGGTCGAAGATACCAGGTGGCTGCGACTGTTTATTAAAAACATAGCACTCTGCAAACTCGTAAGAGGACGTATAGGGTGTGACGCCTGCCCGGTGCCGGAAGGTTAATTGATGGGGTTAGCTTATGCGAAGCTCTTGATCGAAGCCCCGGTAAACGGCGGCCGTAACTATAACGGTCCTAAGGTAGCGAAATTCCTTGTCGGGTAAGTTCCGACCTGCACGAATGGCGTAACGATGGCCACACTGTCTCCACCATAGACTCAGTGAAATTGAATTCGCTGTTAAGATGCAGTGTACCCGCAGCTAGACGGAAAGACCCCGTGCACCTTTACTACAGGTTCACACTGGACTTTGACTTTATTTGTGTAGGATAGGTGGGAGACTTTGAAGCTGGGACGCTAGTCCTAGTGGAGTCGTCCTTGAAATACCACCCTTGTAAAATCGAAGTTCTAACCTAGGTCCATTATCTGGATCAGGGACAGTGTGTGCTGGGTAGTTTGACTGGGGCGGTCTCCTCCCAAAGAGTAACGGAGGAGTACGAAGGTATCCTCAGCACGGTCGGACATCGTGCACAGAGTATAAAGGCAGAAGGATGCTTGACTGCGAGATCGACGGATCGAGCAGGTAGGAAACTAGGTCTTAGTGATCCGGTGGTTCTGTATGGAAGGGCCATCGCTCAACGGATAAAAGGTACGCCGGGGATAACAGGCTGATACCGCCCAAGAGTTCATATCGACGGCGGTGTTTGGCACCTCGATGTCGGCTCATCACATCCTGGGGCTGGAGCAGGTCCCAAGGGTATGGCTGTTCGCCATTTAAAGTGGTACGCGAGCTGGGTTTAGAACGTCGTGAGACAGTTCGGTCCCTATCTGCTGTGGGCGTTTGGAGATTTGAGGGAAGCTGATCCTAGTACGAGAGGACCGGATTGGACGAACCTCTGGTGTTCCGGTTGTCACGCCAGTGGCATTGCCGGGTAGCTATGTTCGGAAAGGATAACCGCTGAAAGCATATAAGCGGGAAGCCTCTCCCAAGATGATATCTCCCAGAGACTTTATGTCTCCTAAAGAGTCGTCATAGACTATGACGTTGATAGGCAAGATGTGTAAGCGTTGTGAGGCGTTGAGCTAACTTGTACTAATAACTCGTGAGGCTTGATCATGTAACCTTAAGAGGGTTTGTATGAAATTCATAAATTTAAAGTGATTGTAAAAATTACATACCAGTTTGCCTGATGACAATAGCAACTTGGTACCACCTGATCCCATTTCGAACTCAGAAGTGAAACGAGTTAACGCCAATGGTAGTGCAGGGTCTCCCTGTGTGAGAGTAGGAAATCGTCAGGCTTTTTTTACTTTAGGCTCTTAGTAATTACTAAGAGCCTTTTTTTATGTCTAGGTCTATAATTAATCAATGATTGTTGGTCTTACTGGTGGAATTGGCTCAGGAAAATCTGTTGCTGGTGATTTCTTTATTGAATTAGGAATCGATGTAATAGATGCAGATCATGTCTCAAAAAATATTCTTGACGATAATAAAATCGCAAAAAAACTTTTTCTAGAACACTTTGGTAAAAAATTTATTGATAAAAATAACAATATTGATAGAGCTCTTTTAAGAGAAGAAATTTTTAAGAATGAAGACAAAAAAGAAGCACTTGAATCAATAATTCATCCACTTGTTCGTGAGGAAATCTTTAATTTTATAGAAAACTCAAATAGCGTATATAAAATCATAATGGTCCCATTAATTTATGAGACTAACTCACAAGATTTTTATGACAAGATTATAGTTGTTGACTGTAAAGAGGAAAATCAAATTATAAGGGCAAGCAAAAGAGATAATAAAACAAAAAATGATATTATCAATATTATGAAAAATCAGGCTTCTAGTGACGAAAGAATGTCAATTGCAGACGAGGTTATCAAAAATGATTCATCATTGGATGATTTAAAAAAACAGGTAATAAAAGTCCATCAGAAATTATTAGGAATTAATATTGATGATTAAATGTCCAAGATGTGAACAACCATGTTCCAATAGTAAACAAAATGAACATAGACCATTTTGTTCAGAAAAGTGTAAGTTAATTGATTTTGGCACATGGGCAAATGAAGAGAATATTATTTCGAGGCCTGTTAAATCTGAAGATTTTTACGAAGACTAAAAATATCTAAGAAATTCTCCATTCACCAGAATCAATTAGAGGCTTAGCTTTTTTATATTTCATTTCTTTGGTTTCGTTTCCATTTGTAATTGAAATAATTTCATTTCTACCAACTTTTGCATCCTCTCTAATAATAGTTTCAGAATTTATGTTTTTACTATTTACTTTTACCTGTTCGGTAGAAGCTTCTGCCTTTTCTAAAACTATTTCTTCATCTTCTTTTTCTTTCTTTTTTATAGCTTCAAGCTGATCTTTTGAAACAATATCTATTGAGAACAATGCCCTAACTGTTTCAGAATCAATTGCGTCTAACATAGACTCAAACATTGAATAAGCCTCTTGCTTAAATTCATTTTTAGGATTCTTTTGAGCATAAGCTCTTAAGCCAATACTTCCTCTAAGATGATCTATTTCAGCTAGATGCTCTTTCCAATGAACATCCAATACTTGCAACATCACTTGTTTTTCTAAAAGAAGTCTTGTTTCACCAAAGGATTCATATTTTGACTTGTAGACTTCAAGTGAGTTATTAACTATTAGCTCTGCGATCGATTCAGGCACTAACTTCTTATCATTTTGAACTCTATCATGAATATCATTTTTGATACCATAATTTACTAATAACACTTCTTGAAGCTCCTCAGTTCTCCATTGAGATTCTATAGATTCTTCAGGCACATATAGATTTGATAATTTTTTTAACTCAGACCTAATTATTTCATTAATAGTTTCGCTTATATTTTCTTCTTCCAATAGTTGATTTCTCAGAGAATATACAGCCTGTCTTTGATCATTAGAAACGTCATCATACTCAAGAAGATTTTTTCTTGCATCAAAGTTTCTGCTCTCTATTCTTTTTTGGGCATTCTCTATTCCCCGAGATAGCATCTTATGTTCAATATGATCATCGCCCATTCCAATTCTCTCAAAAAGTGCTCTTCGATTATCAGAAATAAATAATCTTAATAAGTCATCCTCTAAAGAAAGGAAAAATCTCGAATAGCCTGGATCTCCTTGTCTTCCCGATCTGCCTCTCAACTGATTATCAATCCTTCTTGATTCATGTCTCTCTGTACCTAAAATGTGTAAGCCACCAGCATTAAGAACAATTTCATTATTTTTTTTCCAATCTTCATCAGATTGATCGTCTTTTCTTCCACCTAAAACAATATCTGTTCCTCTTCCAGCCATATTTGTTGCTATAGTGACCATTCCAGGCTTACCAGCATTTGCAATGACTTCAGCTTCTTTTTCATGCTGTTTGGCATTCAAAATTTGATGAGAAATATTTTTTTCTTTTAAAAGTTTAGAAACTTGTTCAGATGATTCTACTGACACAGTTCCTACTAAAATTGGGGCAGATTTTTTTCTAAGCGATTCAATTTCATCAATCAGCGCCAAATATTTAGCTTTTTTGGTAAGAAAAACTAAATCATTAAGATCATCTCTTATCATAGGAACATTAGTAGGGATAATCACAACATCTAAGCCATATATTTGTTTAAATTCCACAGCCTCTGTATCGGCAGTTCCAGTCATGCCTGATAAGTTATCAAAAAGCCTAAAAAAGTTTTGAAATGTTGTTGATGCTAATGTTTGTGACTCTCTTTGAATAGGAACATTTTCTTTACATTCAAGAGCTTGATGAACACCATCACTCATTCTTCTACCTGGCATGGTTCTTCCAGTATGTTCATCTACTAAAAGAACTTCATTGTTTCTTACAAGATAATGAACATTTTTTTGAAATAAGTAATTTGCTCTGAGTGTAGCCTGAACAAATTTCATAATTTTTAAGTTTGATGCCGAATAAAGACCGTCTGACTCTCCAAGCATATTTGCTTGTTCTAATAAATCTTCTACCAAAATATATCCATCATCAGTAAGCTCTATACTTCTGTTTTTTTCGTCAATAAGATAGTGACCACGTTCTTCATCAAGAAGTGGTTCTTCTTCTGTTCCCTCTCTGTCCTGTTTTTTTAAGTGAGGTATAAATTTTCTTATTTGTCGATAATAATCTGAAGTTTCAGCAGTTGGACCTGAAATTATCAAAGGAGTTCTTGCTTCATCAATTAATATTGAGTCAACCTCATCAACAATTGCAAAATCAAGAGAACATTGAACTCTCTCCTCTGTTGATCTAGCCATGTT
>CACOWI010000001.1 GCA_902630885.1 uncultured SAR86 cluster bacterium | reverse complement strand
GCGAAGATAATTGAAAAAATATATAGACATCGTTAACGAAGTTCATAAATCTCCATACAAGCTTACAATTGTATCTAGCGGAGGAGGAACCAATGCCATATCAGCTCTGCTAGAAGTTCCTGGAGCAAGTAATACTATTCTTGAGTCACATATCCCCTACTCAAAAGAATCTATGAACTCTTTTTTAAACAAAAAACCTGATCATTATTGTTCTTTAGCTACATGTTTGAATATGGCAGCAAACGCTTTTAAGAAATCTAAACAAATTGATACAACTTCAAAAACTAAACATCTTTTGGGAATTTCTATTACTGCCAATCTTGCAACAACTTATGAAAAAAAAGGAGATCATAAGTTTTTTATTGTTGTTCAAGCATATGACTATACAAAATATCTCGAATGTTATTTAGATAAAGGTAAAAGAACAAGAGAAGAAGAGGAAGAGCTTATCACTGCATGTGTTATTAGTTTACTAGCAGACTCATGTGGTTTTGAGTTTAGTATTCCTGAGATTGATGAAGATATATCAGTAAAAAGAGTTACTGCAGAAAAATCATGGGTGAAATTATTTAATAACAAAGTAGGATTCATATCCAATAATAAGAGCAACCCAGAGCTGATATTTCCTGGTTCATTTAACCCACTTCATGAGGGACACATAAAAATGAAAGAATTAGCTGAAAAAAAAACCGGTATGCATACTACATTTGAAATTTGTGCTAACAACGCTGATAAGCCGCCATTAACATTTTATGAAATAAAAAGAACTCTTGATCAATTTCAAAATGATGAAAGTTGGATGCTCACATCTGCTGGGAGATTTAGTGAGAAAGCTGAGATGTTTCCAAATTCAGTATTTATAATTGGAGCGGATACTTTGATGAGGGTATTTGATGAAAAATTTTATAAAAACTATAAAGATATGATGAATCATATTCAAAGGTTTAATGATCACAACATAAATTTTCTAGTATTTGGTAGAAAAATCAATAAAAAATTTATCTCACTCAAAAATTTAAAAGTTCCTGAAATTATTGCCGATAGATGTACTGGAATTGATGAAGAAATGTTTAGAGATGATATTTCTTCAACAGAAATAAGATTAACAAATAATTAATTGTGAGGCGGTAATTTAGCTTCAACAAACCATTCGTGAACTCTTTTTACAGGATTGAATTTTTTTAGTCTCATCTTTTTATTTTCAAGAGTAAACTTTCTGGTTTTAATAGCTGTGTAGTGATAGGTATGACTATCACGTGTTTCATCTTCAGGTATTAAATATACTTTAGTTTGTTTTTTATCTGCCATTGTGGGTCATGATTATACACAAATTTACAAAAAACTCATTATCAATTGTAATTTTATAATTAGTAACGACTTCTCAAAAGCTATGTGATGAATTTGAGATTTTCAATGTTTATCTGAGCCAAAAAAAAACAGAGACTAGCTCTGTTTCTTTCAGTCGATTCCTCAGGGGTCTAAAGTGAGATTTTCTTTAGCTCCTTGGATTCTTTCTCTTGAATCCTTGGTGGATTTGCAAGCTATTTTTTATCATCGACTCTTGCAAATGCTTTCACCCTTCGGTCTCTCCGTCTGGTTTTCCCTCTAGTCTCCCGTCTGCAGTTGGTTACTAGTCAGTTGCCATCCGTACATTTAATATTACTCTTACTAAAACAGTTGTCAACACTTTTTTATTAAAAAGATATGTTTTTTTCTAGTTAAAAAAAAGGGAGCGAAATGCTCCCTTAAATAGGACTTATAAAATCAGTTTTTAACCGGAATAATGCTGTAAGATCTTTCGTTTTCACAAACTCCTCCAAGATCTTCAAGCGCTTGAAGCTCGGGCATGTCCCCAGCTTTTTCAGACCAAAAATTTGTCCAATTTTTTCCATAATCAGCAATCGAAGATGTCGTTACTAATTGAACATAGTCATAATCCCAATCCGAACTAGTTCCTGCACCAGGAAAAATCATTTTTCTACCAGCTACGTCACCAAGTTCTTTTGCAGCCATTGCGTATGCGTAATATGCATTATAGACATCTTCTGAGGTAACTCCTTCGCCTAATTTACAATCCGTATAAACAGCATAGCTAGCTTGACCATCTGGTGTTTCTGAAACGGTTCTTTGCCATGTATATATAGCTTGATTTCCTGATTCAAGAATTGTATTCAACTCAGCCTGAAGTTTTTGACCATTATTAATCCAATAATCATTACCTCCATAGTGAGCTTCAGGATTGGGACTTATTCCAACCCATACAAAGTCATGAGGCAATTCTCCAGAGTGATAATAAGGAACCAGCATTGCTGATCTATATTCACTAAGAGCTTCGCTTTCTTCAGCCCATTTATTCCATTTTGCAGCCCATCTCATCATATCATCCATATCTTTACCTTCTTTAAAGGTGCTAACATAGTACTCAGCAACATTTGGTTCATAGCCAGACGATTCAACATGATCATCTGCCAAAGCTACAAAACTGAATAGCAAAGATATACTTAAAAGTAATTTCATAATTATCTCCCTATAAATTAAACACTATTAATATATCATCAAGATTTAATGTTTATATAAATTTTATGTATTTTTTTTAACTATTCTGTTAATCCATAAATATTGTATTTGGAAACAAAATCCCAAATCTCAGATGAAGCATTAACATTGTGTGATTGCGTTGTAGGCCAATCGTGTCCCATTTCAGGATGAAGAATCAATTTAACATTTACATCATTTAAACAATTTATATATGTTTCATATGAAACTAGTGAATAATCATCATACTTAATAATTGTGTCTGGATTTAGTCCACATGAGTTATAGCTAACCCAATAATCAATTACATCAGGAATACTTTTTGATCCTCTGTTCCCATTATATGGGACTACAAAATCTAATAATCCATGAATTTGTAGGATTGGTGTTGGATGTGTTGGATTACAATCATTAAAAGTATCAATTGTCATTGAGCCTGTTACAGATGCAACTGCAGCAAATTTTTCACTTAAGTTGCAAGCTAGATGATAAGACATATATCCTCCATTAGACATGCCTGAAGAATATATTCTGGTTTCATCAATTTGGATTTTAGATTTTATTAAATTTATAACTGTATTAATAAAATCTAGATCTTTAATAGGACTTTTTGATGTCCAACCACCAACATTCCAATGTGAGGATAGAGTCGCAGTTGTAGCCCCTTGAGGGTACACAACAATTAAATTATTTTCATCTGCAATAGAAAAATAATCAGTATAGTTTAGATGTCTCAAGGCTGATGATCCATAACCATGAAGAGCAAACAGAACTGGAACACTTAAATTTGCATCCAAATTATTTGGAATATAAATATAGTAATATCTATCTAAATTATCATGTTTTAGGTCACATTTTTGTAAATTTTCCCTTGAAGTATTTATACATATTTCTCCTTCTAAAGTGTTATCAGCTGATTCATCATTTTGATTAGAAGAATTCGGAGAGCTTCCACCTCCACCACCACAAGAAACTAAAAAAAATGCAAATGCAATCAAGACCAAATTTTTCATTATTCAGGAATGGTGCGGTACGCCGGTCTCGAACCGGCGGCCTTCTGCTTGGCAAGCAGACGCTCTACCAACTGAGCTAGTACCGCTATGAAAGTGAATTTGACTATACATATTTAAGTAGGTTCTATCAATAGAATATTACAAATTTAATTTACTACTAATTTCTTTAAAGGCATTAATGCTGTTTTTCTTTTCTGTAAAATAAAAATAGATTTCTGATCTTTTCTTAACGAAATATCTATCTCTAAAGTATCATGTAAAAAAAATTCTGGATGATGATGCTTGTCCTCGCCTGTGTGAGAGAGAGATATTTCTTTTTGAAAATACGTCTTATCAAATTGATTTACAATTCCGTCTTTATCTCCATACAACACAACAAAGGTATTCACTGGAATTATTTCTGAAACCCTTTTTAAGTGTTGTTTTATTAATTCAGATGAGAATTTTAATTCTCTATCAAATTCAACTACTTGGAGATTGATTTGATTTTTATTTAACCCAACTGGGCTAACGATGTCGCCATGATGATCTATTTTTAGCTTAAATTCAGCTAATACTGAATTGGACATTATAATAATTAGAAGTATTAAAATAGTCTTCATAAATTGTTCCAGTTTATTCCAATCTGGCCACCAAGACCTGAATATTCAACATAATACTCCATCCAATGATCATTCTCACTGCAATTTGAACAGTATAAATCTATTAAATCATTGAAGTCTTTAACATCATATGCTCCGTAACCCTGAGCAGATGTTCCATCTTCTTGAATATCATAAGCTGTAACTGTCCCATTACAAATCGGATCTTCATATCCCTCCTCATCTGTGTATGCCTCATCACAATAATATAATTGATAAAATGAAGTAAAAAATCCTTGATAGACATCAGCAAATGTATCAAGAGGATCTTCTACTGATAAAAAATTATATTCATTATTTTTTTCAAAAATTCTATAAGCTATTTTTTGCCAACCTGAGCTTAGTTTGGGCAATGAAAGTGAAGTAAGATTTTTATAAGAATTGTTTTCAATGCCATCAATAAACCACCTAATTTCAAAAATCTCATCTGGTATTACAAAATCTAGATCAATTGTTACCCCATTATCGCCAAATTGATAACTCAAATTATGAAGTCCCTGATATTTTAGGGCTTGAATAACAAAACTTTCTACTCCAACTTTATCCCATGACATAGCAGATGTCTTATTACCGAAGTACCACCATTCTTCTCTATCATCTCGATTAGGACTCCCCATTATATTTTCATACGTTGGTCTAAAAGTATGTTCGATACCATAGTATGTGCCTTTAAACATTCCCAATCCTTCTGTTGTTTCCTCATCATGATAGCCTGGAATATTTTCAGGATTTGCAAAAAGATGTTTCCATTTTAAAAGTTCAGGCTCATCCTCTGAGGTTGTATTTGGACTTGCATCCACCCACCCACATGTCCAATCGAATATTAGGCCATCTCTTTCAATTTCTGTATTCTCTTCTTCGTCAATAACACCATCGTCGTTTAAGTCATATTCTTCTAAGTCGTCGTAGTAATCATTAACTGATTTACAATTAATTGATCCATCAGGATTTTCATCAGGGTCCCAATAATCAGATCTGTATTCATCTGCCATATCATTAAAAGAATGACCAAATTCATGCTTCAAGGTTGCCATAACTAATCTTATGTATACATCTTGAGAAGCATTAGTGCCGATAATAACATCTTGAATATTAATAGGTGTGCTGCAGCCTCCGCATGCAGTTCCTCTTCCTTCAGTTGAAGTTAAGATTGAAATATTGTCAATATCATTTATTCCATAGGTTTTAATAAGATCCTCTGCACTTGTTACAAATTCACTGTTAAAACAATACATGTTGTCGTCTCTAAGCCCACAACCACTATCAGAAAATATACCATCATAAAATTCATCAATTTCTTCTTCAGTCATAGAATCAAAATCATTATCCTCTTTGATCGTTCTACCAGTCTGTATTTTAAGTCTTGTTTCTTCAGAGCTTAATTCAATTATATTAATGTTAAAAAAATTATTAACAAAATATCCAATACCATCATCATTAATAAAATCAACCCATTCCTTAAGACCATTTCGAATTCCACTCAATTCATTATCTTCAAAGGCATCAATAAAAATAACATAATTGATGCGCCTATCATTATTTAAGTGATTGCCAAGAAATGAATAAACTGAGTTAATAGAATCTTCACCAGATATTTTTTTTAGATTCCAGAATTTTACTTGAGTTGAGGCTGAATCGGTTCCATCTGAAACAGACAAATCAATATCTAAAGGTCCTGCGTAACTAAAATTAGTTGAATCAATGCTAATAATGCCATCTTCTGAATTATAGGATGTATTGAGATCTCCATATAAAGTGCTTGAAGAAAAAGTAAGTTCTGAAATATCATTGTCAACATCTTCAACATTTACTTTAATTGTAAATTTTTCATCAGAGAAAATATCTTCATAAGTTGCATTTTGCTCAAGCAGTACTAATGAGGGAGGATCATTTACAGAATTAACGGTGATGTTAACAGTAGCGCTTTTAGTATTATTATTAGAAGCAGTGACGGTATATTTAAATTGATCAGACCCAAAATAATTTGTTTTTGGTCTATATGTTATTTGTGAATTTGTTGATGAAAGTGTTACTGAGCCATTTTCAGGCTGACTATCAATTGCATATGTAAAGGTTACAGGCTCATTGGCTGTAGCGGCTATTGAACCAGTAAAGGACGAGTCTTCATCTAAGCTAAACGAAGTTAACCCTAAAGTTATTGCAAAAGGGACACTTGGAGTTTGGCTTCCGCCACCTCCACCGCCTCCACCGCAGGCTGATACCATTAGAGCAATGATTAAAAATCTTATTAAATTCACCTATTAAGTATATATAAAAAAAAGAATTATTCGCTGTTTTTTAACAGCTAATAATAATTTAATTTCGAAAATTTTTATATTTTTGATTTTAAAAAATACAATCTAGTGATCTATAAAATTTAACGCCTTATCACCAAACTCAGACCACCATTCCATACCCATTAAATGTATTTTTTCTAAATTTTCTTCGGAGTCGTCGTCAAGGAATCTATTAACTTTTCCTAGGGGTGAATTAACTCTCAAATAATTATCATCAAAAAAATTTTCAGATATTTGATTATGAATCTCAGAATCTAATAACATGCCCATTATGTCATTCCTAAGCCATCCAACGCCTCCCCAGCTAGTTGAATTTTCACCATCAATTTTAATTTTGTTTTGACCAGATCCTATACTTAATAACTTAATGTTGTTTGTTTTAAAGATCTGCTTTGCATGTGAGTATCCAATAAGCGCAGGATTATTCGTAACTATACTTCCATCAATCATCCATGATTTATCTTCCATTTGGTATGAGGGGAAGTACATTGGTGCAGCACTTGAAGCAGCGATTGCGTCCTTAAATGTAATCTTTGGAGTATTAAATGAATCAAAAATTACATGTGATCTGTTTTCAATATTATATGCATAACATAAGAAAGGTTTGTTTGATTGTTCCAGTCTATCTGACTTGAAGATTTCATTTAAAAGTTTTAATCTGCCATCACTTTCATATCTTGGTCTAGCTTGGATTAATGATGCCTTGTCCCAAAAAAATGAACTCTTCATTATTTGTTCGAGATAACTTTTTGACCAATATCTCTTAATCTTGTCTGCAGTAAATCCTCCATATGCAAAACATGCAGCATTAAAAGCTCCAGCACTTGTTCCAATAAACATATCAAAAATATCTGAAACTTTTTTACCACTCTCAGCTTCAAGTTTTTTTAAAAAAACTAAAGCAGCAATTGTTCTTACACCACCACCATCAAAACATATTATTTTTTTTTGATTAAATTTTGTTAGAAAGCTTAGGAAATTTTTCATTCAGTAATTTTTTTACCTAAAAAAATAGCTGCATCTTCTAAACCGCCTAAGTTTGTAACGTCTTGATAACCAAGTTCAATTAGAATATTAGTTGCTTTTTGAGACCTATTACCGCTTCTGCAATAAAGGTATATTTTTTTATCTTTTTCAATATCCTCGATAATTACTGAAATGTTTTGCCATTCTATATTTGATGCATCCTCTAAGTGTCCAGATTTAAATTCTTGTTGTGTTCTTACATCAACTAGGAAGTAATCTTCTGCAAATACATTTAGTGACAGAAATATAATTATTGCGTATAAGATTTTCAATTTAAATTAGGACCAGTGTTCTAAAATCATATCCGAAGCTTTTTCTCCAATCATAATTGTAGGAGCGTTGGTATTTCCGCCAACTAAAGTCGGCATAATAGATGCATCTACAACCCTTAAATTACTCATACCATGAACCATTAGCTTATCATTTACCACTGCCATTTCATCAGAACCCATTTTGCATGTTCCCACAGGATGATAAACAGTATCAGCATCTTCTCTAATTGCTTGCTCAATATCGTTATCATCGTCAATGTTAATGGGTCTTTGAGTATGTTTAATTGTGTATTTGCTTACAGGATCTTTATTTAAAATACTCATCATTTTTTTATATCCAGCAACAAGGTCCTTAACATCATCAGGATGTGATAAAAACTTAGGATCTATCAATGGATCCTCCAAAGGATCTGCAGAATTTAAAGTAACTTCTCCTCTTGATTTAGGTCTTAACAAACATACATGACAACTTAGACCATGTCCCCAAACAGATGTCCTGCCATGATCTATAACCATAGCTGGTGCAAAATGTAATTGAATATCAGGAATATTTTTTTCATCATTTGATTTGATAAATCCTCCTGCTTCAGCAACAGTTGAAGTAAACATGCCTACTTTCTTAAAAATATATTTAAGAATTTCTAATGGGAATTTATAAAAAATTGATTTTAGAGAAAATCCAATTAATTCAACAGAGTTATATTTATGAACTGAAAGATAATCTATATGATCTTGTAAATTCTTTCCTACTCCTGGAAGTTCATGAATATGCTCTATATCGTGCTTAAGTATTTCCTCTGTTGGACCAACACCAGATCTCAGTAATATCTGTGGAGAACCAAATGCACCAGAACTAAGGATAACTTCTTTGGTTGCTGTTATCTTAATAACCTCTCCTTCAGAATTAATACACTCAACACCAATTGCTTTTTTATTTTCAAAAATAATCTTATTTACATTTGTGTCAGTCATTATTGTTAAATTTTCTCTATCTAATGAAGGCACAAGATATGCTTTTGCAGCACTGCAACGCTTACCATCTTTTTGAGTAGTTTGATAATATCCAATACCTTCTTGGTCTTCACCATTAAAATCATCGTTATAACCAAAAATTTCAGAACCCGTTTTAACAAAATCATCAGTTGGTGTATTTTGATTACGAATCTTACAAACATTTAACGGGCCATTTTGTCCATGATATTTATTGTCAAAAACTTCATTATGTTCGGCTCTTTTAAAATATGGTAAAACTTCCTCATATGACCAACCTTCGTTGCCTAATTCAGACCAATGATCATAATCCCATTTGTGACCTCGAACATATAACATTGCGTTTATTGAGCTAGAGCCGCCTAAAGTTTTCCCTCTAGGTTGAAATCCTTTTCTATGCTCCAGTGATTCCGTTTCAACTTTGTGAGTTCCTCCTGTAGAATCGACAACCTCTTGAACTGGTTGCGCTACAACCTCTTTCTCAAATTCTTTTTGGGGCACAGTTTCATAATTCCAACTATACTTACTACCATCACCCAAAAAAGCAAAACCAATTGGTATATGTATTCTTGGATCACTATCTTTAGATCCTGCTTCAATTAAACAAACATTAAAGTCTGGATTTTTACTTAATCTGCTTGCAAGAACGCAACCAGCTGATCCAGCTCCTAAAATAACAAAATCATATTTTTCCACTTTCAAATTTCCCCAAAAAAACAAACTATGTAATAAGTTTATGATTTAGAATCATAACTGTAAACTTTGTTTATTAAAATTTTATATGAATACATTCTATATATTAATATCTGTTTGGGTTTTAATCGGAGTAGCAACTTTCATATATTTGCTTTTTGAAAGTGCTCCATATGGACGTCATATTAAAGACGGTTGGGGTATTACAATTCCTGCAAGACTTGGCTGGGTTGTAATGGAGTCACCATGTGTGATTTTAATGATAGTTTACGCTTTAATTGTAAGAGATCAGCTACAAATCATTCATATGGCATTTCTCATAATTTGGTTAACTCATTATATCCATAGGACATTTATTTATCCCTTCTTAATAGAAATGACAAATCCAAAAATGCCTATTTCAATTGCATTTTCAGCAATTTTTTTTAATCTAATAAACGTTAGTATTCAAGCTTTTGGTATTTTTTACTTTACACAATACTCTGAAAATTGGATTTCAAGTCCAGCTTTTATAATTGGATTATCAATCTTCTTGCTTGGAATGTATATCAACATAAGATCTGATTACTTAATTATAGGGATGAAAAAAAAGAAAGGGCCTGGTTATCATATTCCGCATAAATTTTTATATAAACATTTATCAGCTCCTAACTATTTTGGAGAGATAATAGAGTGGATTGGATGGGCTATATTGACTTGGAGTATTTCTGGTATTGTGTTTCTAATATGGGTAATAGCAAATCTATTCCCAAGAGCATTAGCTCACCATCAGTGGTACAAGAAAAAATTTAGTGATTATCCAAAAAATAGGAAAGCCATTATTCCAGGAATTATTTAATAAGTCCCATATCTTTAATTTGTTGCGCTATTTCCACAATAGAATCTTCAGCAGGCCTTGGATTCCAACCGAGTATGTCTTTAGCATTTGTAGCATTTTTTACACTTCTCACTCTTCCGATTGCTGACCGTGCAAGGTTTAACTCTTTAACAAAAATTGCAAGAAGAGGAACTATCCATACTGGAACACTAAACTTAGGTGCTTTTTTAAAGCCGTTATCTCTGAGAATCTTTGCAACTTCTTTGTACCAAAGGTCTTTTTCTACCAAAGCAAACCTTTTTCCATTGCTCTCAGGATTTTGCATAGCAAGAAGGTGTGCTTCGGCAACATCTCTTACATCAACATATCCAAATTGCAATGGTATACCAACAGGCATCTTACCTGTTACTACTAAAGCGATTGCTTTGTTTGACTCTCCGATATCTCCCGATAAAGATGGACCGATTACAAGTGCTGGATTTATAACTGCTAGTTCAAATGGATTATTTTCCTCTTTAACATAGTCCCATGCAGCTAATTCTGCAAGCGTCTTACTTTTTGAGTAATGACTTATTGATTCGTGATTAGGATCTGACCAATCACTCTCATCATAATATTCTTTTGAATCAGGCGTTTCAAATATAGCAGCAACAGATGAGGTTAACACAACCTTTTTAACATTATGTTTTTTAGCAAAGCCAAAAGCTCTTTGAACGCCTGCTACAGCCGGCCCTACAAAGTATTCCTCACTTTCTTTATCAAATGTTAAGGGTGATGCAACATGCATCAAATAATCACAACCTTTCATTGCCTCATCCCATCCCTCATCTTCAGTGAGATTAGCAGTAAAAATATCTAGATTATCTGTAGGAGTGTTATGTTTTTGAAGCGCATCATAGATCTCATTCTTCCTCTCAGGTGACCTTACAGTCCCGTTTACTGCATACCCTTGATTAAGAAGTTGATGAATGCAATGAAGACCAATATATCCTGTTGCGCCTGTAACTAAAACTTTTTCCATAATAATTTCATTTTGTAGTTTTTTAATTATATCTCGATTTTTCAATTGCTGATGCATATTCAATAACAGCTTTATCAGACCATCGATCTCCAATTATTGAAATTCCTACTGGAAAATTATTTATTTCGAAATATGGAATTGTGATATGTGGCATTCCATTATGTGCAGCAAATCCACCACTTCCAAACTGCAAAGATTCATTCATGGCAATATAATCTCCACCATCATAATTTATTTTCCATGCAGGTCCTCTTGTTAGTCCAATAAAAGCATCCAAGTCATATTTATTTAAAAGAGCTTTTGTTGATTGGTATGATTTTCTAATTTTAAGTTTTGACCACAAGTACTTGAGATAGTTATTGCTTTCAATAGATTTATAAAAAATATCTTGTCCAAAATAAGGCATTACAATATCTTTATTAGCATTATTATAGTCAATTATGTCCTCAAGTTTTTTCATTGATGAATTTGAATTTTTTAGATACTTCTCCAGTCCAACCCTAAACTCATAAAGAAGAACATAATATTCAGCATCACCAGGATAATTTCTTTCATCATTAATCATGATTACTTCACCACCCAAAGACTTAACTATTTCTTTAATTTTTTTATGTAATTGAATAACTTTTGGATTTGAGTTTGTTGAATCCAACAAACCTAATCGCACTCCATCGAGCGATTCATTATTTGTTGCATCGGCAAAGTTATAGTTAAAATCATTTGGAATAGATTTAGTTGCATTATCACTTTCGTCATAACCTGAAATAACTTCTAGTGTTTTTGCAACGATTTCAACAGAGACTCCCATTGGTCCAGCTGTATCCTGTGAAGATGAAATCGGAACAATACCAGACCTACTCACCAAACCTGTAGTTGGTTTCATACCAACAATTCCATTTATAGATGATGGACATGAAATTGAACCATTTGTTTCAGTACCAATAGCGATATCTACAATTCCCATTGAAACAGCAACAGCAGAACCAGAGCTTGATCCACAAGGATTATAAATATCATCTAGAAAATGTTTCGTTTGACCACCAAAACTTGACCATCCGCTTACAGAATCTTCTGATCTAAAGTTAGCCCATTCAGATAAGTTTGCTTTCCCAAGAATAAAATAATTTGAACTTTTTAATTTGTCTATTATAAAAGCATTACTTTGAGCAATGTTGTCTTTCAATGCCAAAGAACCTGCAGAAGTTACTTTGTTAGCAATGTCTATATTGTCTTTAACAACAATATTTATTGAATTAGCTTCATTAGGATTTTCATAAATTTCTATTAAAGAATTTTTTTCATCGATAGTTGCATTAACAAAAACTGAAAAAAATAAAAAAAATTTATATAAATTTAATTTTTTAAACATTTTTTAATTAAAAATTATTCCAGAGCTTCTTTAACAGCTGGATGAACAATACTTCCATCCAGAATATTTAGCCCGTTTCTCAAGTGTTCATCAGAATTGAGTGCATTTTTGATGCCATTATTTGCTAGATTCTCGACATATGAAAGTGAGACTTTATTTAATGCCTCAGTGGCTGTTAATGGAACTGCGCCTGGCATGTTAGTAACACAATAATGAACAATATTATTCTCCAAAAATGTGGGACTATCATGTGTAGTAGGCTTACTTGATTCAAAACATCCACCCTGATCTATTGATACATCTACCATCACAGTGCCTGGATTCATTGAAGACAACATCTCTCTAGTTATAACTTTAGGTGCCTCTTTGCCAACAACATAAACACTTCCTATCACTAAATCAGACTCATTGATTGAAACCTGAATCGAGTCTTTTGTTGATAAAATATATTCGATATTATTTGATCCATATTTTGATTTAAGATCATCAAGTTTGGCTTGAGAAGAATCGACAACCTTAACAAGAGCTTTATTGTCAATTGCCTTCAAAATTGATTGTGTTCCAGCAACACCAGCGCCAATTACTGTTACAACTCTTGGATCCATGTCATCCATTTGACCAATCATTACACCTTTTCCTTTGTTATGCTTGAGAAGATGGTATGAGCCAACAGTAAATGCAAGTTGACCTGCAATTGTGCTCATTGGGGCAAGTAACGGCATAGACCCATCTGGCGAAGTCACTGTTTCGTAGGCAATGCCCGTTACTCCAGTATCAATTAATTTTTTTGCATTTTCAGGATCTCCAGCAAGATGAAGATATGTAAAAAGTGTTAGGTCATTTCTTAAAAACTTATATTCATCTGGTATAGGCTCTTTTACCTTTACTATCATTTCAGAAGATTTATAAACTTCCTCAGCAGAATCTATTAACTTTGCACCTGCACTTTGATACTGATCATCTAAAAATCCTATGTTTGTTCCTGCATTTCTTTGGATAAGTATCTCATGCCCAGAATTTACAAGAGATTGGACAGAAAATGGTGTTAGACCAACACGATTTTCATTATTTTTAACTTCTGTAGGTACGCCTATAATCATATGCTACATTTTTTATGGATAATGTATCATAAATGAAGCTACCATTGGCAGCTTCATTTACAAATATATTAAGAGTTATTCCTTTTCTGAAAAGGTTGGCATAAACTCATATCCAGCCAGGTAAAGTGTCCATGAATGATATACATTTGGCGTGTCACTACATGAGGCAAACTCACTGAACAATGGGAACATTTTTTCACGAACATCTGCTTCAAAAGATGCAGTTGCTTTGTCATTCATTTCTTTGCTTGCTGTGAAGTTTGCCCACAAGAAACCAGGATTTTCAGAGTCTGTTGAAAGATAATTTCCATAACTATATCTGGTATCTTCATAATCACTAGCTGCAACTGCAGATACGAAACCAGGTGTAAATTCTTTCAAGTCAGCACTGGATGATCCATCATTATATGTACACCCATAGAATTCACTATAAAAATATCCATCTTCTGAGGTTTCTCCATATGCGTCTGGATTTATTGGAAAAACTCCATCAAATGCATATCTACCAGGGCCATCACATTGCATAACTCCCTGATATTTTTCATTCCATTTCATTGCAGCTTCATTTTCACCCCAATCAGACCATGCAGCATCTGCATTTTCTTTTGATGTCCACTGAAGCTCCCACCAACCAGATCCACCATCACTATTTGAATCAGATGCAGGAGCATAACCCCAAGCACCCATCAAAGAGTCATCTGTTATTAACTCTTGCCATTCAGAGATCATAGCTGTTAAATTTTCTTCAGACATATCTGGACCAAATTTACATTCCATGAATTCATTAAAGAAAATTTGGCCATCTTCTGATGATGCTGTCTCAGACGATTCTTCCATTGAACAGCTAACAATTAAAAGCATTGCAAATAATCCTGCAACATTATTTTTATTAATCATATTTACTCCTATATTAATGATTAAGACTCAACATGAAATAATTTGGTATAAATTTTCCATGAATTATCTTTTTTTAAAAAAGAGAATGAGTCTATAAAAATCATTCCCAAGTATGCCTCTCTAATCTGCACAATTGCTGTCTCGCCTGTTATTTCACATGAAAGAATTTCTAAAAATTCTTTATCTCCTTTTTCTTTTGGTGAGGGTTGCTGAGAATCAACAAATCCAGCAAAGTCCACTAAATTCATTTCATGAAGACCATCTGGCAAATAACCAGAAATCATTGCGTTTTCATCAAAAGCCTCTTTGATTTTATTTGGATCAGATTCAACACATCCCTCGTAATAAAGATCTATACAGTTAGAAATTAATTCTTTATCACTCATTTGTTAAATATCCTTTGGAACACCAAGTCTTTTTACACTGTTAACGACTCCATCCCAGCCATTAACTAACAAAGGGTTTAAGATGTCTGCAATTCCAGTATCTATTCTCCATTGAAGGTATGTCTCATAATTATCTAAAGTTGCCCAATCCTCTATAAGCGTAAAAGTATTTGTTTTCTCTTCAAAATACACATCTATGCCATTACATCCTTCAAAAGCTCTTGTATCTACTAAGGCTTCTTTAAAAACATTTGCCATATCATCAGCCATGCCTTCATTGACTTTAAAATCTGCGATTACTAAATATTCCATAATTAAACTCCTTATAATAAACTTTTCAATCGTATATCCTCTCATATAAGATACTACTAAAATTGTTATATATCGATATTTTTATGTTTAAAATGTATCAGTAGATGATATAAATTGTAAAAAATGAATCAAGCAAAAAATTTAATTGATAAATGGCATGAAGTCCTTGGGAGTGATGATCCGAAATTACTAGAAAACATTATTTCAGACGATGCGGTATTTTCATCGCCTGTAGTTTTTACTCCAATGGAGGGTAAAAATATAACTATGATGTATCTTCATGCTGCCGGTCAGTCCTTTAATATGGAAAAATTTAAATACACAAAAGAAATTCATGACGGGATGAATTCTGTTTTAGAGTTTGAAACTTATATCGATGATATATCAGTTAATGGAGTTGATATTATTGAATGGAATGAAGACGGCAAAATTTGCAACTTCAAGGTAATGATCAGGCCTTTTAAAGCTGTTCAAAAAGTTCAAGAAAAAATGATAGCTGCTTTGGACAGTCTTAGTTAGCTTTTATCTTTGGGTCTTGATTCATTAACAACTAATTCTCTTCCATCAACTTCAGTTCCGTTTAATGCTTCTATAGCAGCCTCAGCTCCATCACTCATTTCAACAAAACCAAAGCCTCTTGAACGACCAGTTGCTCTGTCTGTAATAATTTTTGCAGAAGTGACTGTTCCGTGTTCTGCAAAAACGTTTTCTAGATCTTGGTCTGTTAATCCCCAAGAAATATTTCCGACATATATATTCATTAATTTATCCTAAATGAGAAAATGCAATCTTACATTAAATATATCAATAATAGTAAAAAACTTTTAACTTTATTTAATTTATGCATATTTATACATTAATATAATTTAATGGAAGTTAATTGGGTTGTTATAGGCTGGATTATTGACATGATTTTAAATGGAGTTGTGTGGCTTATTATTGCTGCACTTGCTCTTCCGCTAATTGATAAGACTGATAAATGGACAAGAAAAGCTGTTAAATTAGTTGGCAGTGCCGATGATTTTGTAAGAAAAGTTTTAGAAGATCTCTTTGAGTTGGTTGAAAAAAAGAATTTACAAATTCTTGCAGCTTTCATATTAATGATTATTTTGGGTACTCTTGCTCAAATTGGTTTGATACCGAAATTAATCACTTAGATTGAAAATCTTTTTAAAATGACTGAAAAAATTAAATCAATTATTGGCTGGGTAATTTTAATCGCTGTTGTATTCACGTATAACTATTTAAATTGGAAAACTGATCAAAATGAAATTAATGCTAATGCATTTAAAGTTTGTCTTGAGGATAACGACATAGAAATTACTAATATATCCTTTAATGGAAGTTACCCATCAGTAAAAGAAATTGAAAACCACCTCAATAGAATTATTGAAATTAGTTACGATCAAAAGTTTGATCAAATTGAAGCTGAAAGTATTAGAGTATATTTAAAAAACCAAATGGATTATTGTTCTAGTAAATAAAAATCTCTAGCCCAATAAAGCCATGGCAAAAGTCGCACCAATAGAAAAACCAATCAATAGATAAAATAAATCTCTTAAATTTCTATTTTTTATATTTTTCATAATTCAAAAATATCAAGTCCCTTTTGATAAAAAAAATTATTTCCAAGTCCCATATTCACTTCTTCCTTTTTTTCTCAGTCCGAATGGGCCGGCAATATATATTGTAATTGGCTTAATGCCTGGCTCTAAGTCAACTCGGTGTAAATTATCAGCACTTCTAAAACCTATATAAAATTTTCCACGCCATTTTCTTTCTTTTTTAATGTTTGTCTCCCAGTAACCTCCACTTAAGATAATTGTAATGTATGGACAGGGGTGATTATGTAGTCCAATTCCGTGGTCATTATCTATAATATGATTAATAAGTATATTGAAAGGAAACCATTTTGGTCTTTTTCTAAATAGCAGATAATACCTTTCAGTCCATGGTTTAGCTAAGTGATATTCTGGGTGCGAAGGACCCCTATCCAACACAACTCTTTTTCGTCCTAATTGCTCTAGTATCTTAAGAAAAAACATATAAATAATAATGCCATAATCCTTTGTCAAAATAAATTTAATGCATGGACACAAAGCCCACAAAAAAAGCCCACTAGTGTGGGCTTTATTGTAAATTGGCATCCCGTAGGGGAGTCGAACCCCTGTTGCCGGGATGAAAACCCGGTGTCCTAGGCCTCTAGACGAACGGGACAGGATAAAATGTGTATTATATGGAATCAAATAAGATTATCAAACCAAAATTATTTTAATTTTTTCTTTATTCCTGAAAGAAATCCTCTCATAAAGCTAGCTTCCATTTCATCTGGCTGAAGTCTTGTAAACATCCTTTTGATTCGCGAAATAATTTTTTTTGGATTATCTGGATCAATAACATCAATCTCCACTGCTGTTTCTATAAAGTGATCTATTAATCTTTGAAGTTGATCTGAGTTAACTTCTGGATAATCTCGCCACTCTCTTTTTTCATCTTTCGAGGATGCTTTCAGAATCTCATAACAAATAATTTGTGCGGACATTGCTAGATTAAGAACTGGATATTCTGGATTTGCAGGAATCTCAATAAGTTTATTTGCAAGTTCCAATTCTTCATTTGTAAGACCCCTATCCTCTTTTCCAAAAATTATTGAAACTTCTTTTTTTGAATTAACTTCATTACAAATATCAGTTGCAGCTTGCTCAGCATTCATTATTGGCCATTGAATTGATCTATCTCTTGCAGATGTTGCATAGACAAAGGTGCTATCTTTAATAGCATCTTTTATAGAATCAAAAATGGTTGCATTTTCAAGGACATCAGTAGCATTACCAGCAAGTGCAGTTGACTCACCTGAAGGAAAGACTCTTGGGTTAACAAGTGATAATCTTTGCAATCCCATGGTTTTCATTGCTCTAGCAACAGAGCCAATATTTCCAGGATGGATGGTATCAACCAAAACTATATTTATTAAATTAGTTTCCAAAGTCATACAACTATTATCCTCATTTCTATTACAATAGCGACATGTCAAAACAAGCTTTGTTAAATATCAACCTTTTGGCTGCCCGTAAAGGAGCAGCAGAGTTAGAATTTGCTGTAAAAAAAGTACACAGTTTAGATTCTTCTAAAGGAACTCCAGATGGATACATTAAAGCAATTGAAAAAAGAGTAGAAGAATTAGTTTTTGATGAGGTCATGAAATTTCAAAACGAAGATAATTTTTTAAGTATTCATAAAGGACACGTTGAAAATAACTCAAATGTTACATGGGTGTTAAAACCGATTGATGGTGTTGAAAATTTTATTAATGGATATCCACACTTTTCAATTTCATTATGCTCAATGATCGATCGTGAAATAATAACAGCTGTGGTCATCGACCCGATAAGAAGAGAAGAATTTTCGGCATCATTAGGTGGTGGCGCTGACTTAAATAATAATAAGATTCGTGCAAGCAAACAAAATACATTAGAAGATTCGATGCTATCTTTTAAGAAATCCATTAAAAATAATGAATTTAATTTTGATAAAGCATATAAAGAGCTCGCCAATCAGAAATTAAATATGCGTGAAAGCGGATGTCTTTCTCTTGATCTCTCGTATGTTGGTGCGGGAAGATTGGATGGTGTTTGGGGTTATGATGTAAGTCTAATTGATTTTGCCGCAGGAGGTTTGATTGCTCAAGAAGGCGGTGCTTTGGCTAGTAATTTCAAGGGAGATCCAAAGTTTATTATGGAAAATAATATTATCTCTGCAACATCAAAAATATATAAATCTATTCTGAAATCAATAAAGCCAAATTTAACAAATTAAGGCATTCCATCAAAGTCAACACCTTCAGGTTCTGGAATTGCTAAATCATCTTGAGTTAGTGTCAGAGACATTAACATATTTGCAACAACATATATCGAGGAATAAGTACCTATCACGACTCCAATTATAAGAGCCAGACTGAAGCCTCTTATTAGTTCTCCTCCAAAAATAAACAAAGCGAACAATACAAGTAATGTAGTAAATGATGTGACAAGGGTTCTTCCAAGCATTTGGTTAAGTGATAAATCAATCATGTCCATAGGCTCTAAAACCCTCTCAGTTCTGAAATTTTCTCTAATTCTGTCTGATACAACTATGGTGTCATTAAGAGAGTATCCTATTACTGCAAGCAAAGCTGCGAGGACTGTTAAATCAAAATCCCATGAAAATATTGAAAATATGCCTAGAATGATGACTACGTCGTGCGCTAAAGCAGTAACAGCACCAAGTGCAAATTTATATTGAAATCTAAAAGCAACATACATTAGTATCATAAATAGAGCCACTATCATTCCCAGGCCACCTTGATCTCTTAACTCATCACCAACTTGTGGCCCCACAAACTCTACTCTTTTTAATTCAATTGGAATTTCTTGGTCACTTAAAATATTAAATATGCTTTCACCTATGGAACTATTCCCACCTTGATCTGCAACTTTAATCAAAACATCCAAATTGGTACCAAAATTCACAACCTGAGAGTCAGGATATCCATTTTCTTCAAGATCATTTCTTATTGATTCAAGAGAAATTGGAGACTCATAAGATACTTCAATCAAAGTTCCTCCACTGAAATCAAGACCAAGACTCAAACCTCTGAAACCTAATGATATGCAAGATATAAGAAATAGAGTTATAGAAATAACGCCTGCTATTTTCCTAAACTTCATAAATTTAAATCTAATATCCATTATATTTTTAATTGCTGAATATTTTTATTGCCGTAAACAAGGTTAACCATCGCTCTTGTACACATAATTGCTGTAAACATAGAAGTAACAATTCCAATAGATAAAGTAATTGCGAAGCCTTTTACAGGACCTGTTCCTATAATATATAGAATTAGTGCAGTGATTAATGTAGTTACATTTGCATCAAAAATAGTGACAAAAGCTCTTGAAAAACCATCTCTTATAGCTGACTGAGGATCTTTTTCTTTAAGCTCTTCTCGAATACGAGAGAATATCAAAACGTTTGCGTCCACTGCCATACCAACAGTCAAAACAATACCTGCCATACCGGGTAAAGTTAAAGAAGCTCCTAAGAGAGACATTATTCCCGTAATTAAAACCAAGTTAAGAATTAAAGAAATATTTGCTGCGATGCCAAAAACTCTGTAATAAAAAATCATAAAAAGTACTACTAATGCAAAGCCAATCACAATTGATTTCATTCCTAGTTCGATATTTTCTTTTCCCAGGCTAGGCCCAACAGTTCTTTCCTCGACAAATTTCATCGGAGCTGCAAGTGCACCTGCTCTGAGTAATAAAGCTAATTCACTTGCCTCAGCTGGTGATCCCACACCAGTAATCCTAAAGCTTGTTCCTAATACAGCTTGAACAGTTGCAAGACTTATTATATTTTTCTCAATATAGGAGGTCTGCTCAATAACAGATTCGCCTTGATCATTAGTTACCAACTCTGATTTAGTTTTTTGTTCAACGAATAAAACACCTAAACGTCTTCCAATATTTCCAGAGGTTGCTTTTTGCATCGAACGACCGCCTTCCATATCAAGGGTTATATTTACTTGTGCAAAACCGCTTTCATCAAACCCCGTATTTGCATTGGTGACTCTATCACCAGCAACAATTACTGATCTTTCCAAAAAAGCCGTCTGAAATTCGTTTTCCTTAAAACTGAACTCCTCTTTTCTTAAAGGAGAAGTTCTTGCATTTGCTTCCATTCTAAATTCAAGGTTTGCAGTTTTACCTATTATTTTTTTGGCTGCAGTTGGATCTTGAACTCCTGGTAATTGAACAACAATCCTATTGCCACCCTGTCTTTGAACTATTGGTTCAGATACACCTAATTCATTAACCCTATTTCTTAAAGTAATTAAGTTTTGTCCGACCGCATAGTCTCTAATTTCTCTTAAAGCTATATCAGAATACTCAAGCATAAGAACATCAGTGCTTGGTCTTTCGGTAATGATATATTGAACGCCGTTAATTACAGGACTATCATCTCTAAATTTCTTTAAAGCTTTGTTGTAACTTTGATTATCACTAAATTTAAAGTGAAGTTTTAAATCCTTAATTGAAGATTCATCAAACTTAATCCTTTCTTCTTTAAAAGTTTTTCTGTAGGTATCTAGAAGTAATTCGAGTCTTCCTTGTTGTGCTGTATCAATATCTACTTCTAATAAGAAGTGTACTCCGCCAGATAAATCAAGACCGAGTTTTACAGGATTGGCTCCAAGATCTTTTAACCATTGAGGAGTTGCTGGCTCTAAAAATAAAGCAATAATTACTTTATCCAATAAAGCGTTTTGTAATATTGTTTTGGAACTTAATTGCGTATCAACATCTTTGAACTTAATAACAATTTTATTTTCTCTCAAAAACATCTCTTCATAATCGGTCTGAGATTTGTCGAGGATACCTTCAAGATCATTCAATAATGATTGATCGGCTGATCTACCTGAATCTGTATAAGCGATTTGAATAGATGGTTGTGTGGGATATAAATTTGGGAGTGCGTAAAGCGATCCAACTATCAAAACGACTAAAATTAGCAAATATTGATATATAGAGAATTTATTCACTTAACTACTTAATTGATTCTATGGTGCCTTTTGGCAAGATATTTGCAATTGCTGATCTTTGCAGTTTAAATACGACATTCTCACTCACTTCAAGAGATATATACTCACCTTTTATAGCTTTGACTTTTCCTATAATTCCACTTGCAGCAATTACTTCCGAACCAATTTCGAGTTTGGATAACATTTCATTGATTTCTTTGTTTCTTTTATTTTGTGGTCTGATTATTACTATATACATAAATAATAGTAAAAACCCTAAAAAAATTAATGGTGAAAAAAGTGATGGTGCTGCTCCTTCCATAATTTATCCTATATTGGCCCGTCGGGCATATCTAAATTCCGTTTATTATAAAAGTCTTTTAAGAACTTCGCGAATAAATTATCTTTTATTGCAGATCTAATATCTTTCATTAAAGACTGATAATAAGAAATATTATGGTAAGTAGCTAGCATAGATCCCAGTATTTCATTTGTTCTTTGTAAATGATTAAGGTATGCCCTACTGTAATTTTGAGATACTTTGTTATTGCAATTTTTATCAATTGGTTCATCACAGTTTTTATACTCTGCATTTCTGATGTTGATTACACCTTCAGATGTAAATAACTGTCCATTCCTTGCATTTCGCGTAGGAAGAACACAATCAAACATATCAATTCCATATCTCACAGCTTCAACAATATCCTCTGGCGAACCAACTCCCATAAGATATCTGGGTTTATCCTTTGGCAACTTATCAGACATAAACTTTAATATTTCAGTTTTTTCTTGTTTTGACTCACCAACACTCAATCCACCAAGAGCAATACCATCAAAATCTATCTCTATGAGCTGATTCAAAGACTCTTGCCTTAAATCTGTATACATCCCTCCTTGAACAATCCCAAACAACGCAGATTTAGATGTATGGGCTTCCTTGCATCTTTTTGCCCATCTCATTGATAGCTCCATTGATTTTCTTGCTTCCTCGTAACTTGATGGATAATTAGTGCATTCATCAAATACCATAATGATATCTGAGCCAAGATTTTCCTGAATCTTGATTGAATCCTCTGGTCTCATAAATATTTTTTTACCGTCATAGGGAGAACTAAACTTAACACCCTCTTCTGAAATTTTGACTAAATCACCTAGGCTCCAGACTTGAAATCCACCTGAATCTGTAAGTATTGGTTTATCCCAGTTAATAAATTTATGTAATCCGCCCATATCCCTTATCAATTCGTCACCAGGCCTCAACATTAAATGAAATGTGTTTCCAAGAATTATTTCTGAGCTTGTTTCATTCAAGTCTTCTGCAGTTAAGCCTTTAACAGTTCCGTTCGTACCAACAGGCATGAAAGCAGGTGTATTGATTGAGCCACGTGGAAATTGTATTTCACTGACTCTTGCAAAATCAGACATGTTTTTGTTTTTAAACTTCATTTTTTTAAAAGCATAGCATCACCATAGGAGAGGAACCTATATTTTTCTTTTACAGCGATTTCATATATTTTTTTTGTGTTTTCAAAACCAATAAATGCAGAAACTAACATAAGCAAAGAGGATTTAGGTAAATGAAAGTTCGTAATTAACATATCAACTGCTTTAAATTTAAAACCTGGATAGATGAATAAATCTGTAAAACCCTTATATCCTTTTTCATCAATAAATGCAGTCTCTACTGCCCTAAGTGTTGTTGTGCCTACAGCAAAAACCTTTTTTCCATTTTTTTTAGCTTGTTTTACTTTATCTATGATCTCATCACTAACTTCAACGAATTCTTTATGAATCTTATGATCTTTAATATTTTCAGTTTTTACAGGCTGAAAGGTACCAGCACCAACACTTAGATTTATTGAAATAATATCTACTCCAATATCTTTTATTTTCTGAAGCAGCTCATCATCAAAATGTAAGCCTGCTGTTGGAGCAGCCACTGAATTTTGGAAATCTTTATTTTCATATACTGTTGCATATCTTTGTCTATCAATTTCCTCATCATGTCTTTTAATATATGGAGGAAGTGGAATATGACCAATTTTGTTAAAAATTTCTGTTGGACATTCAAAAAATTGAATTATGAAAAAATTATCTTTACGATCAACGCATTCTGCCTCGTATTTATCAAAAATTATCTTGGTTCCAAGTTTAGGAGAATTTCCAGATCTAATCTGCACTAGAGCTCTATTATTGTTTAATTGTCTTTCTAACATAAGCTCAACTGAGCCACCGGAATCTTTTTTTCCATAAATTCTTGCTGGAATTACTGAGGTGTTATTGTTAATGAGTAAATCTCCCTCATTAAAATAATCTGTGATATCTCTAAATATTCTATGCTCTATTTCATTAAGTCCTACTAGCAGGCGACTTGAGCTTCTTGAATTAGTTGGATAATGAGCGATTAGCTCCTCAGGTAATTCATAATCGAAATCAGATGTTTTCATGATGGCTGATTTTAAAGTAGATAATACTTGGCTACAATGTTCAACAAGCCCCATTGGCGGAATTGGTAGACGCGCGCGACTCAAAATCGCGTTCCTTCGGGAGTATCTGTTCGACTCAGATATGGGGCACCAAATTATATTATGAATTTTTTTTGTACATAATTTGTACAATATAATTAATAAAATGTAGTAAAACTACTAATATAAAACCTAAAATTTGTTGATTTTAAAGGATATAAATAAAATTTGACTATTTAGTATTTTTTTTGATTAAATGCGCTACATTATTACTTTTTGTTGATATATCTAGTAAAGATATATCTTCAAAAAGCACAATATTCGAACTAAAGGAGATTACTATGAATACTTTAAACAGGGTAGTTCAATTACTAGTAGTGTTATCTATCACCGCATGTGGTGGCGGTGGTGGCGGCGGCGGAGGTAGCGATAGTGGCTACGGAGGCGGAAACACCAACACAAATAATCCACCAAAAATTAATAATACAGTCTTTAACATAAGTGTTGTGGAAAATCAGACTTCTGCATTCACTGTTAATGCTGAGGATCCCGATGGAAATACAATAACCTATTCAATTTCAGGCACAGATGCTAGTTTATTTGGAATCTCAATGACTGGAGTTGTTACATTCAATAATGCTCCAGATTTTGAAAGTCCAAGTGATTCTGACACTAATAATGTCTATGAGCTTACAGCTAGAGTTTCGGATGGCACTCTTTCAGATTCTAAAAACTTTACAGTAACTGTTACTGATGATACCTCTGATAACTCAACATCAGCTTCATACGATGGAACATACATAGGTGCAGGGCCAATACAAAGCGCAACAGTTTGTATTGAGGTTACTGCTGGAACATGTTCTGGAGCTACCACAGCTACGACAGCACAAGATGGAACTTTTTCATTAACAGTTGACTCAAGTGTAACTGGAGTCCTCCGAGGCGAAGGTGGATTTGACCCTGTTACAAATCTTCAATTTAGTGAGGGTGATAGTCTTGCCTTGAGTCAACCTGTTACTGATCAATCTTTTGTTGTTTCGCCAATAAGCTCAATGATGAACGAATACAATAAAAGCACTGACTATGACACTTTTAAAACAAAATTGGGACTAGATTCATCATTTATGATCAGATTTAATAATCCTTTCTCAAATCTTGATAACTCAATACAAAACAAAGCTGCAGTTGTTAATACTCAACTAGTGGTTCTAAATGAAGTCCTTAAAGGAGTTTACAGTTTTTCAAGTGATAGTCCTGGAAATACTCTTGCTAAATCTCTTGTTAACAGATCTAGTTCAGAAACTTCTTTAGGTGATACAACATTCATAAAAGATATGTTGACAAGTCTCTCTGAGGACACGGATTTTGCTCCAACAAGCGATCAGTTAATTGACCTTTCAGCAGGAATATCAGCTTACATGCAAAAAATTAATGCAAACTCCTCAAATGCTCATTCGCATTTTGCAAAGGCTGGTGTTTCAGAACTTAAAACTTTAATGGCATCAGTCATGGATGGGACTGCATCATCAACTGCTATTGATAAATTAGTTTTTAATACAATAGATTGGATCAACCAAGATACATCATGGGACGGAGGTACGATCACGGATAATGAAGCCGACATGACCACTACAACTTATACGCTTTCTAATAACGCCTCTTCAAATTATATTGTAGATAATGTAAATGCTAGAAGTACTGAATTTATTATTTATGTTAAAGAAGGTGACGTAGTAAAATTTGACGCTGCTAGTTCAGTTACTTCAGGTCATCCTTTTAAAATTTCTACTCAACAAAATGCTACCAGTACAGACGCGGGTGAAATTGGAACAGCTGAGGGATGGAACAAAGATACTTTAACTTTAACTGTCAGCTCTAGCACGCCAGACACACTATATCCATATTGTGATTTTCACAACAATATGTATGCGAGTGGCAAAATAGTCAAGGTATCGTCTTTTGAACAAGCTAAAATTGATGTGACTAGTGCATCTGGAGCACTTCAAATAAAAGGTACTGTTTCAACAGGTCCATTTAAAGGTGCCTCAGGATATACACATAAAGTTTATTTAACTCGTCAAAATACAGATGATCACACCCATACTTTTCATGAGTACCCAGGACTAACATTTTATATGCCAGGTGCACAGGGTTTTCATGGCGCAGAAAACTCAACATCTGATGAAATGTTTAAAGCTAAATCACATTATGTCGCAGACAGCAGTGGCAATGGTGGCAGCGGCGGCGGTGGTGGTGATGGATATTAAAGCGCCTAATTGCACACAATTTATAAATGCGGTCATCTAGACCGCATTTTTATTTATAACGCTTCAAATTTTTAGCCAGTCTCTTAGCATATTTCTTAAATTGTATAAGTGCAGTTTTGTAGTCTTTAATCTCACACTTTTCTGCCAGTGAATAACCATCCCAATAATATATAAAATAATAGTCACGGTCATTAAATTCTAGCTGAACAGATGCTGGATCAGGATTTTCTTTGCAAATCTCATTGATAATTACATTTTTATCAGAAACCTCACAGGTAGTATTATCTATGTCACTAAAGAATGATTTATGGAGATTATAGAATTTAATCTTATCGTTACTTATGTTTGTTCTGGTCATGTGAGTGATGTCTGCCAACTTTAAAGTTTCTCAATTCTGAGTGCTTTGTTTTTCTTCCTCTTACTCTTTTACGCCATAAATTAAAGCTATTTTTGGCTAGATTTTCTCTCATAATTTTTACAACCTCATCGAGCGTAACATCGAATTGAGCCTCTATTGCATCGAATGGAGTTCTATCTTCCCAAGCCATTTCAATAATCCTAGATATATCTGCTTCTGATAATTTCACTTAATGCGACAACAAGACAATATTATTTGCTGCATTATCGTAAGTAAAATATGCATCTTGAAGATGTCTTTTGCCATTAGGTACAAAAGGTTCACGAGCATGTAAAACTCTTAAGCTTGCAACAACTAGAGCCTCTCCACCATTAAGTCTAAAAGTTGAGCGATATTTATCTTGATGAACTCTAGATGAAACTTCGTGATAGGCTTTGTAAAATTCTCTAATACCTTCTTTTCTGGGATCTATCATTTGCATAAGTTGATTTGAGAATCTGAAACTCTCAATTGATCCATCACTTGCACATTGAATAAGAGGAGCTTCAGCATATGTTTCATTTTCTTCATCAAATTCTCTAAAAGGAACATTAAATTTTTGAAGAATTGAAAAATATTCTGGGATTTCATCTCTTAAATCTTTTGCTACTTGCCATCCATCTACAATTATCGATTCTCCCCCCTCACATTCATTTTCTAGCATGTGTAAAACCTGAACGCTTGGTTGAGACTTATAACTTGCAAAATCATTATGTGGCGGGAGCCCTTTAGGAGTATGCGCTACGTTGTAGACATGGCCTGTAACTGAAACATTATGGATTCTTTCAAATAGAACTTCATTTATTGGTCCAAGTCTTTTAGCAAGGAACTCTAGTGAGTTTGATTCCTTAGGTGCATCTTTGAGAATAATCACTCCATAAGTTACAAATGTTTTTAAGGCCTCAATTGCGACCTTTTTATTATCAAGAAAATCTGACCATGAAAATTTTTTAGGTTCGAATCCATTTGGCCACTCACAATGATTGGGGTATCTAGGTTTAAACGAATTTTTTATTAGCTCAATAGGAATTATAGTTTCATGATCATCAGGCCAAACAACCTTAATAATATTATCAATTTCCTCAGCATGTTTTGGTGTAATATCTACAGGAACTGAATGAAGTAAAAATTGCTTTTCTTGAGTCTCAGTAATTCTACATTCATCACATTGACAATTATCTCTAAGCCATAAAAAAGGGAGATCAAATTTATTGTCATCGTCAGTAAGAATTATTGAGTCTTCTTTAATTTCTATCATAAATAAATATCAAATCTCGTAGTTTTGCCAAATACCTGATAATTAATATTACTATAATTTTTTCTGTGTTTTAAAGGTCTTTTTAAAATAATTTTTTTGTAATCAACATCAAAAAATTTCTGGATAAGATAGTCTTTTTCATCCCTAAAATTTTCTAATTCTAAAATCTTTTTAATGAATTCTATTTTGCCAGATTTTTTTGTATTTTTTTTTAACATTGGATACATAGGATCTAAATAAATTACATCAATTTCTTCAGTCATACTTTTATAAACATCTAGTGAATTATCATTTAAAAATACCAAATTTTTTAGTTCTGGTATTTTTGTTTCTGCTCTTATGATCGCATCTTTTACAAGAGAAAAAATTATATTGCTCTGCTCAACAGCAATGACTTTATGGCCTAATGAAAGAAAAATCATAGAGTCCGTCAATAAGCCTGCAGTGGCATCAAATATCAAAAGTTGTTTGTCAATTTTGCCCAGAGCTTTTTTCAAATTTCTTTCATGACTTGCTCTCTTCATTCGCCAGCCTAAAGATCCTTTCAAAAAATCAATATGTAAAATCTCTTTTGGTTTTGAGGAATCTTTCACAAAAGATAACCCGGTTGAATCATACATAAAATAATGATTTGAGGTTGGTTTGTCTAAAACTTGTTCTAGTTTATAAAAAGTTGTAATGCTTTTTATAAACTCATTAGAAACATCATCTTTAATGTAGATTTGCATTTAAATTATTAGTAAAAATATCCCTAGCAATACTCTATATACTACAAAAGGTATCATGCCAATTTTTTCAACTACCTTTAAAAATATCTTTATGGTAAGAAATGCACAAATCATTGATGTTAAAAAGCCAATACTTAAATTGAGCAGTTCAAAGGCAACATTCTCATTATTTAAATCAAGAACAAGCAAAGTTAAGGCACCTAAAATTGTTGGTATAGCCAGCAAAAAGGAGAATTTTGAAGCATCCTTTAGGCTTAATCCTATAAAAAGTCCTGCAGTTATTGCGGCTCCTGATCTTGAGGCGCCAGGTATTAATGCAAAACATTGAAACAATCCAATAAATAAAGCACTTAAAACAGTGATGCTTACAAGAGTTTTTTTTCCTTTATTGTTTAAAAAAGCAACAAGTAAAATTGATGCAAATATTATGTTGGATATTGCAATATTATCGGTACTGAATATCCTCTGACTAATGAAATCTTTAAATATAAATCCAAAAATTACTATTGGTATTGTGGCAATAACTAAATAAAGCGCCAGGTTTTTATTTTCATTGGAATTTTCATTCAAAAAAATTGATTTTGACATCAAGAATATATCATTTTTAAAATAATAAATTACTGCAGCTAATGTTCCAGCGTGAACTGATATATCAAAATACAATCCTAGGTCATTTGATCCAAATATTAGTGAAGGAAATAACAAGTGAGCTGAGCTTGATATAGGTAAAAATTCAGTAAGGCCTTGAACTAGACCTAAGATAAAACTCAATAAAATATCACTCATCTAATTTTTTAAACTTAATGTCATTGTTGTAGATTGGATTAGCGTTTTTCGGATCAAATCTGTTTTTATTACTGTCGGTTGATAAAAACTTATCTCTCGCAATTATTAATAGTTCATCTATTTCAAGATTATGTTCTGTGTCATCTTCAATTGAAATCAATGGTTTTTTAAGTGCAATTGAAATACCTTTTAAATAACTAGCTGTAATTCTTGTGGCAGTATAAGAATTTTGATTGTTTTCAAATGCAAATAGATCTATTTCATGTAGATTGAAAATTTTTTTATGGCCAACATTTTCTAAAAACATTTCCCAATTTGGTCTCTCTTTTCGACCATGATCCATTGAAAAAGAATTAATTTCATCATTCAGCATTAGGCCTATTGATGTTCTATCACCAGAACTTTTTATAGCTAAAATTTTCACAGCTATATTTGAGATGATATTTCTTTGAAAACTTTATCAACACTATTAGAGCCATCAACCTTAATGAATTTTAAAAGCTTAGCTTTACTTTGACTTTTATAGAAAGTTGTAAGAGGTTTGGTTTGCTCATGATAAACATTCAATCTTTTAAGAACTGTATCTGGTTTATCATCCTCTCTTTGAACTAAAGGTTCGCCAGTCTCATTATCAAATCCACTATTTTTTGGTGGATTATGATCAATGTGATAATTCCTTCCTGATGCAGGATGAACTCTTCTGCCAGACATTCTTTTGACTATGACTTCATCCTCTACAAAGATTTCAATTACATGTGTGAAATTAATTTTCATCTCAGCAAGTTGCTCCGCTTGGCCTATTGTTCTTGGGACGCCATCAAAAAGAGATCCATTTGCACAATCTGGCTTTAGAAGCCTTTCTTGAATTAAGGACCCTATAATATCATCAGAAACTAAGGCACCAGAATCAAGAATCTCCGATACCTTAATGCCTAAATCACTCCCTGATGCAACAGCCTCTCTTAACATATCACCTGTGCTTATTTTTGGAATATCACACATTTCGCATATTAAATCTGCTTGAGTTCCTTTTCCTGCCCCAGGAGGGCCCAATAAAATAATATTATTCACTTTTCTAATATCGCAATAGCAATAGCATAATTTCTTTCATCTGCAAGACTAACATGTGTTTTAGTTATACCCAAGAGGCTGATAGCATTCTCAAGTTTATTAAGTGCATTAAAGACTGGAGCACCTTGATCATCTCTTAATATTTCAATATTTTTAAATTGAGCATCATTGCCAATGCCTGTTCCCAAAGCTTTAGATATAGCTTCTTTTCCTGCAAATTGTTTTGAAATATATCTTACTTGTTTTATATCTGTTAAAGACTTATAAAAATCTTTCTCATTCTTACTAAGTATTTTCGATGCAAACTTATCCAACGAAGCTATATCTTCAATTCTCTTAATTTCAACTATGTCAGTACCAATTCCAAATATCATTATTTTATTGATCTAAAAATTTTACGGCTAGCAAGATCTCTTCCTTCAAGGCAAATACTAATTGCTTTTGTCGTAATTTCTTTTAGGTATCTCAATGGAACATCTTTAAGCTTGCGGTTTTTAAGATTTATTATATCTTTGCCAGTGAAATTTGAGTTTTTTGATTTTCTAAAACCTTTCTCAGAAACAAACACATATGATGTTTCTGGTTCAATAGGTTCATTTGAATCAATCTCTGAATCATAATCAAAACCATACCCGAGCAAGTCAAGTAAATCTAATTCAAAATGTCTTAAAGATATCTCCAAATTATTTTTTTTGTTAATTTTTTCTAGGAATTCATCATAAAGATTGAATAATTCTTCATGTTTAGCATCTTTTGGCAGAAGTTTTGTAAGAAGTTCATTTATATAAAGAAGGCTATAGCTTACTTTTGAAAGAGTATTTGAATTGTTTGAAAGATCTCTATCAATGCTCGTTAGCGTCTTTAGCTCGGATCTTCCCGAATAAGTTACATTCAGTTTTTGAAATGGAACTAAATAACCAAAAAATTTAGATTTTGGTTTTTTAGCTCCCTTTACAACTAAAGATATTTTCCCACTATTCTGAGTGAAAACATCTGCAATGATACTAGTTTCACCATATGCTCTTTGATGCAAAAGAAAGCAATTATCATTATTAGTTTGACTCATAGTTACCACCGACACCAAGGCTTTTAATAAATCCCGAATCTGTATTCCAATTCTTTTTAACTTTAACCCAAGTCTTGAGAAAAACTTTTTTATTAATTAGTTTCTCTATATCAGCTCTGGCCTGCTTACCAATTTTTTTAAGCACCTCTCCATCAGAACCTATAACAATTTGTTTTTGTGATTTCCTATTTACATAAATGGTTGCGTAAACTTCAGTTACATTATTTTTATCATTAATTTTTTCTATTTCAACAAAAGTATCGTGTGGAAGCTCATCTCCAAGTTTTCTTATGATTTTTTCTCTAATTAGTTCAGAATAAATAAATTTTTGATCAATTTTATGTAAATCCAAGTCATCCGAATAAATATGAGGATTTTCTGGAATATTTTCTTTAATAATTGAAACAAGCCCATCTATGCCATCTGAAGTCTTTGCTGAGACCATCAAAATTTCTTCAAATGAATAAACAGATGAGATCATTTGCAAAAAAGGAAGTAATTTATTTTTATTATCAACTTGGTCAATCTTATTTATGACACAAAGAACTTTTTGGTTAATATCTTTCAGCTTATTTATTATTAATTCATCATTTTTATCGAAGCTGAGCCTCTGGACAACAAAAAGAACTATATCTGAATCCTCAATAATGCTCTGAGCTGATCTATTAAGGATTTTATTCATAGTTTTTTCTGACTTTATATGCATCCCAGGAGTATCAATAAAAATCATTTGTTTATTTTTATCGGTTTTAGTGCCAAGGATATTATTTCTTGTGGTTTGTGATTTTCTGGACGTAATAGAGACTTTTTTTTCTAATATTGCGTTGAGAATTGAGGATTTTCCTACGTTAGGTTTACCTATAATTGAAATATAACCACAATATTCTTTAGACATTATTTCTTTTTAGGTGAATTAAAGCTTCTTTTGCAGCTGCAATTTCAGCTTGCCTTTTTGAGTTTCCAGATGCTTCAAATAAACCTTCTGGCAATTCAAGTTTGCAATCAAAGCCATCATCAGATTCGATAGTCATATATATTGGAAGTTTTAATTTTTTTGATTGTAATAGCTCTTGAAGCTCAGTCTTGGAATCTCTAAACTCTTGGTTGGCTTCAATAATTGAAAGTTCATTAGCAAATAACTCCAAAATAAAGTTATCTACATTATCCCAATTACTATCAAGAAATACTGCGCCAATGATTGATTCTATTGATCCCTCTAAAATTGAAAATTTTCTATGATCAGATAAATTTGCAGTTCCTTTAGATATTTCAATATATTGATTAAGCTTTAATTCAGTTGCCTTTTTAGTGAGAGTTTCACCTTTTACAATAAATGACCTCATTCTTGTCAATAATCCTTCTCTTTGATTAGGAAACTTTAAAAAAAGATATTTTGATATGGATGAAGTAAGTATTGAATCGCCTAAATACTCTAATCTTTCATTATTAGATTTGTTATCAAAACTTTTATGAGTTAAAGCTAGTTTTAAAAGCTCTATATCTTTAAATTTATAATTTATGCTTTTTTCAAGATCTTTTAATGACATTAGTTAATTTTTCCTGCTTTTTCAAATGAAGGTACGCAAAAATAACATTCCCACGTCATCCATAGGTAGTCAGCTCTACCAAAAAAATTTTCTCTTGGAACAAACCCAACATCTTTGGTGCTGTCATTAGAATTATCTCTATTATCACCCATTACAAAATAATACCCTTGAGGTACAGTCCACTGTTCAGGAGGCCGTTTATTTTGACCTCTTATATTACGAATAACATAACTTGCTTCACCAATGCTTTCTGTATACAAGTCACCAATAGCCTCAAACTCCCTTATCTCAGAATTGCCATTGCTGTATAAAAAGTTTCTTTTTGTAATTATTTCTTCTGATTTGATGAATTTTCTATCCAAAAGCTCATCATTTATATAAATTTTCTTATTAATAATTCTTACCACATCTCCAGGCTTTCCAATTAGTCGTTTTATATATGGAACAGGATTATTTTCTGGAATAATAACAACTGGATCACCATATTGTGGATCTTTGACAAAAAATCTCGGCATGCCTACTCTTTGAACTTTGAGACCATAAGCAAATTTATTTACTAATAAAAAATCGCCCTGCCTCAACTGAGGTTCCATTGAGCCTGATGGAATCTGATAAGGTTCATATAAGAAAGTTCTTAGAATAAAAATTAAAAATATTGGTATGAAATATCCTCTAGAAGTTGAAACTATTTCTGTGTTCTTTAAAAAATAGCCAAGTATCATAATCAATAAAGATATTATGGAACCAAAAAGCAAAACAATACTAAGATCACCTGAATTATTAAAAATGCTTATTAATAAGGCTAGACCAGAAATTAGGGAAATTGAAGAAATATATCTCACAACAAAAGGTTCAATCTCATTTTTTTCAATAGAGAATTTTATCCAACTTAAGAGACATAAGGCCATACCAATGGAACCAACAATGAATAATGGGTCAGATAACATCTTATTGCTCCGAGTTAAAATAATTTAAGAAAGCATCTTGAGGTATTGAAACCTTACCTAATTGTTTCATTTTCTTTTTACCTTGTTTTTGTTTCTCTAATAATTTCATTTTTCTTGTTACATCCCCACCATAAAGCTTAGCGGTTACATTTTTTCTGTATGCTTTCACTGTCTCTCTAGATATAATTTTAGCACCAAGTGCAACCTGAATAGGAACATCGAACATCTGCCTTGGTATTAATTTTTGGAGATTTTTTGCAATTTCTCTGGCCTTTGAAGTAGAAAACGATTTATGAACAATCATTGATAATGCGTCGATCTTATTATTGTTTATAAGAACGTCTATTTTTGTTAAATCGGACTTTTGAAAACCTATTAGAGAGTATTCTATTGAAGCAAAACCCTTGGTTGATGATTTAATTTGATCAAAAAAATCAATTATTACTGATGAAAGCGGCATTTCAAATACAATTGAAACCTGATTTCCAAAATATTTCATATCTTTTTGAGTGCCTCTTTTTGAAGTACACAATGTAATGATGTTTCCAACATATTCATTAGGGGAAATTATTGTGATACTCACAATAGGCTCCCTAATTTCATCTATTTCATTTGGGGTTGGGAGCTGAGAAGGATTATCACACTTTAAAATTTCTCCATCGGTTTTCAATACCTCATATTCCACTGAAGGTGCTGTTGATATTAAATCTAGATCATATTCTCTCTCAAGCCTCTCTCGAACAACTTCCATATGCAATGTTCCTAGAAAGCCACATCTGAAGCCAAATCCCAATGCATCTGAAACCTCTGGTTCATATATTAGAGAACTATCGTTTAAAACTAGTTTTGATAAAGCATCTCTAAACTTTTCATAATCGTCAGAATTTAATGTAAATAAAGATGCAAATACTTTTGGATTTACTTTCTTAAAACCTGGCAAAGCTTTTGTTGAATCATCATTAGAGTCAATTAAAGTATCTCCGACTGGAGCACCTTTTATGTCCTTGATGCCTGCAACTAAATATCCTACCTCGCCAGCAGATAGTTCTTTTTTGGATACCTTTTTTGGAGAAAAAATTCCAATATCATCAACAATGTGTGACTGTCCGTTGGAATGAATTTGGAACTTTTGACCTTTTTTTATAGTCCCATTCTTTATTCTTATCAACGAAACTACTCCCAAATAAGAATCAAACCAAGAATCAACTATCAATGCTTGTAATTTTTCATCGGGGCTTCCTTCAGGACTGGGAATCTCCTCCACTAATTTTTTAAGTAAATCATCTATTCCATCACCTGTTTTTGCGCTTACTAATGGAGCCTCAGACGCGTTAATGCCTACCATTTCTTCTATCTCTAACTTTACCCTCTCTGGCTCTGCTTGAGGTAGATCGATCTTGTTAATAACAGGCACAACCTCTAGTCCCTCTTCAACAGCTGTGTAACAATTTGCTAAAGTTTGAGCCTCGACCCCCTGAGATCCGTCAACAACCAAAAGAGCGCCTTCGCATGCAGATAGTGACCTAGATACTTCATATGAAAAATCAACATGTCCAGGTGTATCAATAAAATTTAAAAGATATTCCTTACCATCTTTTTTATACGTAAGTGATACTGCCTGAGCTTTAATTGTAATGCCTCTCTCTCTTTCAATATCCATTGAATCAAGAATTTGATCTGCCATTTCTCTTGAAGAAAGTCCTCCACAAACCTCAATTAACCTATCCGACAGTGTTGATTTGCCATGATCAATATGAGCTATTACCGAAAAATTTCTTATGTTCTTCATAATTTGCAGCTATTTTACAAGCAAACTGCAAAAATAAGTAAACAATAATATTTATTAATTAAGTGTTACAGAACGTATCAACCTTGTTCCATTTCTAATCAAATGGATAGCAATCTTGTCGCCGGATGAAAAATTACCTATTGCTTGGTTAAATGAATCTACATCATAAACATTATATTTTCTTCCTTTATACTGAATCATAGTAATTATGTCGCCTCGATTGACTTTTCCAGATGCAGCTGAATTAGGATTAACTCTTGAAACTATTGCACCTTCCGGCATATTTGTCATTGATGGATTATTCCTGTCTATATCTGCTACTTTTAATCCAAGTGGATCTGATGATTGCTGAGTTTTTGCAGGTATAAATTGTTCACTATTTACAGGAAGTTCTCCTAATGTGAAATCTAGAGTAATTTCTTTTCCATCTCTTATAACTTTTGCTTTTGCATAAGAATCTGGTCTGATCTGACCAACAACATGAGGAAGATCTGAGCTGAATTTAATTTCTTTATTATCAAATTCAATAATTACGTCACCAGGGACTAATCCAGCCTTATCAGCTGATTCGCCTTCCTCAACATCATTTATAAGAGCTCCATATGGCTTAGCCATTCCAAGCGCGTCTGCTAGGTCACTATCAACCTCGCTCATTCTTACACCTAAATAGCCTCGGGATACTTCACCATTATTAATAATCTGATCAGCTACATCAATGGCAACATTGATGGGTATAGCAAATGCTAATCCTTGATAACCACCACTTCTTGAATATATTTGAGAGTTAATTCCAACTACATCTCCATCAAGATTGAATAGTGGCCCGCCTGAATTTCCAGGGTTAATAGCAACATCAGTTTGAAGAAATGGAACATAATTCCCAATATTATTATTCTGAATACTTCTTCCTTTAGCGCTTACAATTCCAGCAGTTACTGAAAAATCGAAGCTAAATGGAGATCCAATAGCAATTACCCAATCTCCAACATTTAATTTATCGCTATTACCTACATCTACTACTGGTAAGTTTTTTCCTTCAACTTCTAACACAGCAAGATCTGACAATGGATCAACACCAACAACCTCAGCTTTAAACTCGCGCCTGTCTGAAAGAGACACTAGCACCTCTGTAGCATCTTCAACGACATGAAAATTTGTAAGAATATAATTATTTTTAAGAATGAAGCCTGAACCAAATGAAACCGACTCTCTTCTTTGTTGGGGCATTTCTCTATAATCTCTAGGAATTCCAAATCTCTCGAGCATTTCATCTGGTATTCCGCCATATCCAAAAGAAGATCTTTGTGAAACTTCTTTTTTTGCAGTGATGTTTACAACCGCAGGTGCAGATTGATCAACTAATTCCGCAATATTTTCAGGCAATTGGCCGAGAAGATTTACGGAAGAGGTAATTATTAAAATTAAAAAGCTTTTAGTTAATATTTTCATAGTTAATATTTTCATAAATTTAAAGAGTTTATTTATTTAATGATTTTGCAATTTCTCGAGCTGATGAGATAGATATATTACCGTAAAGTGTAACAACTTTACCATTATCAAGCGGAACAAGATATATCATTTTGTTTCCATGTTTCCAATACCTTATATTTTTAAGTCCAAAATTTTTATTTTCAATGCGTAACTGGAATTTTTCCTTACCTTTAATATATGAGTATCCATCCTTGGAATTTACGTTGAAACCAACGTTTCTTAAATCAATTCTATTTGAAGTGTTCATATAACTTGGATCATTTAAAACCTTCATAACATGGTCAGTAATATATTCTTCAGATCTCTGAGCAATTAATTGCGCCTCTTTACTATTAATAGCATCAGAAATCTGATTTGTAGAATCAATATTTTCATTCAATCTTGAAAGATCAGAATTATTAATAAAAGTTAAAGTTATTAATAAAGTCGCCGCAGCAGTAAGTCCATTTGAAAACCAAATATTAGAAAAAATTTCTTTAGAAAATTTCTTTATGTTTGCAATCGGGCTTAATTCATTTGAATGATGGTTAGCAGCAACATTTATAAGGCTATATAAAGATAATTGCTTTTGCATATCTTTGTTCTTATTCAAAATCTCAATCAACTCATCAATTTCTGAACTTTTGAGCTCTCCATCATACATTGCTGAAATTTTTTCTTTTATGTTACTCATTAGTGATTATTTCCTTTTTAATGAATTCAACAATTGATTCTCTTGCTCTAAAAATTCTTGAGCGAACTGTTCCAATGGGCGTTTGGGTTATTTTGGCTATATCTTCATAGCTTTTTCCCTCGACCTCCCTTAAAACAAAAGCAGTCTTTAATGATTCAGGTAATGTATCGATGTAACCATTTATCTCCTCAAGCGACTCGTTATGAATTACGGCTGATTCAATATCATTAAAAGAACTTATGTCTATTTCTGTATCCTCAATAGAGGTATTTATTTTTTGTTTTTTAAATCCAGAGCTAGTGACAAAATTTTTGGCAAGATTTATTGCAATTCTGTATACCCATGTAAAAAAAGCACTATCTCCCCTAAATGAGTCTAGTTGCTGCCAAACTTTAATAAAAGTTTGTTGAGATAAGTCTTCTGAGTCCTCTTTTGATTTTATGAAAGAGAAAATAGTAGCGTAAACTCTTGGGTAATATTTGCTCATCAAAATATTAAATGCTCCATGGTTTCCTTGTTTTGCCTTTTTTATAAGTTCGGAATCAATATCATGTGAATTTTTTTTCATATAAATATGTTTCCTACTTTTCTGACAAATAAAATGCTTAAAAGTTTCCCATTTTTGAAAAAGTTTTTAAATTTTTATTTATAAAAACTTCATGCTTTTTGTTGCCTATAGGCTGATTTTTAAATATAAAATCATATAATTTTTGATCGTCATAGTTTAATATCTCATCAAAAATAGATAAATCATTTTCCCCAAGATTTTCCATTGAATTTCTTGAAAACTCTCTTAAGAGTAAATCAATTTCTCTCATACCCCTTCGACATTTCCACTTAATTCTGTTTATTTCTCTGCTCATTGGTTAAACTGTTATTTTATTTTTTTAATTTTACTTGAAAATAGCTACTGATAATAACTTTATAACTCCTGGATCGCTTGAAATATCTGACTGGCGCGCTTTAAAGATTAACGGAGAACAGACTAAAGTCATAGACTTTCTTCAGGGTCAACTCACATCAGACATAAATCTATTAGATGATAATAAATTGCAATTGTCATGTATATGTGACCATAAGGGCCTAGTTGTAGCAGATTTTGTTGTTTTAAAAGAAGATAACAATTTTTTCATAATAATTCATAAAGATTTTGTTAATATTTTTAAAAATGAATTAGAGGTTTTTGCAAAATTTGCATCTGTAATTTTTGAGATCTCTGATTACAAAATTATTGGTGAAATTAACAAAAAAGGAAATTCCAGTTACTTTTTTCACTCAAATGATGATTTTGAATTAAGTATATATCTGCAAAAGCCAGACTTTGAGAATAAAAATACAATCAATTTAGATATTTGGAACGCGGCTAGCAAAATTAATGGCATTTTTTATCTTGAGGAATCTGATTCTCGTAAGTTTAGGCCGCTTGAAATTAATTATGATAAGCAAAGGGTCTCTTTTGAAAAAGGTTGCTTCAGAGGGCAGGAGATTGTCGCTAGGATGAAATATTTAGGAGTTGATAGAAGAAAGTTTTGTACTTTCATAGCAAATAATGATTTTCTTGAAAATGATCTTATAAAAATTCTTGGAAAAATTATCACTATTGATGACAAGAAAGTGTTCAATGGCATTATAAAAAAAGATGATACTGAAGAAGTTAAGAAAATATCTGAAATTATCTCGATTTTGTAAAATTACCAAATAATTTTATTCTTATTATTAATTTTTAAATAGTTATTACATTTTGAAAAATGCTTTGAACCAAAAAAACCTTTATGAGCTGAAAGTGGAGACGGATGAGCTGACAACAAAACTAAATTGTTTTTATGATCAATAAACTTTGAATATTTATGTGCATGATTGCCCCATAAAATAAAAACTATATTTCTTTTTTTCATTAGAACTTTCAAAACATTTTCAATAAAAAACTGCCAACCAATTGAAGAATGTGATCCAGGTTTTGAGAGCTCAACGGTCAAAGATGAATTTAATAAAAGCACGCCTTGTCTTGCCCAGTTTTTTAAACACCCATCTTTGTTCTGAGATTCACCAACGTCATTTTCAATTTCTTTGTATATATTTTTAAGAGACGATGGTATTGGTTGACTTTTTCTTGCAGAGAAAGCTAATCCATTTGCAATATCCTTTTGGAAGTAAGGATCTTGTCCAAATATGACCACTTTGGTTAATGAAAAAGAACAGTATTTGAAGGCATTAAATATTTCATTATATGGCGGGCAAATAATTTTATTTTTCTCAATTTCTTTATTTATGAACTTTATTGGTGCATCAATTGATGATAGAAAAGATTCCCGATCTAAGACATTCTCCCAGTCTTTTGGTAATAGCAATTTATTATTTTTTTTGTTCATTTTTGTTATAAATTTTATCCACAGAAACTGTGGATAAAGTTATGGATAACTTTATTTATACCATATTAAGTGCTTTAGAATAAGGTTTTTGTCTAAGTTGTACAAATTTTGTACAAAAAAGATAAATATAGCCTTATATCAACTACTTACGTAATTTTAAGCAAATAAGTGTACAAAAAAAAGATCTTAAATTAGCTTCTTCATTATCATCATTTTGCTCTGTTGACAAGTATTTTTAGACTAAAGCAATACAAATTAAAAATTTAGACAGATGTTTTTATAAAATTTTTAAAAAAAGTATATTTTCTAACATTTTCGGATGCTAAAAACTCTTTTCATTTTCTTGATATTATCTATAAGATTTTTTGAAGGCCCCTCACCAAGATCAATTAATGTTATAGCAATTTCGTTCCTGCTTTTATTGATCATGTCGGCAATATTTAAATTTTCTGTAGCGATTTCAGCCGTGATGCGACCTAAAACTCCAGGCTGGTCTTTATGAACAATAACCAGTCTGTTTTCTGTTGTTCTTCCAAGCCTTACTCTTGGAAAATTTACGGAATTAATTATTTCTCCATCTTTTAAAAATCTATTTGCTTGTTCTGCTGCCATGATTGAACAATTTATTTCTGCTTCTTTTGTGCTTGCTCCAAGATGAGGCATTAAAATTACATCATCAAACTCATTTGATCTTTTTATCATATCAGGCGTTGGGAAATCAGTTACAAAGCAACTAATTTTTTTATTTTTTAAAGCTTCCAGGATATCATCATTATTTACGATTGCCCCTCTAGATAAATTTATTAATTTTGATCCATTTTTTATATATTTAATATTGTCTTTATTAATCAAACTTTTTGTTTCTTCTATCAAAGGAACATGAATTGATATGTAGTCAGAATTAGATAACAAATATTTTAAATCATCTGCCTTCTCGACATCTTTAGGCAATTGCCAAGCTGAATCGATTGAAATATTTGGATCATAACCAATAATTTTCATACCCATACTCTCAACTGATTGCGCTAAAAGCGAACCTATCGACCCCAATCCAATTATCCCAATTGTTTTTCCCTTTAACTCACTTCCTTTAAAGTTTTTTTTATTTGATTCAACTAGGTTTGTTACATCATCATGATTAGTATCTTTTATACTTTGTGTAAATTTATGCCCTTGAATTATCCCTCTAGAAGACAATAATAGTCCGCAAATAACGAGCTCTTTTACAGCATTTGCATTCCCCCCCGGAGTATTAAAGACAGCAACGCCTTTTTTTGTGGCCATTTCTAAAGGAATATGATTAACGCCTGCTCCTGCTCTGCAAATACATTTCAATGATGGGTTAAAATCATCCTCAACCAAATGGTGACTTCTCATGACCAATACATCTGGATCATGTTTGTGTTCTACAAATCCGTTCTTTTTTAAACTGTCAATACCTTGCTCAGCAACACTATTATAGATTTTATATGTATACATATAGATAAAATTAGTTAAAACATTAGTAGAAAAACAGGAGCATTATATACAAAATTGACATATATTATTTGTACATATGAGTATTCAAGTCAAAAATTTAACTTTTTCTTATGATGAGTCTCCTCTGGTAGAAAATTTATCTTTCGTAGTTGAAGCAAATCAAATTGGATTGATATCTGGAGAAAGTGGAATTGGTAAAAGCACACTTTTTAATGTTATTGCAGGCCTCATTACCCCTCAAAAAGGAACGATAAAACTTAAAGACGTAATTTTTAATGAAAGAGATTTCTCTTTAAATACTGAAAAAAGAGAAATTGGATACGTTTTTCAAGATTTTGCTCTATTTCCTCATATTAATGCACAAAAAAATATTGAGTATGCGCTTAAAACTGAAAATAATGAACTTTGTAATGAATTGATATCAAAGCTAGACCTTTTGGAACTTTTAGATAAAATGCCTCACGAATTATCAGGTGGTCAGCAACAAAGAGTGGCCATATTAAGAGCTATCTTGATGAAACCAAATATTCTTTTGTTAGATGAGCCCTTTTCTAATCTTGATAAAAATAATATTTTTGCTGTACAAGAAATAATAAAAAATGTCATTGAGTTATTCCAAATACCATGTCTTCTTATATCTCACGACATGAGATCAAACGAAAATTTTGAAATAAATAGAGAAATAAGTATTAGCTAGCTCTTAATTAATTGATTTTTCAACATATGACTTCCAATCATTAAAAGCGTTAGTGTAAGTTTGAGTTAAATCAATATTTGGTTTAAAAGAAGAAGCATCATCTTTATTTAAGTTATCTATATCTAATCCCGATGCAAGCATGCAAACTTTACATGCACCAATGGCTGTAGATTCAACATTTTTTGGTTGAAGAACTTCTTTATTTAGTGTGTCAGCAAGTAATTGACAGAATGAGTCATTTTGCACCATGCCTCCATCCACTGAAAGATTGGATATTTTAATATCATATTTTTGAAGAATAGATGTTATTTCTCTGGTTTGAAAAGAAATTGAATGAAAAGCTGCAGTTACCATATCTTCAACTGAGGTATCCTGTGTTATTCCATAAAAACCGCCTCTTACATCCGAATTCCAATATGGCGCACCTAGGCCATTAAAAGCAGGTAAAAAAAGAACATTGTTACTGTTACCTTCTTTATTGAGATATTTTTCACTTTGATTTGCGCTATCAAAAAATTTCATCTTATCTCTGAGCCATTTTATTATATTGCCTGAAGAGTAAATGCTGCCCTCAATGGCATAATGAACTTTATTGTTTAATTGATATGCTACTGTTGTAAGCAAACCCTCATCAATATTTACAGGCTTGTCTTCAGTATTAACCATTAAAAAACAACCTGTTCCATATGTAGATTTCATATCTCCATTTTTGAAGCAACTTTGTCCGACAAGAGCTGATTGTTGGTCACCAATAACTCCTCTAATAGGAATTTCGTTGTCATTTATTTCTAAATTTCCAAAATTACCATCGCAACCTAAAACTTTAGGCATCATATTTTTTGGAATTTCAAATAAATCTAGCAATTCTTCATCCCAAGCCATATTTTTAATATTAAAAAGAAGTGTTCTTGATGCATTAGTGACGTCTGTAAAATGATTTTTTTCTTTTGAAAGCATATATACAAGATATGAATCAACAGTACCAAATAATAATTCTCCTTTCTTTGCGCTTTCTCTGGCGCCGTCAACATTGTCTAGAATCCATTTAATTTTTGTAGCTGAAAAATATGGATCAAGAAGCAAACCGGTTTTCTCTTTTACAATCGATTCATGGCCATTAGATTTTAGCTGAGCACAATATTCATGTGTTCTTCTGTCTTGCCAAACAATTCCAGGATAAATTGCCTCACCTGTTGATTTTGACCAAACTATTGTGGTTTCCCTTTGATTTGTAATACCACAAGCCTCAATACTTACATTATCACTAACAACTTTGTTAACTGTATTTGTTACTGTTTCTAATATTTTCTTAGGATCAAGCTCGACCCATCCATCTTCAGGATAATTTAGATCATATTCTTCTTGAGCATCAATTACTAAATTTAAATTTTCATCAAAAATTATTGATCTTGAGCTTGTTGTCCCTTGGTCTATTGATAGAAAGTTTTTCATATGATTACTCTATCTTTAATTATCCACAATTTATACACTTATTTCCAACAGAAAAAAAACATGTTTTATACACTATATTGTGTAAAAAAATGAAATTGTCACAATATATTGTGTTTTTTACTTGATTCTTTATCTACAATAAGTATAGTTAGATGGTAGGAGATAAAATTTACGTTACTACAAAATTACTTAAATTTTTCCAACAAAAAAAAACTATATAACTTTTTTAAAAAAGTAATTAGATAGCGGATAAATAAAATAATGGAAGTTCAACAACAAAATCAAAAAGAAAATGTAAACCAATCTATTAGTGATATAGAAACTACAGCGCCTGGTAAGCTAAGAGTAATTAAAAGGAATGGTAAAGTTGTACCATTTGAAGACGATAAGATAAAAGTAGCTATAACAAAAGCATTTTTAGCTGTTGAATCTGGTAATGCTGCAGCAAGCGAAAGAATTCATAAAAAGGTTGGTCAATTAACAGATGCTGTTGTAGAAGTTTTTAAAAGAAGAATGCCGTCGGGTGGTACTCTCCATATAGAAGAGATACAAGACCAAGTAGAACTTCAGCTTATGAGATCAGAAGAACTTGACGTAGCGAAAAGCTACATACTATATAGAGCTGAAAGAACACAAGAGAGAAAAAAAGAAAAAATTGAGATAGATCTTCCTGATGTACCTGGTATAAATATCACAAAAAGTGATGGAAGCCTTGTTCCTCTTGATGTTGAAAAGGTTGCAGGATTGATAAGTGATGCTTGTGAAGGCTTAGAAGAAGTCTCAGTTAATGAGGTTTTAGACGAAGCTTTAAAGAATCTATATGACGGAGTATCGATTTCAGATATGAGAACAAGCCTCGTTATGTCAGCTAGAACAAAGGTTGAAAAAGAACCTAATTACTCTTTTGTGACAGCAAGAATACTTATGGATCAAATTAGAAGTGAAGCATTAAACTTCCTTGGTGTTGCGGAAGAATCAACATATCAGGAGATGGAATCGAACTATCCTAAGGCATTTAAAGCATACATTGATAAAGGTATAGAGCTTGATATTTTGAATCCTGAACTTAAAACCTTTGACCTTGAAAAGCTAGGGAAGGCAATAGATTACACAAGAGATAATCAATTCACGTATTTAGGCCTTCAAACCCTCTATGACAGATACTTTATTCATTGCGATGACGTAAGATATGAGCTACCTCAAGTATTTTTTATGAGAGTTTCTATGGGGCTTGCTCTTGAGGAGAACAAAAGAGAAGAAAGAGCTATTGAGTTTTACAAACTTCTATCTAGTTTTGATTATATGAGCTCTACGCCAACATTATTTAACTCTGGAACGAAAAGACCACAATTGTCTTCGTGCTATTTGACAACAATACCTGATGACTTAGACGGTATCTTCTCAGCAATGAAAGACAATGCATTGCTTTCCAAATGGGCAGGAGGCCTAGGAAATGACTGGACTCCAGTAAGAGCAATGAACTCATATATAAAAGGAACAAATGGTAAAAGTCAGGGGGTTGTCCCCTTCTTGAAAGTTGCAAATGATACTGCTGTTGCTGTAAATCAAGGCGGAAAAAGAAAAGGAGCAATGTGTGGATATCTTGAAACTTGGCATTTAGATATCGAGGAGTTTTTAGAGCTCAGAAAGAATACTGGTGATGAGAGAAGAAGAACTCACGATATGAATACCGCAAACTGGGTTCCTGATTTATTTATGAAAAGGGTTGAAAAAGATGAAAACTGGACTCTCTTTTCCCCTGGAGAAGCACCAGATCTTCATGATCTAATCGGTAAAGCTTTTGAAGAAAAGTATGAAGAATATGAAGAAAAAGCTAAGAACGGTGAGATAGATCAGTTTAAGTCTATACCTGCAAAAGAACTTTGGAGAAAGATGCTTACGATGTTATTCGAAACAGGACATCCTTGGATTACATTTAAAGATTCATGCAATTTAAGGTCTCCTCAACAACATTCTGGTGTTGTGCATTCATCAAATCTTTGTACTGAAATAACTCTCAACACAAGTGCTGATAATGAGATTGCTGTCTGTAATTTAGGATCAGTTAATCTTGCTAATCATATGAAGGAAGGAAAGCTTGATGAAGAGAAAATCAAGCAAACAGTCTCCACAGCAATAAGAATGCTAGATAACGTCATAAATATTAATTACTATTCTGTTGATACCGCAAAAAATTCAAACCTAAAACATAGACCTATTGGACTTGGTCTTATGGGTTTTCAGGATGCGCTTTATTTACAAAATATACCTTACTGCAGTGATGAGGCTGTTGATTTTGCTGATAGAAGCATGGAGTTAATTAGTTATAACGCGATATATGCCTCAACAGAGTTAGCAAAAGAGAGAGGTGCGTATGAAAGTTTTGATGGTTCCCTATGGAGCAAAGGAATACTGCCAAAAGATTCATTGAATATCCTCGAGGAAAACAGAGGTAGTGAATATTTAAACGTTGACAGATCAGAAACATTGGATTGGGAAACACTTAGAAAGAAAGTTAAAAAAGATGGAATGAGGAATTCCAATGTTATGGCGATTGCACCCACAGCGACTATCTCAAATATTACTGGTGTAACACAATCAATTGAACCCACGTATCAGAACTTATATGTTAAATCTAACCTTTCAGGTGAATTTACAATTGTTAATCCACATCTTGTAAGAAAATTAAAAGAACTAGACTTATGGGATGATGTAATGATTAATGATCTGAAATATTTTGAAGGAAGCTTATCAGAAATTTCAAGAATACCAGAAGACATAAAAAAACTTTTTTCTACAGCATTTGAAGTAGAGCCTAGATACATTGTTGAATCAGCAAGCCGAAGACAAAAATGGATAGATCAAGCTCAATCACTAAACCTATATATTGGAAATGCTGATGGTAAGAAATTAGATATCACATACAGAATGGCTTGGTACTCTGGACTGAAGACAACATATTATCTTAGGTCAATTGCAGCAACATCAACAGAAAAATCAACTGTTCAACAAGGAAAATTAAACGCAGTGAGCTCTGATGCAGGTCAGTCTTCTGCAAAAGAATTAGGAGCACCCGCTCCAGTTCCAACAGCCTGCTCTCTGGATGATCCAGATTGTGAGGCATGTCAATAAACTAAGGAGAAATAATATGTTAAATTGGGACGACTATGGAAAAGAGGAAAACTCAACTCCTCAGGCATCACCACAGGTAAACAATGAGGTGGTAAAACAAACTGCAGAAGCAGTAGCTGAAGAAAAATCAGCTGTTCAACAACCAGTTGAAACTGATGCTCCTCGAACTAATGAAAATATTGGTGAAGGATCAAGAGCAGAAGCTGCTAGAAAAGCTGTAAATGAAATTGACGAAGCAGCAGGTAACGAAGAACTTGATGAGATGATGGCAAATGCTGGTCGAGTTCAGGTTGATCAAAAAATGATGATTAATTGTAAAGCTGATCTAAATCAACTAGTGCCTTTCAAGTATGACTGGGCATGGCAAAAATATCTTGATGGAAGTGCTAATCACTGGATGCCTCAAGAAATTAATATGACAAACGATATTGTCTTATGGAAATCTGAAGATGGGCTAACAGAAGACGAAAGAGTTATAGTTAAAAGAAATTTAGGTTTCTTTTCAACCGCAGACTCACTTGTGGCAAATAATCTTGTTCTTGCACTATACAGACTAATTACGAACCCAGAATGCAGACAATATATTCTTAGACAAAGTCTTGAAGAAGCAATTCACACACATGCATATCAATATTGTATTGAGTCTTTGGGTATGGATGAGGGAGAAATCTTCAACATGTATAGAGAAGTTCCATGTGTTGCAAGAAAGGCATCATGGGGCTTAAAGTATACTCAAGAAATATCAGATCCTGATTTCAAAACAGGAACCGAAGAAACAGATAAGCAGCTATTAAGAAACCTAATTGCTTTTTACTGTGTATTGGAGGGTATCTTCTTCTATTGCGGATTTACACAAATACTCTCTATGGGAAGAAGAAATAAAATGACGGGAACTGCAGAACAGTTTCAGTACATACTTAGAGATGAATCTATGCATGTAAACTTTGGTATTGATGTGATAAACCAAATAAAAATAGAAAATCCTCATTTATGGGATGAACAAATGAAATCTGATGCGGCCCAGATGATATTAGAAGGTACTGAACTAGAGATACAGTATGCAAGAGATACAATGCCAAGAGGCGTGCTTGGTATGAATGCTTCTATGATGGAAGAATATCTCAAGTTTATTGCTAACAGAAGACTCACACAACTTGGTCTAGAAGAAGAATTCACAGGAGTAACTAATCCATTCCCTTGGATGTCTGAAATTATTGACCTAAGAAAAGAAAAGAATTTCTTTGAAACAAGGGTTACGGAATATCAAGTTGGTGGTGCATTAAACTGGGAATAAAGACTTGAAATTATATTCAAGTCCAGTAGCTCCAAGTCCTCGAAAGGTTCTTATCTTTATTGCCGAAAAAGGTATTGAGAACATTGAAGTTAAGAACCTTGATCTTGGTAAATTGGAGCATAAAACTTCAGAATATAAAGAAATTGCCCCAAACTCTCGAATACCAGCATTGGTGTTAGATAACGGAGAGGTAATACTTGAAACAACAGCCATATGCAGATACTTAGAGTGTTTACATCCTGATCCTAACTTATTTGGTATTGATGAAAACGAGATTGCACAGATAGAAATGTGGTACTCAAGAATATCATTTGAACTTATGATGCCTTTAATGTTTGGGTTTAGACATACTCATCCACATATGAGTGAACTTGAAAATCAAAATAACGAATTTGGATTGGCTCAAAGAGAGTTGGCAATCAAATCACTAAAATATTACGATGAAATAATTGCAGATAAAGAATACATTGCCTGTGGTAAATTTTCATATGCCGACATTCAGACAGTAACATCACTTCAGTTTCTTGTCAGGCTCAATAAAATAGATATAAACGATTATAAAAATTTATCTAATTACGTAAATAACATTGCATTAAGACCTAGTTTTGCAAAATAATTATTTATTTATTAATTCAAAGAATTTAAGAGTCTGCTCTCCTCCGTTTTGAAGAGCTCTTGCGTCACTCATATCAGAAATTTTATCCCAATTAGCTTCAATATTTTCAGGTGTCATATCTTCGGCCATTCCCAAAGATACTCCCATAGTTTCATGTATAAATATCCTTGAAAAAACTCCTGCGCCAGCAGCCATAATTGCGCCATTGGGAGCATTCTCACTTGATAGATAAATAACTGCAGGAGTAACAAATTCAGGTTGAAGATTTTTACCGAAGTCTTCAGGAATTAGACCCTCAGTCATTCTTGTGTAAGCAACAGGCGTAATTGAATTTGTGTAAACATTTTTGCCTTGTCCTTCTATTTTTAATGTATTCATAAGTCCGACCATAGCCATTTTTGCAGAGCCATAATTCGTTTGTCCAAAGTTTCCAAAAACACCACTAGAAGAGCTTGTAAAAACGATTCGTCCATATTCCTGTTCTCTCATTATTGGAAAAATTGTATGTGTACAATTTAAGCTGCCTTGAAAATGAACATCCATGACTAAATTAAAATCTTCCAAAGTTACTTTATGAAAGCTTTTATCTCTAAGAATGCCAGCATTATTCACCAAAATATCAATTCTTCCCCATTTCTCCATCGTTTGACTAACCATGTCTTTAACAGCCTCTAGATCAGTAACACTTGCTCCGTTAGCCATTGCATCACCGCCTTCAGATTTAATAATATCTACAACCTCATTTGCCGCATCGCTAGCTCCACTTCCATCAACTGTTCCACCGAGATCATTCACAACAACTTTAGCTCCTCGTCTTGCTAACTCAAGAGCATGTTCTTTCCCAATACCGCCACCGGCACCTGTAACTATTGCAACCTTATCATCAAATCTAATTGTCATGTCTTTTCTCCAATATAATTAAGAAACTTTGAATTGAATTGTTGGTATTTTAATCAAAAAAAATATCATTTACTACGATACAAAACTAAGGATTACAAATTGATTTAAGAATATAATATATATTCAGTTTTTTTAAGGAATTTAATGGACAAATCTATAAAAGTCGTTGTTACAGGTGCTGCAGGTCAGATTGCATATTCTTTGATACCAAGATTAATCGATGGGAATACATTTGGAGATAAGATTGTTGATTTAGCGTTAGTAGAGATCCCTCAAGTCGTTGATAAATTAAAGGGTTTGGTAATGGAATTAGAAGATTCATATTTCCCCCAGATGGGAAAAGTTACTTATACCGATAATTTTGAAGAAGCATCAAAAGATGCTGATTGGTTTTTGCTTGTGGGAAGTATACCAAGGGGGATCGTTTATAACGGTAAGAAAATTGAAGAAAGGTCAGATCTTTTAAGTATTAATGGTGGTATTTTTGTTGAACAAGGTAAAGCTATTGGAAGTTATGGAAAAGATAATGCCAAAATTTTAGTTGTTGGAAATCCTGCAAATACTAATGCATTTATTGGGAAAAATGCAGCAAATAATGATAATCAACTTTGGATGGCAATGACTATGCTTGATTCTAATAGAGCAAAATCAATCCTCGCAAAAAAAACAAATAATAATGTATCCGATGTAAAAAATATGATTATCTGGGGAAATCACAGTCCAACTATGTATCCTGACTCAGAAAATGCTCTTATATCTGGAGATCTGGGAAGCTCAGTAATTAATGATATGAATTGGATTGAATCAGAATTCATTCCAAATGTCCAACAAAGAGGCAAAGCTGTAATAGACGCAAGGGGCGCTTCCTCTGCAACATCTGCTGCAAAAGCAGCAATTGATACTGTTATTGCATGCGAGAATCCTACTGAGCCTGGCAATTGCTTTAGCGCCGCCATTGCAAGTGATGGAGCATACGATGTACCTGAGGGAATTATTTGCGGTTATCCATTAATGACTCTTGATGATGGCACAATTGAAATAAAAAGAGATATTTCTTTATCTGATTTTGCAAAAACCAAATTTAAGGTATCCATAGATGAGCTTCTTTCAGAGAGAGACGCTGTTAAACATCTCATGAAATGACAAAGAAAGAAAAAATCCTTCATAGCTATATTACAAATATCATTGCGGATGAAAATCCAAAAAATATTTTTATTTTTACAGCGCAAGATATATCTAAACTAATTAAAAGAATAGAAAAGCTCAACATAGAATCTTTATCTATAGGAACTAGTATTGAAAAAGTATCAAATGAAAACTTTGATTTATTTTTAATTCTTGATGATATGCGAACATCTGAATCCAATATCGGAACAATTAAAAATCTTATAAGTCACAAAATTGCAATATTCACCGACTTTAGTAATGATGATGAGACTAATGAAACTATGCTAAGACTCGGATTTCAAACAGAGCTGTTTGATAAAAATAATAAATTAAAATGTTTTTCATATAACTTAAAAACTTACAACAATAAAAGAACTTGGAATAATCCTAAGGGTTGGGCAAACCCAGAAAATTTCGATAAGTTTAGATGGTAATAATTTTAAGTTAAGATTTTAATTGGGGAAACAATAATACATCTCTTATAGATGACTGATTAGTTAATAGCATAACTAACCTATCAACACCCATTCCAACACCTACTGCTGGTGGCATACCGTGTTCAAGAGCAGTAATGTAATCTTGATCATAGTCCATAGCCTCTTTATCACCAGAATCTTTTGCAGCTACTTGTTCTTCAAATCTTGAGGCTTGGTCGTCAGGATCATTCAGCTCACAAAAACCATTAGCAAACTCTTTTCCACCGATAAATAATTCAAATCTATCAGCATAATCAGGATTTTCTTCGTTTCTTCTAGATAATGGTGAAACCTCAACAGGATACTCAGTAACAAATGTTGGATCAATGAGGTTGCTTTCTACGGTTGCTTCGAATACCTCTAAGAGAATTCTGCCAACACCCCAACTTTTTTCAACTTTTACTTTATTGCTGGTCAAAATATTTTGAAGTTTTTTCTTATCACTTATGTCATCTTTACTTAATTCTTTATTAAATTCGATGACTAAATCTGTGAGAGTAGATTGTTTAAAATTATTAAGGTCAATTTTAATATCACCCCACTCAATTTTTGATTTACATTCAGCTGCTTTAGCGGCATTCAAAATAATATCTTTTGTTAAATCCATCTGATCTTGCATACTGGCATAGGCTTGATACCACTCCATCATGGTAAATTCAGGGTTATGTTTTGTAGATAAGCCCTCATTCCTAAAACTTCTATTAATTTCAAACACACGATCAAAGCCACCAACTAATAGTCTTTTCAAATACAATTCAGGCGCGATTCTTAAATAAAGATCTTGTCCAAGAGCATTATGTTGAGTTACAAATGGTCGTGCTACTGCTCCACCAGCTAAGGGATGCATCATTGGCGTCTCGACTTCCAAATAGCCACATTCATTCATTTTTTTTCTGAGAGAATCAATGATTTTTGTTCTTTTAATAAAGACTTCTTTTGTTTCATTATTTGTCATCAAATCTAGATATCTTTGTCTATATCTTGCTTCTATATCTGTTAGGCCTTTAAACTTTTCTGGCATTGGGCGTAATGACTTTGTTATCATTTCCAAATCCCATACATCAATAGTTAATTCATCAGTTTTGGTGCGAAACAAAGAACCAGATACTCCAACAATATCTCCTAGATCCCATGTTTTAAAATCTTCATATACACTTTCATCAACATTATTTTTTGTTACATATATTTGAATATCGCCAGATGAATCTCTTAAAGTAGCAAAGCTTGCATTGCCCATAACTCTTTTTAAAACAATTCGACCGGCTACAGAGATATCTTTTATATTCTTTTTCGCTAGATCTTCTTTTGAAATATCGCCATATTCTTCATGAAGATTTAATGCATTATTTTTTGGCTTAAAAGAATTGCCGTAAGCATCTCCTCTGTCTCTTAGTTGATCGAGCTTTTTACGTCTTTCTTCAATGAGGGCTTTTTCGCCACTTATATTTTCTTTATCCATTTATACGCCTGCTTTTAAGGATGACTTCATGAAATCATCTAAATCACCATTTAAAACTGCTGTTGTGTTTCCTGTTTCATAATTTGTTCTCAAATCCTTGATTCTTGATTGGTCTAGCACATATGATCTTATTTGACTCCCCCAACCTATGTCTGACTTACTGTCTTCAAGAATTTGCTGTTCTTCATTTTGTTTCTGTAATTCTAACTCGTAAAGCTTAGATTTTAATTGTTTTAATGCATTTTCTTTATTTTTATGTTGAGACCTATCACTTTGCGATTGAGCAACCAATCCAGTTGGTATATGAGTTAATCTTACAGCTGAGTCGGTTTTATTAACATGCTGTCCACCAGCTCCTGAGGCTCTATAAGTATCTACTCTTAAATCTGCTTTATTTATGTTTATCTCAATGGAATCATCTATTTCTGGTGAAATAAATACTGAAGCAAAGGATGTATGTCTTCTATTTCCTGAGTCAAATGGAGATTTCCTAACCAGCCTATGTATTCCAGTTTCAGTTCTAAGCCATCCATATGCATGATCACCCTCAACATACAGTGAGGCTGACTTTATGCCAGCAACATCACCATGAGATATTTCAACCAACTCAGTAGTAAAACCCCTACTTTCTGCCCACTTTGTATACATTCTTAGCAGCATTTCAGCCCAATCTTGTGCTTCAGTTCCGCCTGATCCTGATTGAATCTCCACAAATGCAGATGATGAATCCATTTTGTTGCTAAACATTTTGCTAAATTCAAGCTCTTCAAGTACAGCCATAATTTCATTTCTTTCACTTAAAATATCATCTATGGAACTATCATCATTTTCTTCAATTGATACTTCTAATAGGACAACTGAATCAGAAAGTTTTCTTGATACGTCATCAAACATTTTTATGCTTTTTTCTAACGTTGTTTTTTCTTTACTAAGCTTCTGTGAGAGTGCTAAATCTGACCATACTTCTTCTTTTGACAAATTGTTATCTATTTCATTTAATCTGGTTTTTTTGTCATCAATAAAAAGAACATTATCTTTAACGTCTTTCAATCTTGCTTCCATATCAGATAATGAAAGTTTTAATTCTTGAAGATCCATAATTAACTGTTTTGTTGTATAAATTCAAAAATTGAATTATCAAATGGGCTTAATTTAAATGAAATTTCTTTTTTATCGAGAACCTTTTCTAAATTTTTGGGTATGGTTGTCAAATTAATGCCAGCTTTTTCTAGGGCATTTGGAAATTTTGCAGGATGAGCAGTTGAAAGAATAACTGTTTTATTTTCGAGTCTATCATTTAATTTAGATACAGCATCAGCACCTACAGCAGTATGAGGATCCATTGTATAGCCTAAATTATCGAAGTAATTCTTCATGCATTTGAATGTAGAATTATCATCAACACTAAAGCTCATAAAAAGACTTGATGACTTTTTCCAGATGTCTTCATCTAAGCTGATGCTTTCAACGGGAAATTTGGAATATAAATTTGAACATAACTCTGAATCTCTGTTGAGGTAAAAATCATAGATTAATCTTTCAAAGTTGCTCGCAACACTAATATCCATACTTGGTGATATTGTTTCACTTACTTTGTTTTTAGAATAATCATTGTGTTGAAAAAATCTATCTAAAATATCATTACTATTAACTGCAACGACTATTTTTGAAAGAGGCATTCCCATTTTTGAAGCTGCGTAACATGAAAATACATTACCAAAATTACCTGTTGGAACTGAAAAGTTTAATGGTTCTGAAAATCTGTTTGTCTTTAATGAAGCATAAAAGTAATAGCATATTTGACCAATTATTCTCACCCAATTAATTGAGTTTATTGCCAATAAATATTGCCCATCTTTTAAGAAAGATCTATCCTTAAATCCTTTTTTTACTACATCCTGACAATCATCAAAAGACCCACTAGCAAGAATGGGAAAAACATTTGGTTTATTTACTGTTGTCATTTGTTTTCTTTGAATATCTGACATGTTGCCGTCTGGGATAAGAATAAAACTTTTAATTGCACTAAATTCCTTACAGGCATCAATCGCTGCTGATCCGGTATCACCGGAGGTAGCACCAAAAACTATAGCTGTCTTATTCTGATCTTGTAATGTCTTGTTAAAGAATGCAGCAGCGAGTTGTAATCCAAAATCTTTGAATGCAGCTGTTGGACCATGAAACAATTCCAGCACTGATAAAGATTCGTTTATATCGACAATATTTATGTAATCTTTTTCTTCAAAATCATGCCAAGTATTATCAAGGACCTCATGCACTTCATCGGTTGAAAACGACGAATTTGTATACATGGGCACTATATGTTTGGCTACATCAATAAAATTATTAAGGCCTTTCAAATGGTCTATGTCTACCTGTGGCCAAGAATCTGGCATAAAAAGACCGCCATCATCTGCAAGACCTTGCATTAAAATCTCTTCAAAAGTCTTGTTATTGTCATTACCTCTAGTGCTATGAAATAACATTTTATTGTGCTTCGATCCTTATAGATCTTACTGTATTAACTGAATCTAACTCTAATAAATTATTAACTAATTCATGATGATCTTTTTCTTTGAGAAGATCCGTGATAATTATAATTGGCACTAAGTCATTATTAAGATTTTCTTTTTGACTAATTGACTCAATACTAACACCTTTGTTTGTAAAAATAGATGAAATAGAAGGCATCATATCGGATACATCACTAGCTTCAATGTAGAAGTAATATTGAAAATTTAAATCAATAAATTTAACGAGCTCAATGCTCTCATTAATATTATTAACATCTTTAATTTTTGAATCTGATAAATAAATTAAGTCGGAAATGACACCAGACGCAGTAGCCTCTTGTCCGGCTCCTGATCCTGCAATATGTAACGTGCCAAGCAAGTCAGTTTCCACTTCAATTCCGTTCCTTACTCCTTTTAAATTAGCAAGATATGAATCAAGCTTTACGAGAGCTGGATGAGCTCTTAAATCGATTGAATTATTTGTTAATTTCGCGACTGCAAGATGTTTAATTGTGAAACCCATTTCATGAGCATACTCAAAGTCACTTTTATGAATTCCATTAATGCCCTCAATATAAAAATCTTTTGGAGGCAAAGAACTTCCAAAGGCAAGTGACGACAATATTCCTATTTTATGAGCGGCATCAGTACCTTCAATATCAAATGACGGGTCAGGTTCTGCGTATCCCTTTTCTTGGGCAAGTTTTAAGGTTGGTTCAAACTCCATGCCTTCTTCCATATTAGATAAAATATAATTTGAGGTGCCGTTAAGCATGCCTGAGATTTTAGAAATTTTACTTGCAGCTAACTCTTGATTAAGAAGTTTTATTATTGGTGTTCCTGCACAAACAGAAGATTCATAAAGTAACTTCACTCCATTTTTGTTTGCAACACTAAAAAGCTCGTCTCCATGATTAAATATAACTGCCTTATTAGCGGTAACTACATTTTTTTGATTATTAAGTGCTTTGAGAATTAAATCACGTGCAACATCAACACCCCCAATTAGCTCAACAAGAACATCGATGTCATGATCCATAATTTTAAAGATATCTCTTTCAATAATTGCATTGCCTGGATCACATTTAGGATTGTCTCGCCTTGCTCCAATTGCAATAATTTCAATTTCTAGATTACATCTTTTTTTTATTTGATCTGCATTAGTTTGAAGAGTTTTAAAAAGACCAGTAGCAACATTTCCCCAACCACATATTCCAATCTTAAGATTTTTCATAATCTAGCTCTTTAATTTTTTATATAAATCTTCAGGAGATAAGTATCCTGGCAAAAGCGCACCACTTTTTGTTACTATTGCCGGAGTGCCAGTGATTCCAATTTTTTTTCCAATTGCATAATGTTTTGAAACGGGTTGAGAATCGCAAAAACTTAAATCTAACGATTTGCCTTCTTTTAATTTTGATATCGCCATTTTTGAATCTTGTGAGCACCATGCTCCTACCATTTTATTAAATGTATCGGTACCTAATCCGGATCTCGGAAATGCGGCATATCTTATTGATATACCTATTTTATTATATTCATCTATTTCATTATGAAGTTTTCTGCAGTACCCACAATCCACATCAGTAAATACAGTTACTTCATATATCTCCTTCTCAGCCTCAAAACTAATCAACTCGCTATTTTTGATCTCTTTCATAAGGAGAGTTCTTTTTTCTAATTCGTCTTTTTCAGTTAAATTCTGAATGAAAGGCTCATATCCTTTGAAGGTGCCATATTGATCACCTGAAACCCCAGCAACTCGCATATCTATTTTAAACATCTGACCATAGATAAAATACATACCGTCTTCAGATACATAAAGAGGTTGCAAATCTCCATAATAAACTTTGTAAATTCCGGGGAATGCTGATTTTTCAATAGATTCAATAGATGATTCTTTAGGAATTATCATTGAAACAATTTTTTCAATTTGTTCTTTATGACAATTTTCATGCTTACATCTATTTAGAGTTTCTGAATCTAACAAGTCCTGAGAAACAAGTGAAAGTGATACATATGTTAGTAACGTAAATACGAAATAATTTTTAAACATATTAACCTCTTGGATGATGTTTTTTAAGAACATCACTTAACCTTTGTTTTGCTATATGAGTATATATTTGAGTAGTTGATAAGTCACTATGGCCTAAAAGTAGTTGAACAGATCTAAGATCGGCTCCCCTATTTAACAAGTGTGTTGCAAAAGCATGTCTTAAAGTATGAGGAGATATTGAATTTTTTAAATTCTCCCTTACAAGGTAAATCTTCACTCTTTGCCAAAATGCAACTCTAGTCATTTTTTTTCCTCTATTTGAAAGAAAAATTTCTTTTGAAGAGGATTGCTCTCTTTCGCTTAAATATGCTTTCAATGAATCAAGAGCTGTTTCTCCAAAAGGAACTAATCTTTCCTTAGATCCTTTTCCAAAAACTTTTACTACACACCTGTTCATATCTACATCAGTCATCTTAAGATTTACTAACTCAGAAATTCTCATACCTGTGGCGTATAACATCTCAATCATTGCCTTATCTCTATTCTCAATTTTATTAGCAACATTCGGACTATTAAGTAATTTATCAACTTCGTCCTCAGACATTGATTCTGGCAAATATTTTTCTTGCTTGGGTGTTACTACGTCATTAAGGGGAGTGTTTTTTATAAAATTTCTTTTAACTAAAAATATATAAAATGATTTTATTGATGATATTTTTCTATTGACTGAGGAGCTTTTCATTTTTTTTTGAAATAAGAATGAAATATATTGATTAACATGCTCCTCCTGAAGATTTTTATATTCAAGATCTTTGTTAATTAACCAACGAAAAAAAGATGAGATGTCTGTTTCGTATGCTTTTACTGTATTTTTTGAAAGTCCTTTATCTACTAAAAGATAATTCAAAAAAGATCTAAGGTTAGAATCTTCCTTGTTAGTTATTTGCATTTTGCTATTCTAAACGTTCTTTAATTCTTGCAGATTTACCGGATCTTTCTCTAAGATAGAATAGCTTAGCCTGACGAACATCACCTTTTCTTTTTACTTTAATAGAATCAATCATTGGGCTATGAGTTTGAAAAGTTCTCTCAACACCAATTCCACTGGAAATTTTTCTCACTATAAAAGAAGAATTCAATCCTGCTTTTTTTACACCCATCACAACACCTTCAAAAGCTTGTAATCTTGTTCTCTCACCTTCTCTAACTTTCACTGATACAACAACAGTATCTCCAGGCCTAAATTCAGGAAGATCAGATTTCATTTGTTTTGATTCAAATTCATTAATTATTTGTGAAGGAGTTTTTTCTTCAAGAGAAACTGTAAGCTTTTCTTCAGCAGATTCTTCTTCTTGAGCTGGTGCCTCTTCCTCTGCAGGAGCTTCTTCTTCAGCTGGTGCTTCTTCAGCAGGTGCTTCTTCTTCAGCTGGCGCCTCTTCCTCTGCAGGAGCTTCTTCTTCAGCAGGTGCTTCTTCAGCTGGTGCTTCTTCTTCAGCAGGAGCTTCTTCTGCTGGGGCTTCTTCTTCGGCAGGTGCTTCTTCTTGTGAAATAGTTTCTTCAGTTTGGTCATCTTCATTTGCAGATGCCTTCTGCTTAGCAGCTGACTCAGCCATTACATCTGCAGCATCATCTACTGCGCTTGGTGATGATGATTTGTTAAAGTGCATGTCCCATGCATCCAGTAATTTTGCTTTTGTTAGATTGATGTCAAGCTCAAGTCCATTTTCTTTAGCTACCGCTACTATGTCAGCTTTTTTCATTTTATTAAGAGCTGATTTAGATGGGATTTCAACAGTTTCTAATTCGCTGACTTCTTCTTTTTTTGGTTCTTCAGGCGATGTTGAGCCGCCAAATAATCGGGAAAAAAAACCTTTTTTCTTATTTTCTTGGTTATCGCTCATAATATTTGCCTAAAAAGGGCTATAGGATAGCCTTAGATGACCATTCTTCCAAGAGTTTTTTTTGTTTTTTTGTTAATTTTATTTTTTTGAGTAAATCAGGTCTTTTTGTAAATGTTTTAAGTAATGACATCTCAGATTTCCACGCCTCAATCTTTCCATGGTTTCCGGATAATAATATATCAGGAACATTGTAGGAATCGACAATTTCAGGTTTGGCATAAACATCTTCCTTCAGCAATCCATTAGAAAAAGTGTCCTTTAAATAAGAATCTTTATTACCAAGAGTGCCTGGTATATGTCTTGAAATTGCATCAATTAAACATATTGCTGCATATTCTCCTCCACTCAAAACAAAATCTCCTATTGATACCTCCTCATCAACATAGTTATCGATTACTCGTTGATCAATTCCTTCGTATCTCCCACAAATAATGGTTAAATTTTTAAGTTTAGAAAATGAAATTACTTTTTTTTGCGTTAATAATTGCCCTTGTGGTGACATATAGATAACTGGTCCACGTTTTTTTTTATCAATTTCCTTTATAGATTTAATTAATGGTTCTGCCATGATAACCATTCCTTCACCACCTCCATATGGTTTTGAATCAACATTCTTATGCTTATTTGTTGCATTTTTTCTAATATCCATTGGATTGATTGACAATAAATCTTTTTTCATTGCTTTTGAAATGACACCAGAATTTAAAACTTTAAATATTTCTGGGAAAATTGTTAGAACATTTATATTCATTTTAGTAATCGCTTTGCCAATGAACTTTTAAAATTTTTTCTTTCTTATCGACAGAATCTATAAATTTTTCTTTTATAAACGGTATAAGTCTTTCTTTATCATCTACTGAATCAATTGTTGGTTTTACTACCAAACAATCATTAGCGCCAAAATTATTAAGTTCTTTTACCTCTCCCAATATTTCATTTTTATTGAGTCCTATTACAATCATTCCTTTTAAGTCATGCCAATATACTTCATCAGGTTTAAGATCAGGAAGATTTTTTGTTGATATATAAAGCTTAATATTGGTAAGTTTTTTTATGTCATCAACATTATCTACATTTTTTATTTTAGCTAGAAATTTTGAATTACTTTTTTTTATGTATTCTATTGATAAATCACTTTTGTCATCTGAGAAAATATCATCAATATAATTAAGAATATTTTCCTTTGGTGAACAAAAAGAGTTAAGAAAAAACTCTCCTTTTAAACCTCTTGGTTTTCCTATGTTAGCAATACAAACTAAATTATTTTTTTTCATCTTCTGAAGAATCTTCTTCAGCAGGTGCTTCTTCCTCTGCAGGTGCTTCTTCTGCTGGGGCTTCTTCCTCTGCAGGTGCTTCTTCTTCTGGGGCTTCTTCTTCTGCAGGTGCTTCTTCCTCTGCAGGAGCTTCTTCTACTGGGGCTTCTTCCTCTGCAGGTGCTTCTTCTGCTGGGGCTTCTTCCTCTGCAGGTACTTCTTCCTCTGCAGGAGCTTCTTCCTCTGCAGGAGCTTCTTCCTCTGCAGGAGCTTCTTCTTCGGCAGGTGCTTCTTGAGCAGGAGCTTCTTTTTCAGCAGGTGCTTCTTCTTCGGCAGGTGCATCTTCAGCAGGTCCTTCTTGAGCAGGAGCTTCTTTTTCAGCAGGTGCTTCTTCTGCAGCTGCTTCTTCTGCTTCCTTAGCTAGTTTTTCTGCTAATGCAGCTTTTTTAGCAGCAGCTTTAGCTTTTTTAGCTTCAACTTTAGCTGCAAATTCCTCAGGAGTTAATTTGGCTTCTTTAATTAATGCGCTTACTCTTTCACTTAACTGCGCACCCTTTGATACCCACTCATCTATTTTTTCTAGATCAATTCTTAGCCTTTCTTCTTTACCATTTGCTGAAGGATTAAAAAAACCTAATCTTTCAATAAAAGCACCGTCTCTAGGACGTCTTTCGTCAGCAACAGTGATAAAATAGTAAGGATTTTTCTTGGCCCCACTTCTAGCTAATCTTATTATTACCATACTAAAAAATATTTCAAAATAGTTTAAAAAGATGTGTATTTTAGGGTAACCTTGCTAATATTGATAGTATTATTATGCAAAGTTTTAATTAATCTTAGTTTTTAATGAGTTTTATTACACAAGTAACTATAAGTATAGTTATATATTTTATTATTAGATTTTTTTACAAAAGGGAGAAATCTCTTTATATTGCTGGATTTATAGCAGCATTTTCATATGTTTTGATTTATTTATCGACATACGAAATGATATCTTTCATGCCAACTATTCATTTTATGGTAACTGGTTTAAGCCTTCTATTCATATTTATCGCATACAATGAAATCATAATTCTTGAAAGAAAAGTAAGAAAAGTAAAAAAAGGTGATTTAATAAATGTTGAGCCTTTTTCTGTAGAGAGGAATTATAAAATTGTCTTTAAATTACTTGGAATAGGATTATTATTTTTATCATTGGCATTGGTTTCAGGATTTACCCTACAAACTATTTTTTCAGCTAATTTAGTATTTAAAGCTATTTTTACTTTTATTGCCTGGTTTATTTTTGTAATAACATTTGTGGGTGTGCAGTATGCAAATTTCCCAATTAAGTATGCGACAAGAAGTCTTTTTGTATCAATGTGGGCTGTATTGGGTGCATATTATATGAATTCATATTTGGTTGGCTCCTGATGCAAGATGATCCCTCGCTTATAGCTCTTTTCTCAACGCTTGTATTTTTATTAATTCTTAGCGGTTTTTTTTCTGGTTCCGAAACTGGAATGATGGCTGCAAATAAAATTAAGCTAAGAAATATGTCTAAAAAATCTAAGATAAGTGCAAGAAGAGCATTAGATCTTTTAAAAAGACCTGACCAATTGCTTTCAGCAATATTGGTTGGAAATAATTTCGCAAACATCCTAGCATCAGCAATTGTAACTATAATGATGTTAAATTATTTTGGAGGTAATGTTGTTCTAGGGTCAATAATATTGACAATTGTTATCTTAATTTTTTCCGAAATTACTCCTAAAACAATGGCAGCGATTAAACCTGAGAGTTTTGCTACAAGGTCATCTTTTATATTGAATCTTCTGGTTTATATTTTCAAGCCGCTAATATTTCTTACAAATTTTTTAAGCAGACAAATTCTTAAATTATTTAAATTAGATGCAAAAGATGCAACGTTAAATGAAAATCTTAATACTGAGGAACTTAGAACTCTCCTTGAAGAATCGGGAGATCTTATTCCAAAACAGTACAGAAAAATGCTTTCATCGGTTCTTGGCATGGAAGAATTGATTGTAGAAGATATTATGATTCCTACATCGGAGATTATTGGAATTGATGTGGAGATGGATTATGAGAATGCAACAAAAATTATCCAATCTACTGAATATACAAGACTACCTGTCTTTAAAGAGACAATCGATAATATGATTGGTGTTCTTCATTTAAAAGATTCTCATGAGTTTCTTGAAAAATTTAATATGAAAAAAGATGTTAGTAAAATGCTTCAAAAAACATATTTTGTATCTCAATCAACTCTATTAATGAAGCAGTTGAGAGAATTTTTAGCAAGCAATCAAAGTATTGCTTTGGTCGTCGATGAATACGGTGAAATTGAAGGACTAATATCTGTTGAAGACATTTTCAAAGAGATCACTGGTAAATTCGGTGGTGATAAGGAGGAGTTGGAAAAAGAATTTATTAAATTAAAAGACGGTTCTATATTGACCGATGGAAACTCAAAAATCAGGGATTTGAATAATTATGTTAATTGGGATATTCCAGAAGAGAGTTCAAAGACAATTAATGGTTTAATAACTGAATATTTAGATCAAATTCCTCAATCTAATCTTTGTATTGAAATTGAAAAATATAGATTTGAAATATTAGAATTAGATGATAATTTCATTTCTAAAATTAAAATTATTAAAATTTAAAAAATACCTTTCCTTGAACTAAGTTCAGATCAAAAAAGTTATCATAAATATTTGATTTATATTCATGATTGTCGCCATGGAGCTTTATTTTATTTTTTTCTATACAACCTACTCTCTTAATAACAATCCCAATGTTTGGTATTTTAACCAAAACCACGTCTCCTCTATTAATTGAATAAAAACAATTAAGGCTTAAGACAAAGTCTTTATCATTAAAATTAGGGGTCATACTTGAACCCCTAACTCTATGAATGCTAATCACTTAAGACAGGCACAATGATATCCATATGAGGAGGATTTAGTGATTTTTTAGTTTCTGTGTTGACATCTTTTGTTGCCCAAAATATTTCAGCAAATCTATTTACTTTCTCAACTAAATCTAAGCCATTCTGACGATCAATGTCCTGTTTACATTTTGAAGCAGTCATCATTATTGAATGACACAGTTCGTGTATTTCAGGAAACTTTTCCATTTGAGGCTCCTTAAAATAATCACCCCAAATTGTTCTTACAGCATCTTTGACTTCTATTGCATGTTCTTCTTTTTGTTGAACAAGTCTGGTTAAATGAGCAAGATCTTTTTTTGAATCGATATTTTCTGGCATCTCGCCAATTAGATCTAAAAACCTTACCACACTTAAGGCTGCATATTGTGCAACACCAGGATCATAAACTGCACAAGGTATGTCGCAATGTGCTTTTACATCTCTAATTTTCATACAAACCTCCTATAAATAGCTCTCATAAGTAAAAGTAATGAAATACCAAGACAAATGTATGCAAATAACACAATTAAATAAATTAAATTCTCAATAAAATGAGAATGTATTGAGTTGTTAACATGAGCAAATAAATTTATTGAAAAAATTGGTAAAAAATATAACGCTTTCATTTAAATAGCTCCAATTAGAAAGTTATTATTAAATTAATTATACAAAAAAAATGGGGCTAAATGCCCCAAATTTTTGAATGAATTAAAGTATTACATCATACCGCCCATACCGCCCATGCCACCCATGTCTGGCATTGGAGGCATTGGAGTATCCTCTTTTGGTACGTCAGTAACCATTGCTTCTGTGGTAATCATCATACCAGCAACAGAGCCTGCAGCCTGAAGAGCAGTTCTTGTAACTTTAGCTGGATCTAAAATACCCATCTCAATCATGTCACCAAATTCACTCGTTGCCGCATTAAAACCGAAAGAGTCCTTACCATCGATTACTTTATTTACAATTACTGATGGTTCTTCACCAGCGTTTGAAACAATTTGTCTTAATGGTGCCTCAAAAGCTTTTTTAGCAATATTAATTCCAACATTTTGATCATCATTATCACCTTTGAGCTTTGATACAGCTTCGAGACATCTAATCAGTGCAGAGCCACCGCCAGGAACCACTCCTTCTTCGACAGCTGCTCTTGTTGAATGAAGAGCATCCTCTACTCTGGCCTTTTTTTCCTTCATCTCTACTTCTGAACCGGCACCAACTTTGATAACTGCAACTCCTCCAGCGAGTTTAGCCACTCTTTCTTGAAGTTTTTCCTTATCATAGTCAGATGATGTCTCCTCAACTTGAGCTCTTATTTGATTAACTCTTGTAGCTATTGAATTTTCGTCACCAGCACCATCAATTATCGTTGTATTATCTTTATTTAAAACAACTCTTTTAGATGTTCCCAAGTCATCAACTGTTGCTCCTTCAAGTGAAAGTCCAACTTCCTCTGATATTACGGTTCCACCAGTTAATATTGCTATATCTTCAAGCATGGCTTTTCTTCTGTCACCAAAACCAGGAGCTTTACAAGCCGCGGCCTTAACAATACCTCTTAAGTTATTTACAACCAAAGTAGCAAGTGCTTCACCCTCAATATCTTCAGCAATAATTAAGAGAGGTTTACCAGCTTTAGCAACTGATTCCAGAAGTGGTAATAAGTCTCTAATATTAGATATTTTTTTATCAAATAGAAGTATGTAAGGTGAGTCTAGTTCAACAGTCATGTTGTCTTGATTAGTAATAAAGTATGGAGATAAATAACCTCTATCAAACTGCATACCTTCAACAACATCTAGTTCATTTTCAATACCACTACCTTCTTCAACTGTTATAACTCCCTCTTTTCCAACTTTTTCCATGGCTTCAGCAATAATTTCTCCAACTGCGATGTCACCGTTAGCAGAAATAGTACCAACTTGAGCAATAGCTTTATCATCAGTACATGGAACGCTTAATCCTTTGACATGTTCAACAGCACTTGACACAGCTTTATCAATGCCTCTTTTAAGATCCATAGGATTCATTCCGGCAGCAACAGCTTTATTACCCTCATTAACGATTGACTGAGCTAATACAGTTGCTGTAGTTGTTCCGTCTCCCGCTTCATCAGAAGTCTGAGAAGCAACTTGTTTGAGCATCTGAGCACCCATATTTTCGAATTTGTTTTCTAACTCGATTTCTTTGGCGACGGATACTCCATCTTTTGTGACTGTTGGAGCACCAAAGGATTTGTCTAAAACGACATTTCTACCCTTAGGTCCTAATGTAACTTTAACTGCATTAGCAAGAACATTCACTCCATCGAGCATTTGTGATCTAGCATTATCACCAAATTTAACATCTTTAGCTGACATAATTTATCTCCCTATTCTTAAAATTTATTCCACAACACCGAAAATATCTCTTTCACTTAAAATGAGGTATTCTTCGCCATCTAACTTAATTTCATTGCCGCCATATTGGCCAAAAATAACAGTATCACCAACAGATACATTCATAGATACAGATTCACCTGAATCAGATACCTTTCCAGGACCGACTGCAACAACCTTACCTTGGGAAGGTTTTTCTTTTGCAGAGCCTGATAGAATTATTCCACCAGAGGATGTTTCCTCTTCTTCTGTTCTTTTTACAAGAACATTGTCATGTAATGGTCTCAATTTCATTTATCTCTCCATATAAATTACTAAAATTTATCATATCCAATAATTAAGGGCTAAAAAATATAAATCAATAGGCAATTCAACTTTTTAACTTATTAATTAAAAACGCAATTGTAACTCCAAAGAGGATTGCAAGTAAGTCAAAATACTCAAAATATCTATAGGGATGAAAAAGATGCATCAATTCAATAAATGCTCCAAATATAAAAATATAAAATGCTAAAGTCAGATTTGAAATTTGAAATTTGCACATAAATCCAACATAGCTTAGGTATGCATAAATTAATAAATGTACTTATTTGTCAGATAATAAAGATAATGAATTAAATTTTGGAATGTCATCAGCATTTACAACGCTTAATGAAAACACCATAAGCAATGAAAAATAAAATATACTTCTATTGATTTGCACTATTTAAGATAAAAAAACTTCTATTATGATAGATCATTAGAATTGCAGGTATAGCCAACATAGATGTGAATATATAAAAAGACATCCATCCATAGGAGAAGCCATATAGGCTTTGAAAGGTCTCAACAATCAATCCCGAGAATCCAGCAAATACTTTTCCTAAAAATGCCATTAATGAAGTTAATAACGCGTACTGAAATCCTGTATATTTTTGGGAGACCAGACTTGTTAAAAAAGTTATATTTACAGTGCCAACTATTCCAGCTGCAATGCTATCTGAGGCAACTATTGAAGCTAATAACGTTAAATTTTTTTCGCTCAAAGCTGCATAAGAAAAAAACAAATTAGTTGCCATTACCAAAATAGCACCAATTATTAAAGATTTATATAAACCAATTTTTTTTATTAAAATACCGCCAAGAAAAACTCCAAAAATCGTTGCAAAAAGTGCAACCACTTTCACAATGTAACCAATTTCCTCAAGTGAGTAGCCTAGATCAATATAAAATGGATTAGCCATCGGGCCCATTACAATGTCAGTTAATCTATAAGTTGCAACTATAAAAAGTAGAATCGAGGCCATTTTGATCCCAAATCTTGAAAAAAAGTCTTTCAGTGGCTCAATAATTGAATCAACATGACCTAATTTTTTAAGTTCAATATTTTTTGACTCACTTGAAACTAACATGGATAAAACTATGTTTACAACAAATATTAACGCCATTAATTGATATGCAAATGCCCATGAAAAGTTTGATGCAATTATTAATGCAAGAGAAGATCCAACCAAAATTGCTATTCTGTATCCAAATTGATATCCAGCTGCTAAATTTCCTTGATCTTCGAGTTTTGCACTCTCAATTCTGAAAGCATCTATTGCTATATCCTGAATCGAACCAGCTAATGCAATAATCAATGCAATAAATGCAAAAAAAGTTAAATTAGTTATTGGATTTACATTTGAAAGTGTTAATAAAGAGATAATTATTATAATTTGCATTAAAACAATCCAGCTTCTTCGTGATCCAAAAATATTTAATAAAGGAACTGAAAATCTATCAACAAAGGGCGCCCATAGAAATTTTATTGAGTAAGCTAGACTAATCCAGCTTATAAAACCAATGAGGCTCAAATCTATCCCTATATCTCTTAACCAAGCTGTAAGAGTTATTAAAATTAACACATATGGCAAACCAGAAGAAAATCCAAAGCCTGTAAATGAAATCATTTTTAGATAATCTTTTTTATTCATAGCGCATTTAAATATCTATTCCATTCAAACTTATGTCCAGGATCTGTTTTCCTGCCAGGTGAAATTTCAGAATGTCCTACGATTTTATCTTTATTTATTTCTGGATAATTCTTAATAATTAGTTTTGAAATTTGAATTAATTTTTCATATTGATTATTTGAAAAGTTATCGTCATCTGCCCCTTCAAGCTCAATTCCTATTGAATAGTTGTTACAGTCATCAACACCCTTATATGAAGAATTACCTGCATGCCATGCTCTCATATTAAAAGGTACGAATTGAATTATTTCACCAGTTCTCTTTATGTATACATGCGATGATACTTTTAAATCTTTGATCTCATCAAAATAATCATGATCAGATATTTTGAGTTTGTTCATAAAAAAATCTTCAACATATTCATTTCCGTATACATTAGGAGGAAGACTTATTGAATGAATAACAATCAAACTAATTATTGAATTTTTAGGTCTTTCGTTGAAATTTGGAGATTGTAGAAATTTTATGTTTTGAAAAATATGATTTTCAATTTGCATTTATCTCAACCCAGGAGGCATTTTAAAATAAACATTCTCGTTATCTTCTCCATCTTCAACAAGCTTTGCATCAAAATAATTTTCTAAAGATTTTGCGATCTCCATGACCCTAGACTCTGGAGCAGATGCTCCAGCTGTAACAGCAATACTTTTACAATTTTGAATATCCTCTAAATCTAAGTCTGAAAACTCATCTATTAAAGCTGATTTGCATCCACATTTTTCAGCAAGCTCCTTTAATCTGTTTGAATTTGAGCTATTTTTTGAACCAACCACAACTATGTAATCTGATTCAAGAGCAAGTTGTTTTACAGCATCTTGTCTGTTTTGTGTTGCATAACAAATATCATCTTTTTTTGGAATTTCTATGCTTGGAAATCTTTTTTTAAGAATATCAATTATTGACATTGTTTCATCAACACTGAGAGTGGTCTGAGTAACAAGAGCTAGTCTTTCTTTTTTATTGACGTTTATAGTTAAGGCATCATTCTCATCCTGAACTAAAAAAATTGAACTATTCTCAGAATTTATATGACGGCCCATTGTGCCCTCAACTTCAGGATGGCCCTCGTGACCTATTAAAATAATATCTCTGTTTGCTTTTGCATGTTTTCTAACTTCCATATGAACCTTAGTTACTAAAGGACATGTGGCATCAAAAAAATTTAAATTTCTAGCTTTTGTAGCATCTTCAACCTCACTAGATACGCCATGGGCACTAAAAATTACTAGTGAATCATCAGGTATTTCATCAATCTCTTCAACAAATATAGCACCCCTATTTCTTAAATCTTCAACGACTACTTTATTATGAACAACTTCATGTTTTACATATACAGGTGCTCCATAGATTTCAAGAGCTTTATTTACAATGTCTATGGCTCTGTCAACACCAGCACAAAAACCCCTAGGATTGGCTAATTTTATTTCTTTTGTCATTTCAAATAATCTTTTAATTCAAAGTATATAATTAATATTGCTCCAATCGTTATAAATGCATCAGCTAAATTAAAAACGAAAAGTGAATAATTATATATTTTCAGATGAAGAAAGTCTGTTACGCTTCCATCATTAATTCTATCAAGAACATTTCCAATTGCACCTCCAGCAATAAATGACAATGCAATCTTGTTTCTATCTTTGGTCTCATTGACAATCATCCATATAAGATAAAGAGTTATGATTATTGTTAATATCAATAATAAATTTGATGCTAAATCTCCTCTATTATCCAATATTCCAAATGCAATACCGGAGTTATAAAGTAGTAAATATTCAATAAATGGAATAAACGTGGCTATTGACTGACCAAACAGCAAATTATTGTTGGCAATAAATTTAGAGGATATATCAAGTGATATTAAGAAAATAATAATCAATATAAATCTATAGTTATAAAGATTTTCTTTGCTCACCATCATTTTCTATATTATCAACGCATCTATTACACAACTCAGCATGATTTTCGTAAGATCCTACTGATGAATGTCTATGCCAACACCTTACACATTTGGAGTTTTTTGAAGATTTAATTTTAATTCCAAAGGTTTTTCCCTCTCTTATACTTGCCTCTGAAGAAATAAACAAAAAATGAAGTTCATCACCAAGTTTCTTTAGAATTTGTATATCATTTGAGGTAGCTTGGATTTCTACGACTGAATCGAGTGATCCTTTAAGTTTATTCTCATTTCTCATCTCTTCAATTGATTGATTAACAGCGTCTTTAATTTCAAAAATTCTCTTCCACTCAGACTGATCAATATTAGATTCAGAGTTCATTTCAGAAATATCAAAATTTGTTAGGAAAACTGAGTCCTCCTGACAATTTAATCTATTGCTTGTTTGCCAAATTTCTTCTGCTGTGTAGGAAAGAATTGGAGCAATGAGTCTTACCAATGTATTTAAAATAAAATCAAGGCTAGTTTGACATGATCTTCTGGCTGAAGAATCATTTTTGCATGTATATAGCCTGTCCTTAATGATATCAAGGTATATACCTCCCAATTCAGTGACACAGAAGTTATGTATTTTTTGAATTGCCTTATGGTAAGAATATGATTCGTATAATTTTAAGACTTCTTTTTGAAGAACTTTTGTTTCATTGATAATCCATTTATCTAATTCAACTTGACTCTCAGGCTCAACCTTACTTTTATCATCAAAATCACTCAAATTGCCTAAAATAAATCTAAAAGTATTTCTGATACGTCTATATTGATCAGAGGTTCTCTTTAATATTTCGTCAGACGCCACCATTTCACTTCTAAAATCTGTTGAAGCCACCCAAAGTCTTAAAATATCTGCTCCTAAGCTGTCCCATACTTTTTGAGGTGAGACAACATTTCCAAGAGATTTTGATTGTTTTCTTCCTTGCTCATCCACAACAAAACCGTGAGTTAAAACTGCCTTATATGGTGCAGTATTGTTCATAGCAATGCTTGTTAACAGTGATGATTGGAACCAGCCCCTATGTTGATCAGAGCCTTCAAGGTAAAGGTCTGAAATAACATTGTTTCCAAATCTTTTTGAAGATACTGCATAATGTGTTACTCCAGAATCAAACCAAACATCAAGGGAATCAGAGGTTTTGATATATTCTTCATGATCAGAAATAAAATCTTTCAAATTCAATTTATCCCATGCTGAAATTCCGTCTTTTTCAATAATTTTTGCAAATTTTTCAAATAATTCACTCTGTTTAGGATGGATTTCGCCAGTATCTTTATGAACAACTAAAGTTATAGGAACTCCCCAATTTCTTTGTCTAGAAATACACCAATCTGGCCTATCAATAAGCATAGATTCAATTCTTTGAAGGCCCCATGAGGGCTCCCAATTCACACTTTTAATATTTTCTAAAGCACCATCAATAAGATTATTTTTCTTCATTGAAATAAACCACTGAGGAGTAGATGTAAAAATAAGAGGCGTTTTGTGCCTCCAGCAATGAGGATAAGAATGATGATAATCCTCAATATTGATTAATGAATCGTGTTCTTGTAATTTTTCAACTATAAGTGGGTCTGCTTTTATAGCTGGAAGGCCTGCAATAAAATCCAGTTCTTCTTTAAAGAAAGCTTTATTGTTAAGAGATTTGATTGTATCAATTTTATTTTTTTTACATATTAAATGATCGTCCATACCATGAGCAGGTGCAGTGTGAACACATCCAGTTCCTGTTTCTGTTGTTACATGATCTCCATGAAGAAGAACAGATTTTCTTTCTAGAAATGGATGTTTAAGATTAATATCCTTTAATTCTTTGCCCTCTGCTGTCGATACAACATCAATTTTTTGTTGCCATCTATCTGAACATTGATCAATCATCTCATAAGCAATTACATAAAACTTATTATTCATTTCTATGAGTGAGTATTTAAATTCTGGATTTATACATACTGCTACATTTGAGGGTATCGTCCAAGGTGTTGTAGTCCAAATAACAAATGAAATTTCTTCTATGTTTTCAATATTGAATATATTTTTTACATTTTTTAAAGATTTTTCGTCTACCTTAAATGCAACATCTATAGATTTTGATGTCTTATCGATATATTCAACTTCTGCCTCTGCTAAAGATGACCCGCAGTCTTGGCACCAGTGAACAGGCTTTTCACCTTTTTCTAAATGGCCTTCTTTAAAAATTTTGCCTAAAGATCTAACAATGTCTGCTTCAAATTTAGAATCTAGTGATTTATAGGTATTTTCCCAATCACCGAATACACCCAATCTTTTAAAGTCCTCTAATTGCTTAAATATTTGGCTTTCAGCATATTCCTTACATGCTTTTTGAAAACTTTCTTTATTTTTAACAAGTTCACTGTTTTTTCCATGTTTCTTTTCAACGTTAAGTTCAATTGGAAGACCATGACAATCCCATCCAGGTATATAAGGAGCATTAAAACCTTTAAGGGTTTTATATTTAATAGTTATGTCCTTAAGGATTTTATTGACCGAATGTCCAAGATGTATATCTCCATTTGCATAAGGAGGTCCATCATGTAAAAGAAATAATTCTTTATCCTCATATTTTTTTCTAATCTTTCCATATAAATCTTTTTTGGACCACATTTCTAATATTTCTGGCTCTTTTCTGGGTAATCCAGCTTTCATTGAAAACTCAGTGTCTGGAAGATTTAATGTATCTCTGTAGTTAACTGTCATTGGGAGTTTGTAAAATTTTTTTTGCTATCGATATATCCTCTTGGATTTGAGATTTTAACATGTCTAAATTATCAAATTTCTTTTCATCTCTTATTTTTTCTACAAATTTAACCCGAAGTCTCTGAGAATAAATATTTTCGTTAAATTCAAATAAGTGCACTTCCAATACAGGCTTTTCACCTCCAACCGTTGGCCTAACACCCATATTAGCTATTCCATTTAAATTAATACTATTTAGTCTGCATTTAACGGCATAAACTCCCTTTATTGGTAATCTTTGATTTGGTAGCCATATATTTGCTGTTGGAATATTAATTGTCCTTCCAAGATGTTGACCATGAACAACTTTTCCAGAAAAAGTGTATGGCCTACCAAGTAGTTTTTCAGCGCCCTTAAAATTATTATTTAAGAGTTCTTCTCTAATTCTTGTACTACTGACTCTTTGGCCATCTAATACAATTGTTTCAGTATTTTCTACCATAATGCCATTTTGATTTCCCCAATTTCTCAACAAATCAGTGTCGCCTTTTCTATCAGCACCAAATCGGAAATCATCTCCTACAGTAAAACTTACTAGATTAATCGAATCTAAAATTTCAGATATGAATTCATTTGGCGACATCGTTCTAAGTTCATTATTGAATTTTAAAAAGCAAGCAAAATCTATTTTACTTTTTTTAAGAAGTTTCACTTTTTCCCTCCATGGACATATTCTTGGAGGTGGAGTTTGATTGTTATCTCTTACCTTTGAGAAATACTCTGCAGCATGAGGCTCAGTAAAAAAAACTATTGTTTTTGCATTATTTTTCTTTGCATTATTCTTTATTTTTTCCAAAATTGCTTGATGCCCTAAATGCAATCCGTCAAAGTTTCCTATTGTTCCTGATAAAGGAATATCAGGATATCTTGATTGAAACAAGCTAAGGTTATGTTGTCCTCTAATTAAATACATATTAATCAAATAAAAATCTTAATGGTTTATTTAGTATTAATCTTGAAATTGAAAAATAAATTAATATTGAAACTACTACTTCAATTGATAAGTAAAATATTCTTTCAACCTGGGTTAGTTTCAAAAAATCCATCTGAGAAGTATAAAAATACAAAAAGGTAATAAGAAATAAACTAGAAATAAATAGATTTAAGTTAAATTTATTAAAAATACTTGGTGATTTAACAAATCCATCTCTGTATAAAACGATTTCTAATGCCAAAACACTAAATATAGCTGCCAAAGAACTCCCAATTGCAATACCAATATGCCCATAATCTAGAATAAATGCTAGATAGTAATTAAATAAAGCATTTAAAACTAATGACATTAATGCCACATACATTGGAGTTTTAGTATCCTTTCTAGCAAAAAAAGCAGGAGTCAGAACTTTCATAAGCATAAAAAAAGGTAATCCAAATGAGAATGCCATCAAGCTGTAAGAAGAATTAATAACATCCATTGATGAAAAGGCACCTCTATAAAAAATTGTGCTGATTAAATCTTCAGCACAAAAAAATAATCCTATTAAAGATGGAATAGCAATATATAGTACAAATTTTTGACCTTTTTGAATTCCTAAAATGAATTCATCTTTTTCATAATTTAAATCAAATTTGGATAAAGTCGGTAATAAAACTGTACCAATTGCAATTGCAAAAATACCCATGGGAAACTGAATCAATCTATCAGATACATACAGCCATGTTGGGCTTCCTGTTTCAAGTAGAGAAGCAAAAATTGTATCAACAAGTAAATTAATTTGGATTATTCCTCCAGCTAAAACTGCAGGAATAATCAATCTAAAAAAATTTTTTAAACCTGGGTTGTCTATATTAATTTTAGGGATTGGTAGTCTATTTAATCTCCATAGGGGTAAGATCTGAATCAATAGTTGAAGAACACCAGCTAATAAGACACCCCATGCAAGAACGTAAATTGGCATCTCATACATTGGCGCAACTATGATTGCTGCAATTATGAGTGATAAATTAAAAAATATTGGAGTATATGCAGGGATCGAAAATCTTTTGTGAGTATTTTGAATTCCTCCAGCAAAAGCTACTAGAGATATCAATGCAAGATATGGAAACATTATTCTTAAAATATTTATTGATAAATCTTTTTTCACAGGATCAAAATAAAATCCAGGAGCAAAAATAAAAATAAATATTGGTGCAAAAATTAATACAAATATTGTGAAAACAAACAAAGCAGTTATGAGAATGCCAGCTAGAGAGTTTAAAAAATCACGAGTATTAACTAAATCATTTTCTTTCTCATAATCGCTGTATATAGGAATGAACGCTTGATTAAAAGCTCCCTCGGCAAAAAACCGCCTAAATAAATTTGGAATTTTTAGGCAAATTACAAAAATATCATGAAAGATTGACGCGCCTAAGAGATTTGTTGTTGAAATATCTCTTATTAAACCAAATATTCTGGAGAGGCCTGTACCAGATACAACTTTCCCTAGATTATTAAATAATCCACTGGAGGGTTTTTTATTTAATTTATTGGTTTTGTTCAAAATCTAGGGATGCAGAATTTATACAATATCTCAAGCCAGTTGGTTGAGGTCCATCATTAAAAACATGTCCGAGGTGAGCATCGCAATTAGAGCATTTAACTTCAGTTCTTACCATTCCGAATGATTTATCTTCAAACTCATTGATACAATTTTCATCTACAGGAACAAAAAAGCTTGGCCAGCCACATCCAGCATCAAATTTTGTATCTGATTCAAAAAGATTTTCTCCACAACATATACATTTATATACACCATTTTCATTAAAATTCCAGTATTTACCAGTGAACGGTTTTTCAGTACCAGCTTGTCTAGTCACTCTGAATGATTCATCACTCAGAAGCTTTTTCCACTCATTATCTGTTTTAGTATGATTTGACATACCTAATTGTAATTAAAAAGAGTGTAATTAGATAGAAATTAGATTTTATAGAAACTATTTATTTTTTATAAACTATGAATATTTTTAATGAGTATTGTCAGGAAAAAATATACTTTTTAGCCAATTTAAAAATGTATTACTTTTCAATGAATATCTGTCAAGCATGTCAAAATCATGCGCTAATTTTTTTGGATCACTGAAAAAATCTTTTCTTGTATTAAAGTCTTCTTGATCAAGTTTTTTAACCAGTTTTGCAGGATTTCCAGCAAATACACTATTTTTTGGGACATTCTTTGTTACAACAGCTCCGGCTCCAATAATACTATTTTTTCCAATAGTAACTCCTTTACAAATAATTGCACTATCGCCAATCCATACGTTATCTTCAAACTTTATAGGTTTAGTTTTACCAACTGGTTCAGCTCTGTCATAAATGCCATGCCAATCTGCATCAGAAATATATGCTCCATGAGCAATCATGCATGCTTCTCCTATTTCAATTTTTTCTGCTGATATGATCCTAACTCCTGGTGTTATTAGAGAATACTTTCCAATTGTTATCTCACCTTTGTGATCGCCAATATTCCATGCGGTTAGTTGAACTTTTGCATCACTTGCGCCAATTATTGTAGGGTAATCATCAATGCTGACGTTGTATCCGAATACTTTTATATATCTTGGTTTGAAATATGCTCCGCCCTTTCCAAGGTGCTTAAATTGAGGTTTTAAAAAATGCCTTACATATATTTTATTTAATTTTGTAGTGTATTTTTTGAGCCAATATGGTCGATTATCTTTTCGAATAATTTTCTCCTTAAATTGATATTTTAATATGATAAAGTACGCAAAAAAAAATTATTTAACATGGCAAAGTATTTTTTTGAATTCAAACAATTAATCAGAATAGGTATACCAATTTTTGGTTCGCAACTCTCGTATGCTTTGATGGGTACTACTGACACAATTATTGCAGGAAGGGCAAGTGCTAATGATCTTGCAGGGCTTGCAGTTGGAACAGCCTTCTCTAATACAATTTGGTTCTTCTTTACAGGAATAATTTTTGCTGTGACTCCAATTGTTGCCCAGCTATATGGAGCAAAGAAATTTTTAGAAATAGGTCAAAAGCTAAGAGAAATTCTATGGGTGGCTGCAGGACTTGGTCTTTTAATGGCGTTCATTTTTTTTAATATGGACATAATCATTAATTTATTACCAATAAAAAGTTCAATTACCTCTATAACTATAGATTACCTAAAGGCAGTCTCAATTGGCTGGTTTTTTGTAACTATATTCACTTGCTTAAGATGTTATAGCGAAGGCATGACGTATACTAAACCCGTTTTTTATATTGCCTTTTCTGGAATGCTCTTAAATATTCCTTTGGATCTTATATTTGTTTATGGATGGTTTGGTGCTCCAAAGCTTGGGGGTGTTGGATGTGGTATTGCGACATCAATTGTTTCTTTCTTGATGATGATATCAATACTTGTATATATTGGTTTTTCAAAGAATTATAAAAGAACAGAGCCTTTCTCAAAATTTTCTAAGCCATCATTAGATACAACAAAGGAAGTCCTTAAACTTGGTTTACCAATTGGGCTTGGTATTTTTATTGAATTAAGTATGTTTTCTGGAGCTGCAATAATTTTAAGTGTTTTAGGAGAGATAGTTGTTGCCAGTCATTCTGTTGCAATAAATATTGCTAGCTTATTTTTTATGGTTCCTTTAGCGATAGGTTTGGCTTCTTCAACAAGAGTCGGTAACTTGATAGGTGAAAAAAATCCATTTCAAGCAAAGACTGCTGCTACCTCAACAATAATACTATGTATAACAGGTGCATTAATAAATAGTATCATTATTCTCTCTTTCGGATCTTTTATTGTTGGATTGTATACAACTGAACTTCCGGTATTGGAGTTAGCAGTAAGTTTAATTTTATTTGCAGCAATTTTTCAATTACCTGATGGCATTCAAATGGGTGCCTTAGGTAGTCTTCGTGGTTATAAAGATACTTTTATTCCAATGATTTTACTAATGATTTCATATTGGATTTTTGCAATGCCAATTGGTTATTATCTTACTAATTTTGGGTTTGGTGATCCTTTGGGGGCAAAGGGGATGTGGTTTGGAATGATTATTGGGCTTACAATTTTTTCTTTTTTATCAATTTTCAGACTGAGATGGATTATGAAGTCATATATAAAAAAGATTAGCGGTCGAGAACCTCAGCCACTTTAGAACCTATTGAAACTAAATTATCTGCAATGTGAACTCCACATTCCTCCAACTTTTTAATTTTATCCTTCGCAGTTCCTTTTCCACCAGCAATTATAGCTCCTGCATGTCCCATTCTTTTTCCTGCTGGAGCAGTTTGTCCAGCAATGTAAGAAATCACAGGTTTAGTAACATTATTTTTAATATACTCTGCTGCGGCCTCTTCTGCAGTGCCGCCAATTTCACCAACAAGAACAATTGCTTCAGTTTGATCATCATCTTCAAACAGTTTCAACATATCAATAAAAGATGAGCCTGGAATAGGATCACCACCAATGCCAACACAACTACTTTGCCCAAAACCAAGATCTGTTGTTTGTTTCACTGCCTCATAAGTGAGAGTTCCAGATCTTGAGATAATACCAATTGAACCTGGTTTATGGATGTTGCCTGGCATTATTCCAAGCTTAGCTTCGCCGGGCGTGATTACGCCTGGGCAGTTTGGTCCAATTAATCTAACTCCTAAATCATCTATTCTTTTTTTAACCTCAAGCATATCAAGAGTAGGAATACCCTCTGTAATACAAACAATTAACTTAACACCAGCTTCAGCTGACTCTATTATTGATTCTTTACAGAACTTTGCGGGAACAAAGATAATTGATGCATTTGGATCTAATTTATCAACAGCTTCTTTTACTGAATTAAATACCGGTTGTCCTAAATGTTCTGTTCCGCCTTTCCCAGGTGTAACTCCTCCAACAATGTTTGTTCCATAATCTATAGACTGCTCAGAATGAAGTGTGCCTTGGGACCCTGTAAAGCCTTGAACAATTAATCTTGTATCTTTATTAACAAGAATGCTCATTTTGCAAAGTCTACTGCTTTCTTAGCCGCATTAGCTAAATCATTAATACTTTCTATTTTAATATCTGCTTTAGATAAGATTTTTGATCCTTTGTCAGCACTATTACCTTCCAATCGAACAACAACAGGAATTTTTACTTCAACTTCTTTAATAGCAGCAATAATTCCTTCAGCAATTAAATCACACCTTACAATACCCCCAAATATATTCACTAAAACAACTTTGACGTCTGGATCTTCGAGTATTATTTTAAATGCTTTGGCGACTCTCTCCTGAGTTGCAGTCCCACCTACATCGAGAAAATTTGCAGGGTTGCCACCATAAAATTTTATTGTATCCATTGTACCCATAGCCAATCCAGCACCGTTCACCATGCATCCTATATTTCCATCAAGGGAAACATAGCTTAAATCATTTCTAGCAGCTTCTGCCTCTTGAGGATCTTCTTGGGATTCATCATACATTTCTTCTAATTCAGGCTGCCTAAAAAGTGCATTTGAATCGATGTTTACTTTAGCATCCAAACATAGCAGGTCTCCATTTTCAGTAATAACAAGTGGATTAATTTCTAATAAGCTCAGATCCTTTTCAACAAACAATCTTAGTAGATTATCTATCATTGGTATAAATTGTTTGGTTTGGCTGTCATTTAATTTCAATACTTGTGCTATGTTTGAGGCATCATCAGATAGGGAATCATCACCGAAAACTACGCCTTGATAAATAATCTTTTCAGGCATATTTTTTGCAACATCTTCAATATTAACTCCACCCTCACTAGAGCCAATAAATACTATTTTTTGAGATTCTCTATCAATTACAGCACTCAAATAAAGTTCTTTTGCAATGTTGGTACACTCTTCTACCAAAATTGAATTGACTGGTTGTCCCTTGCTATCAGTTTGATAAGTAACAAGATTTTTTCCAATCCACTTTTCTGCAAATTTAATACCATCTTCAGGAGAACTAATTAATTCAACTCCGCCGGATTTCCCTCTTCCACCTGCATGAACTTGAGCTTTAACAACCCATTTGGAGCCCCCAATTTCATTACAAGCATCTATTACTTCGTCAGCGCTGAATATAACTTTTCCTTTTGAAACGGGTAGATTATATTCTGCAAATAAAACTTTGCCTTGATATTCATGGAGGTTCATTATCTTTTATTTCCTATGTGAATTGCCTGGTTATTCACTGACAAAGCCGCCTCATGAAAAGCTTCAGAAACAGTCGGATGACTGAACATAGTAAGTGCAATATCTTCAGCGCTCGATCCAAATTCCATTGAAATTAGTGCTTGTTGAACAATTTCAGCTGCTGCAGGTCCAAAAACATGAACTCCAAGTATAGAATCTGTTTCAATATCAGAAAGTACTTTAACAAAACCTACCGATTGATCTACAGCAAGAGCTCTTCCACTTGCAGCAAAAGGAAATTTGCCAACTTTATATTTGATTCCATTTAGTTTTAATTCATTTTCAGTTTTCCCAACCCAAGCTATCTCAGGATGAGAATATATTACATTTGGAACTAATTCATAATTAACTTTTGTATGCTTGTTAGCAATTCTGTCAGCAACCATTATGCCTTCCTCACTGCCTTTATGAGCGAGCATTGGGCCCCTAACCACATCTCCTACAGCCCAAATATTTTCCACAGAAGTTTGGCAATATTCATTAACTTCTATAAATCCATCTTTAATTTTTATGTCTAAATTTTTTGGTAGGACTTTTTCAGAATTTGGTTTTCTGCCTACAGCAACAATTAATTTATCAAATTCAACCTCTATTTCATTTCCTTTTTGCTCATATTTAACTTTTACTGAATTTTTTAACTCTTTTGTGCTTGTGACCTTTGAACCTAATTGAATGTCCAATCCTTGTTTTTTAAATTCTTTTAAAGAATCCTTAGAAATATCAAGATCTGTCATTGGCAGAAAATCATCTAATGCCTCTATAACAGTTACTTCAGAGCCTAGTCTTGACCAAACACTTCCTAACTCTAAACCAATAATTCCAGCACCAACCACACCTAATGTCTTTGGAACACTCTCAAATGCAAGAGCTCCAGTACTATCAACAATATTATTACCGAAGGTAGCAGATGGGATCTCTATTGGAACAGAACCAGTAGCAATAATTATATTTTTAGCATCAACTTTTTCATTTGAGCCATCTGGTTTATCGATTTGGACAATATTTTTTGAAATTACTCTTCCTGTGCCACAAATACTTTCTACTTTATTTGATAAAAATAAACCGTCTATTCCTCCAGTTAATTTTGAAACAATATCGTCTTTACGTTTCATCATTGTTTTTAGATCTAGCTTAACGTTTTCAAGTTGAATGCCATGATCACTCAAATTTTTTTTAGCCTCATAGTATCTATGAGATGAATCCAAAAGTGATTTTGAGGGGATACAACCAACATTAAGACATGTTCCACCAAAATTTGGCTTACCTTTGTCATTTGATAATTCTTCAATACATAGAGTCTTAAGACCTAGCTGAGAGGCTCTTATTGCAGCAACATATCCTGCTGGACCGCTTCCTATGACAACTACATCAAACATATTCAAAACATTACAAATTTAATAACAATCTCTCTGGAGATTCTAACTGCTCTTTGATTGATACCAAAAAGGTTACAGCCTCTTTTCCATCAAGCAATCTGTGATCATAACTCATAGCAAGATACATCATTGGTCTTATAACAACCTCGCCATTTATCGCTACTGGTCTTTCTTGGATTGCATGCATTCCCAATATAGCTGTTTGTGGCGCATTCAAAATAGGTGTTGAAAGCAGTGATCCAAATATACCTCCATTTGAAATAGTAAAAGTTCCTCCTTGCATTTCATCTATTGAAAGCTTGCCGTTTCTTGCCTTATCAGAATATTCAAGAATTGATTTTTCAATCTCTGGAAGTGATTTTGTATCCGCATCTTTAATTACTGGGACAACAAGACCTCTGTCTGTGGAAACTGCAACACCAATATCTTGAAAACCGTGATAAACAATATCATCACCATCTATAGATGCATTTACTACAGGAAATTTTTTAAGTGCCTGAACTGCAGCAATCACAAAAAATCCCATAAATCCAAGTTTTACCCCATGCTCTTTCTCAAATTCTGTTCCATATTTTGACCTTAATTCTTTAATAGGCAACATATCAACCTCATTAAAAGTTGTTAGCATTGCTGTTTCTTGTTTAACTGATACTAGTCTTTTAGCAATTGTTGATCTTAACCTTGACATTGGCACACGCTTTTCTGGCCTATCATCATTAAAAGAAGAACTGATAACGGCTGAGCTCTCTTCATTCTTAGAGTTCATATGATTAATAACATCTGCTTTTGTTATTCGATTGCCTTTTCCAGATGATTTTATTTCGTTGGAGTCTATATTTTCCTCTGAAATAATCTTTTTAGCTGCAGGGCCAATTTTTCTTACATTTTCTGTCTTATCAGGGGACTCTTCTTTTTTTTGTTCTTTTTTATCTTGAACCTTTTCTTCAACTTTCTCTTCAATTTTCTCTTTTACTTCTGATATATCTGATAGTTCATCAAACTCTCCAATAACCTCAGAGCTTTGAACAATCTCACCTTCGTCTTTAATTATTTTTGATATTTTTCCATCAGATTGAGCTATAACTTCAAGAACAACCTTATCAGTCTCAATCTCTGCAATGACATCATCTTGACTGACATTGTCTCCTTCTTTTTTAACCCAGTTCGCAATTGTTCCATCAGCTACTGATTCTGGAAAAGTAGGTGCTTTAATTTTTATGCTCATTTAACAATTGCCTCATTTACTAACTGCTCTTGCTGTTGGAGATGAAGTTTCATTAATCCAACTGCTGGTGCTGCAGCAGCTGGTCTACTTATCAAACTAACCTCAATATCATCTCCAAGTCTATCTAAAACTCTTTGAATTCTGTGTCTATGGCTAAACCACGCTCCTTGATTTAAAGGCTCTTCCTGACACCAAATAAATTCTTTTACATTTTGATACTTTGTTAGGATTTCTTCAAGATCATCATATGGGAATGGGTATAGTTGTTCTATTCTTATAATGGCAATGTCATCACGTTTTTCATTTTTTCTTTTTTCTGATAAATCATAAAAAACTTTACCCGAACAAAGAATTAATCTTTTCACAGCCTCTGGTTTTTTAATATCATCATCAATTACGCAGTCAAAGGTTCCATTTGTTAATTCATCAATGCTAGACACAGCCAATGGATTTCTGAGTAAACTTTTTGGTGATATTACTACAAGAGGTGTTCTCATTTTTCTTATCGCTTGTCTTCTTAATAAATGATAAATTTGCTTAGGCGAACTTGGCACACAAACTTGAATATTTTCAGATGCACAAAGTTGTAAAAATCTTTCAATTCTTGCACTGCTATGTTCAGGTCCTTGACCTTCATATCCATGTGGTAAAAGCATAACAAGGCCGGACAATCTCTCCCATTTATGTTGGGCAGATACTATAAACTGATCAATTACAACTTGAGCACCATTTGCAAAATCACCAAACTGAGCCTCCCATATAGCAAGACCGCTTGGCCAAGTTGCAGAATATCCGTATTCAAATGCCAAAACTGCCTCCTCTGATAGAAGCGAGTCATATATGTCAAATTTTGATTTATTTTTTTCTGCTATATCTGATAAAGGTATGTGACCCATGCCAGTCTTTGAATCAAAAACGCAGGCATGCCTATGTGAAAATGTCCCTCTTCTTACATCTTGGCCTGTTAGTCTGATTGGGTAGCCCTCTTTCAAAAGAGTCGCATAAGCCATACTTTCAGCAAATCCCCAATTAAGGGGGATTTCTCCGTTATTCATTTTTAATCTATCATCAAATATTTTTTTTGCTTGTGATCCTAGATTAAATGATTTTGGTACTTTGCAAATATCCTTACCAAGTTTTTTAAAGCTGTTTTCATTAAACTTTGTATCAACTTTTGGCCACCACTTAACATCCATATATGGCTCCCAATCAAACCAAAGTTGGTCATTAGGATTTTTTGCTAAATTTTTTGCAACACTTTCTCCACCTTCTAAAGATTTTCTGTAATCACCTTTAATTTTTTTTGCCTCTTCAGATGTTAATACTCCATTGTCAATTAAATATTTTTCATATTGACTAAGAACAGATGGATGTTTTGAAATTTTGTTATACATTAAAGGTTGAGTTGCAGAAGGATCGTCCGCTTCGTTGTGTCCTCTTCTTCGGTAACAAAATAAATCTATAACTATATCTTTCTTAAATTTATTTCTGTACTTACATGCAATTTTTGCTGCATTGACAACCATTTCTGGATCGTCTCCATTTACATGTATAACAGGAGCCTGAATAATCTTGGCTACATCAGATGAATAGTCAGTTGATCTTGAATCATTAATGTTACTAGTTGTGAATCCAATTTGATTATTAACAATAATATGAATTGTTCCGCCAACATTGAATCCTCTAGTCTGTGACATTTGAAGCGATTCCATGACAACTCCTTGTCCTGAAAAAGAAGCATCTCCATGAAGTAAAATTGGGACGACATTTGATCTATCTTTATCTCCAATTCGATCCTGTCTTGCTCGAACAGATCCAATTACTACTGGATCTACAATCTCTAAGTGAGACGGATTATTAAAAAGTGAGACATGAACTTCACCACCAGGTGTTTCAAAGTTAGATGAAAAACCTAGATGATATTTCACATCTCCTGTAGATGCTCCCTCCAATTCAGTATCTTCATCAAAAGCAGAGAATAGCTCTGATGGAAGTTTACCCAAAACATTTACAAGAAGGTTTAACCTTCCCCTGTGTGCCATCCCAAAACAAATTTGTGTAGCTCCCATTGATCCGCAGTTTTGAATAACGCTTTCAACAAGTGGAACTAATGCTTCAGCTCCATCAATTCCGAATCTTTTCATACCTGGATATTTTGCAGACAAATACTTTGCAAGACCCTCAGCAGAATTAAGTCTTTCATAAATATTAAGTTTTTCATCAGCACTAAAACTATATTCAGTTAATTTTGATTCAAACTTCCTTTGAAACCACCTTCTTTCACTTGAATCAAGAATATGATTGCACTCAATTCCAATATTTCCACAATAAACATCTTCAAGTCTATTTATAATTTCTCTTAAAGTAAGTTTATTTGATTCCGTAAAAGTATCTGTATAAAACTCTTGATCTAAATCATCATGCGACAAACCGTGAAACTCAATATTTAAATCTTCTATAACTCTTCTTTCCATCATACCCAGAGGATCGAGACTTGCTTTTAGATGACCTCTATTTCTATACGACTGAATTAATCTAATAACTTTTCCTTGCCTTTCATCTAAAGCTTCTTTGCCAGTATTTGATACCTTTGCTCTTGAGAGGTTTTTAAATTCTTTAATTATCTCCTGGTGGGATATTTCTCCATTGGAGTTAGAATTTTTTGGAAGATTAGTAAAAAAATCAAACCATTCTTTTGATAGATTTTCAGGGTTATTTATAAAAGTTTCATACAAACTTTCTAGATAAGCTGCGTGTCCTGCTGAGACATGTGAGCTCCCCCAAAGCTCCTTCATTGATATTGTCATTTTGTATTTTGTTGTCTTTGTTATACCCCGTCAGTGACAATTATATCCTTTTTATTTTTATGTAACATCGATTTTATTTCACCAATTGCTTTATTAGGATTAAGACCTTTTGGACAAACATTTACACAATTCATTATTCCGTGACATCTATAAACACTAAAAGGATCAGAGAGTGCTTCAAGCCTTTCTTCAGTTTTTAAATCTCTTGAATCCGCTAAAAATCTATATGCTTGAAGAAGTGCTGCCGGACCAACAAATTTATCAGGATTCCACCAAAAAGAAGGACAGCTTGTTGAACAACATGCACATAAAATACATTCATAGAGACCATCCAACTTATCTCTTTCTTCAGGAGACTGAAGTCTTTCTTGCTCTGGCGCAGTTGTTTCATTTTGAAGAAAAGGTTTTATTTTTTCATATTGGGCATAAAACTCAGTCATATCAACAACTAAATCTCTAATCACAGGTAATCCAGGAAGCGGTCTAAGTTCTATCTTATTTCTTTTTACTACAGATGAGATTGGTGTGATACATGCAAGACCGTTTTTACCATTAATGTTCATACCATCTGAACCACAAACCCCCTCTCTACATGATCTTCTGTATGAAATCGACTGATCTTCCTCTTTTAGTAAATGCAAAAGATCTAAGATCATAATATCTCTTTTAGGCTTCTCAATTACATATTTTTTCATGTAAGGAAACTTATCCTCTTCAGGATTATATCTATACAAATTAACTTGTAATTTATTACCAAACATTAATATGTCCTAACTTTTGGTGGAAAAGCTTCGACCTTATTTGGTTCGAAATTAACACCACGTTTTGAAACTTCTTTAGTGATCGGATCATAAATTGTATGACATAACCAATTTTCGTCATCCCTATCAGGATAATCGTCTCTGGCATGCGCGCCTCTACTTTCAGTTCTTTTAAATGCTGATACTGCTGTTGATTCAGCAACCTCAAATAAATTTTGTAATTCAATTGCTTCAACTCTGCTTGTATTAAAAGCATCACTTTTATCTTTTAGATGGAGATTATCTACTTTTTCTTTTAGTTCATTGAGTTGATCTAAGCCTTTCTGCATAAATTCTCCTCTTCTAAATACACCAAAATAATTTTGCATGCATTCTTGTAGTTCTTTCTTAACATCAGCAGGATCAAATCCATTTGATGATTCATTTAATTTATTCAATCTTTCTAGTGAATTATCAATATCACTTTTTGTTGCAGATTCGACACCGCCACCAGATTTCAGTTCACTTTGAATATGTTTTCCAGTTGCTCTTCCAAAAACAACTAGGTCTAATAATGAATTGCCTCCTAATCTATTTGCTCCATGCACAGAAACACATGCAGCCTCTCCTGCTGAGAAAAGTCCTGGTATTAAATAATCTTGATCATTAATTCTAGAAAATGCCTGGCCAGAAATATTCGTAGGAGTTCCTCCCATCATATAATGACAAGTTGGTACCACAGGTATTGGTTCATAAACTGGATCTACATGAGCAAAGGTTCTTGATAATTCACAAATACCTGGCAACTTGGAATTTAAAACTTCAGCACCAAGATGATCAAGTTTTAGGTATATATGATCATTGTTTTCACCACAACCTCTACCCTCAAGTATTTCAAGAACCATTGATCTTGCTACAACATCTCTTCCAGCCAAATCTTTCACATTTGGTGCATATCTCTCCATAAATCTTTCGCCATCTTTATTGATCAAGAAGCCGCCTTCACCTCTGCAACCTTCAGTAACCAATGAGCCAGCACCGTATATTCCGGTTGGATGAAATTGCCACATTTCCATATCTTGTGCTGGAAATCCTGCTCTTAGTGCCATTGCTAAACCATCTCCAGTATTTATAAGAGCATTTGTAGTGGATGCATATATTCTTCCAGCTCCACCAGTAGCAAGAACAGTTGCTTGAGCTTTTAGATATGCAACTTCGCCATTTTCAATAGAGAATGCAATAACTCCTGTGACCTGATCTTTAGAATTTTTTACAAGATCAACAGCAAACCATTCATTCAGAAAGTTCGTGCCTTCTTTAACATTATTCTGATACAACGTATGAAGAAGAGCATGTCCTGTTCTGTCAGCAGCTGCACATGTTCTAGCAGCTTGACCACCTTTTCCAAAATCTTTAGATTGGCCGCCGAATGGCCTCTGATAAATTCTTCCATTTTCAAATCTTGAGAATGGTAAACCCATATGCTCCAATTCAAATACTGCTTTTGGACCTTCAGAGCATAAATATTCAATCGCGTCTTGGTCTCCAATAAAATCTGCACCTTTTACAGTGTCATACATGTGCCATCTCCAATCATCGTTTGGATCAGCGCTAGCTATTGCACAGGTAATTCCACCTTGTGCTGAAACAGTATGAGATCTTGTTGGAAATACTTTGGATACTACAGCCGTTTTTAAACCAGATTTTGCTAACTCAAGTGATGCTCGCATGCCTGAGCCACCTCCACCAACAATTAATGCGTCGAATTCGATCTTTTTAATATTGTTGGTAAATATATTATTCATAAACTTTATAATTATATATCATTATTATTTATAACCATATTATATACAAAATTGAGCTTAAATAAACTATTCCTAGGAATCCAAAGGTAAAAAAATAGGTATTTCTCATTAGTTTTGCCCTTTTTGCAATAGATTTATTAAGAAAACCAAGAGTCCTAGATGTTAAATAATCCGTTCCAACTGTCCATAATCCAATATAGGCGTGGACAACAATCATTATGAATATAAATGACGTTAAGAATCTTACTTCAAATGAAAGAAAAAAATTCGACCATGAAAAAAAATTAATTTCATCTTGAGAGATTATAAAACTTGCAATATAAACTAAGTAACAAAGAATTATCAGAGAACTATATCTTTGAGAATTCCAAATTAATGAGCCCCTCATAATACAAAAAGATATCCAAACAAAATAAGAGAAGTTAATGACCAAAGTATAACTGTAAAAATAGACGAATAATGAGAGCCAGTTAAAGATTCACCGATATGAAAAAAATCCATAATCAAGTGCCGTACACCTGTTAAAACATGATACCAGAGCACTGCAATGCTGATAAAAACAAAAAATGAAAAAAATGAGATCGATGTAATATCAACTAAAATTTTTTCGTATTCTGATTTTGACGATGTTGTTTTATTAATAATATGCAAAATTAGCGGCAAAGTAATAAAAAAAACATACATGCCAGATAATCGATGAGTAATCGATATAAATGCTGACATGGGTAACCTAATCTTCGTTAGGTCAAGATATACTGGTCTTTCTTGCATTGTGTGCTTAATTACAAATTTCAATAATTAATTATTAGCATTGATTATACAGCAGATTTTCTAATCAAATTACTTATTATCTAATAATAGAGTTATTTTTTATTCTTCTTATTGTAAGTAATTAAGCGTTTTCTTTTCTTGACTTGCCTTTCAGATAGTTTGTTTTTCTTTCCTTCAAAAGGATTATCAGATTTTCTAAAAATAATCTTGAGCTGAATACTTTTCAAGCCTAGTTCAGCTCTAAATGAATTTTCTAAATATTTACGGTAATTTTTTGGAATTTTTTTATCTTGATTTGAATGAATGACAAGCGTAGTTGGATGTGTGCCCCCAAAATGAACATGCTTAAACTTAATTTGTCTACCGGATGCTGATGGTGGCGGATTTGTTGCTATAAATTTTTCTAATAATCTGTTGAGCATTGACGTTGTAAAATTCTTTTTTGATTTTCTAATAATCTTGTTAACTAGACTAAAAACCTTTCTAAAGCCTTTCTTTTTTAATGCAGATATTTCAACTTGTTCAATATTATTCATAAATTCGGATTGCATTTTTTTTGAAAGATATTTTATTTTTAGATCTTTATTTGAAACTAAATCAGTTTTATTTAATGCAAAAAGTATTGGTTTACCGCTATCAATGATCATATTGAGTATTTTCATATCTTGATCAACAACTCCCTCATTAATATCGCATATAAAAATTACAATATCGCTTTGTTCAATAGCATGCATTGCTCTTACAAATGAAAAATATTCAACTTTATTATTATTTTTGTAACCTTTTCGAATTCCAGCCGTATCAATTAAAATAAATTCTTCGTTATTAAAATTAAAAGGAATACTTATTGCATCAATCGTAGTTCCAGCAATTTCACTTACTATCAACCTATCTTCATTTATTAATTTATTAATAAATGTTGATTTACCTGCATTTGGCCTTCCAAGAATAGCAACTCTTTTACCCTCAGGAAATTCTACAAGTGATTTTGTTGAACTTCTTTCTAGCTCTGATTTTATTTTGTTTAAATTTCTTGAGTGTTCAGCACTAATTTCTAAATAGTTGCTAATTCCCCTTTTTCTAAGATCTTCTTTAATAGAAACGTCAGATTTTTTGTCAATTTTATTAATGACAGTGATATATTGTTTATTTAATTTTCTTAACTTTGAAATAATTTCAAAATCAATATTACTCAAATTTTCTGAGCCATCTAACAAGAATATAATAATTTCTGATTCTTCAACGGCTATCCAAGCCTGATTTGAAATGGCCTCTTTAATTTCATCATCACCTTTTGCAATTCCTCCAGTATCTACTAAAAGTGCCTTTTTATTTTTTAGATTAAAAAAGCCATAGTTTCTATCTTTAGTAAGTCCGGGGTGATTTGAAACAATTGCGTCTCTTGATTTTGTAAGCTTATTAAATAAGGTTGATTTTCCTACGTTAGGTCGCCCTATTATTGCTATTGAAGTAAACATTTTTTAAGTTCATTTTATATGTTAATTGAATGAAGATTAAAGGCTTCATCTATAACGTATAAGCTGTCACTTCTGCTAAATATTGATTTAATTGGCTTTCTGGAAATTTTTTTTCTACCGACAGTTCTACCATTGAGTATATCAATTATATGAACATAACCTTCGAAATCACCAACTACTAAATTACCTTTAAAGCTGACAGCATTTGATAAATCTCTATTTAGATACTCGTCATTGATCCATGATTCTTGTAATGTCTTTAAGGCAAAAGTTCTAATGCCTGAATCTGCTTCAACGACCGTTAACATACCTCTAGAAACTATTGGCGAGTAAAATGATGAAGTTTCATAACTCCAAACAGATCTTTTTTGAGCCGTATCAAATATATTTAAATTGCCTTGATAGTTTGTTGTATATATTAGACCGCCATCTATAACAGGACTGCTATCAGAGTCTATTAGATTTTCTAGCTCAGATACTCCTCTAACATAAGAAATTGCTCCATCCCAGACTTGAAATCCTGAATTCAATTCAAACACACCCAGTCTGCCGTTATCAAAAGAAACATAAACCAAATCATCAACAATTACTGGACTACTGCTTCCTCTAACCGTTAGAAGAGGTAATTTTGATCTGTAAGACCAAAGAATTTGACCATTTTTGTTATCAAGACCTAAAAGCTCACCTGAGCCTGTTTTTACAACAACTACTCTTGCATCAATTGCTACCTTACTAAGAATCTCACCCTTTACATTTGAAGACCATAATTTTGATCCATCTATTTGATCGAGTGCTATGACATTTCCATCAATGTCTGCAACAACTACCATACCGAATCCTGCTGCTGTACCAGATGCTAAAAAGTTAAGTTCAACAGACCAATTTTTTTCTCCAGTAGATGCATTGATTGATGATACATTACCGGATGCATCACTAAAAAAGAGATCCTGAGAACTAAAGTCTGGTAAAAAGTTGCCAATCTCATTTTCACCTTTAAACGATTTTTTCCATTCAATTCCAATACTTTGCTGATCTGAAAAAGCAACAAGCTCTTTAGGTTCATCAGGATCTATCTCATCACTTTTCCAAAATCTTAAACCATCCATTGAAGAGCAAGAGCTTAAAAGAGCAATTGAACATAGTATTGATAGATTTGTTTTTCTTAAAGTAAGCATTTTATAAATTAATATTTGAAATCTTCATAGAAATTATTGTTCTTGATGATTCATCATTATATTTTTTTTCAGCTTTTTTATATTGTGAAATAGCTAAATCAATCTTATCTTGTTGCAGTAATATATCTCCAGTTAGTTCATGAATATATCCGTTTGTGTCTGACGAAGAATATACATCAATCATGCTTAAGGCATCATCAAATTTGTCCATTGAAAGAAGTAATCTTGCAGCACTTACTCTGGCAATTTTGTTATAAATTTTATTTCCGCTAAAGCCGTCAGTTATTTGAATAAGTTTCTTGAAATTATCTAAAGACTCTTCATAGTCATTTAATTTTGCGTCAAGATTTGCTTTACTCAATAATGCTAACTGAGTATACCCGGTATTCTTAAAATCATTTAAAAATCTATCAAGTAACTTATTTAGATTAACGTTATTAGGATTTTCTTGTGAAATTTCTTGAAGCCATTCTTTATAAACTATGGATGCTTGTTCAGATTTATTTTTCTCTATTTGGTTATCAATAACAAAATAAGCAATAGAGCCCACTAGTAAAACTGCTACCAAAATAAGAACATTTTTGTACTTATCGATAAATTTAAGAACTGGTACAAATCTCATATTATTTTCATATATATTGTTCATATTAAAGTCCTAACTCAAATTTTCGATGAACTTTTGAATTTCTTTTAACTTCATCACAGATTGTTCTGTATCCTTATCATTTAATGGCTTTACAACCACTGTTTTTGATTTTATCTCTTCATCTCCTACTATGAATGCATATGATGCCCCATCTTTATTAGCCCTTCTCAGCTTGGATTTTAGGCTTCCTTGAGATAACTGGACATCAATATCGATATTATTATTAATCGATCTTAGTTCGTGCGCTATTTTATATGCTTTTGATTCAGAATTGCTAGAAATAATTATGAAAGAAACTAAAGTATTATTTTTATACTTTTGATTTGAAATTAAAGCTAGCCTTTCAATTCCAATAGCCATTCCTATTGCTGGAAGACTTTTGCCACCAAGCTGTAAACATAAATTATCATATCTACCTCCACCTAAGTATGCATCTTGAGCACCCAATTCAGCAGAAATAGCTTCAAATACAAAACCAGTATAATAATCTAAACCTCTTACTAAATTATAATCAATTTCAATTTCACATTTGTCGGAAAATAATTCTTGTATAGATCTTAATAATTCTTTTGCACCATTAGGTAAGTACTCTGAAATTGATGGTGCTTTATTTAAGATCTCTTGAGTCTTCGGATTTTTTGAATCTAAAATTCTCAATGGATTGTTATCTAACCTTTGCATGTCTTTTTCATCTAAATCTGATTTCATTGGTGTCAGATATTTTACAAGCGCATCACAAAATAATTTTTTTGTCTCTGAGTCTCCAAGATGATTAATTCTGATAAGCGGTTTTTTAATAAGTAATTTTCTATTAAGCTCACATACTAAAGATATCATTTCAAATTCTGAGGTACCTTCTGGGTAACCCAAAATTTCTACACCAGCCTGATAAAATTGCCTGAATCTCCCTTTCTGAGGTCTTTCATACCTCCACATCGGTCCCATATACCATAATTTATGAGTTTCCCCATCTAATTTTTTTTCGACGATTGATCTGATTACGCTTGCTGTTCCTTCAGGTCTCAAAGTTATACTTTTATCATTTTTATCTGAAAAAGTGTAAAGCTCTTTATTGACTATATCTGAAGTATCACCAACTGATCTTTTAAAAAGATTAGTGCTTTCTAAGGCAGGTGTTCTAATTTCAGACATCGCAAAACTTTTAAAAATTTTTTTAAGAGTTTCTTCAGTATGAAATACTTTGATAGCTAATTCATCTGGTTTAGACTTATCCTCAATCAAATCAGCCATTCCAGTCAAAGAATTAATCTGTTTCATGTCAGCTTCTTAAAATGATCTTTTCAGATTCAATCTTTTGTTTTGAAATTTTTGATCTTACTTGCTCTTCAAGTTCGTTTACAAGATCTTGATTAGAGATTTTTTTATTTGGTGTACCATCAACATATAAAAGATTATTAGGACTTGCTCCAGTTAATCCAATGTTCGCAGCTTTACTCTCCCCAGGACCATTGACATAACAACCAATAATAGCAACTTCTATATCATCAGAAATATCTTCTAATCTTTGTTCTAGTTCGTTAACAACTTCAATGACATTAAAATTTTGGCGAGAACAACTTGGACACGCAACAATTTTAACTCCCCTACTTCTTAAATTAAGACTTTTTAAGATATCCCATCCAATTTTGATTTCGTCTACAGGGTCAGATGCTAAAGAAATACGAATAGTATCTCCAATTCCCTCTGATAAAAGCATTCCAACTCCGATAGATGACTTTACCGTCCCAGCTCTATAACTACCAGCCTCTGTGATTCCAAGATGAAGAGGTTGATCAATAATATTTGAAATTTTTCTGTATGCATCTACAGTCATCTCGATATTTGATGCCTTGAGACTCATTTTGTAATTTTCAAAATTGAATTTATCAAGAATATCAACATGTCTAAGTGCTGACTCCACTAGAGCATCAGCATTTGGCTCACCATATTTTTTTTGAAGATCTTTTTCTAGTGAACCAGCATTAACACCCACCCTTATAGGAACATCATTATCAATTGCTGCACTTATAACTTCTTTTACCCTATCCTCTTTACCAATATTACCAGGATTTATTCGCAGGCAATCAGCAGAATCAGCAACCTCTAAAGCAATTTTGTAATCAAAATGAATGTCAGCAACCAGTGGCACGTTTACGGCATTTTTTATCTTTTTGAATGCCTTTGCTTCATCAAATCCTGGAACAGAAACTCTTACAATATCTGCACCAGCAGCTTCAAGATCTTTAATTTGTTTTATAGTTGAAACCTCATCACAAGTGTTTGTATTTGTCATAGATTGGATAGAAATTGGATTGTTGCCACCAACAGGAACATTGCCAACATTTAAGACTTTGGTTTTCTTTCTTTTAATCCAGTCAGTCATTCGGAAAATAAATAGTGTTTACTCTAGTTAGTCTATTAGCATTAGTCATAAAATCAATATTAATACTATTATATGTTCCTTTAACAGAATCGGCATTACCAACAATTATTTTAAAAGGCATTTCAATCTTGCGTTGATAAATATCTCCATTTGAAAATATTTGCGCCTCGATAAGCTCATTTTCTTTATACAACTCAATCCATGATTCACCATAAAATTCTAGGATTAGATTATTGTCTATTTTTTCAGAATTACTAATTAGATCTTTATTTTTATTATTAACATCTTGAACAATTTCAGAGAGATATTCACTTTTAATACTTTTTTGAGGTACATCATCAGAAATTGATTCGGTATTTGATAAGAAATAATAAATTCCGATACCCACTACCAAGGTTAAAACAATAATTATGTTTATATTTTTGATAATGAAGTCAAAATTATTTTCAAAAGCGATTTCATTAGAAATTTTCTTATGTTTTTTTTCTTTTTGTTGATTAAATAGATCAGGAAACTCAGGTGAGATATTTAAAAACTTTTTGTACTTTTTAAAATATGCTTTTGCAAAAGACTCACTTGGAAAAATACTATAATTTCCTTTTTCAATTGCAATTAAATAATCTTTGTTAACAAATAATATTTCTGAAACCTTATCGATCGTGAAGCCGATTTCATTTCGCCTTTCAGCAAATTTCTTTCCTGTTTTTACTGAATTTGCTGATTTTAGTTCATCTGTCATTATATAGATTTATGTTTGATTATATTTTTTCCTTTAATTGTATTAGAGAGTTCTCCTACCAATTGGCCGCATGCAGCATCTACCCCATCACCCCTTGTAACTCTCAAAGTTGTGATAAATCCCTTACTCATCAGATAGTTTTTAAAAGATTTCATTGAACTATTCTTGGAGCGTTTATAGTCAGAACCTTTAAAGCTGTTAAAAGGAATTAAATTTATCTTACAAGAGATATTTGATAACAAAGCTGCTAATTTTTTAGCATGATTCATTGAATCATTAACCCCATCAATCATTATATATTCCATAGTAATGTTTTTTTTAGATTCGAAGTTATTTAGGTAATCTTTGCATGCCTGCATTAATGAATTAATAGGATATTTTTTGTTAATTGGAACAATCTGATCTCTTAACTTATCATCAGGAGCATGCAGTGATATCGCAAGTGAAACATCAATATCTTCTGAGAGTTTATTAATTTTTGGAGCTATTCCAGACGTACTTATTGTTATTCTTTTTTTAGATAATCCATATGAATTTTGATGTTTCATGATTTTTGCTGATTCTATAACGGCTTCATAATTTAAGAGCGGCTCGCCCATGCCCATAAAAACAACATTTGTAATGGATTTACTATTATCTTTATTAAAATTTGCTAGCCATAATTGTCCGACTATTTCATCACTACTTAAATCTTGATCAAATCCCTGAGCTCCTGTTGCACAAAAAGAGCACTGCAGGGCGCAACCTGCTTGAGATGAAACACATAATGTTCTTCGATTTTTTTCAGGAATTATTACCATCTCTATAATTGATCCTGAATCAAGTTTGATTAAATATTTTTTAGTGCCTTCTTCAGATAAATATACTTTATGAATCTCTGGAGGCTTAATTATAGATAAAGACTTTAACTTATTTCTTAAGTCTTTATTAAAATCTGTCATTAAATCAAAATCTATGACGCCCTTTTGATGAATCCAGCTAAGTAGTTGCTTGGCTCTATATTCAGGCTCACCCAAATTGAAGAAAAAAACTTTGAGTGACTCAAATGAGTAACCCAAAAGATTAATTTTTTTTGACAACTTACTTATTCAATATTTCTTCGATATTAAAGAAATACTCAATCTCCCTTTTAGCACTCTCTATGGAATCCGATCCATGGACAGCATTTGCATCAATGCTTTTTGCAAAATCAGCTCTAATTGTTCCTGAGGCAGCTTCCGTAGGATCGGTGCTCCCCATCAAATCTCTATTTTTTTGAACAGCATTTTCACCTTCAAGCACTTGGACAAACACCGGGCCTGAAGTCATAAATTTTTTTAAATCATTGAAAAATGGTTTACCTTCATGCTCAGCATAAAAACCTGATGCCATTTCATCCGATAAGTGTATTAATTTACCAGCAACAAGGTAAAGATTATTATCTTCAAATCTTGAGATTATTTTTCCAATAACATTCTTACCAACTGCGTCGGGTTTGATAATTGATAGTGTTCGTTCGATTGACATATTAATAGTCCTCAAAAATAAGTCGATATTATATTAAAGTTATTGATATTCTTCTATCCAATGCATCTGAATGGCTTCAAGAATTTTTTCATTAGATTTATCCGGATCGCCTTCAAAATTGTCAAGATTGCAAACTTTTTTATGCAGATCCGGAAAGCTAATCCATTGAGGATCAATCTCAGGGAATTTATCATTTAGCTCAATTGCTATATCAAGAACATCTAGCCAATCAAGATCTTGCATTAGTGATCTTCCGAAACCATGTTGATATTATATTTTGGCAACTCTATCTCAATTTCCTCGTCATCTGGAGGAATGGCCTGACAACTTAATCTAGATGTCTGCTCTAAGCCCCATGCTTTGTCCAACAAATCTTCTTCAATATCACCTGCTTCTTCTAAGTTTTCAAAACCTTTTCTTACAATACAGTGGCAGGTTGTACATGCTGCAGACATTTCACATGCATGTTCAATTTTTATGTTATTTCTAAGTGCTGCCTCACAGATCGATTCATCTGGTAAAGATTCTATTTCAGCACCATCAGGACATATGTCCTCGTGAGGCCATATTTTTATTTTTGCCATTGTCTAAATAGTGAAACTTTCGCCACAGCCACATACTGCTTTGGCGTTAGGGTTTACGAACTTAATGCCTTGATTTAGTCCATCATCAACGTATTCTATTAAGCTACCCTTTAGAAAGGAGAAACTCTCAGGGTCGACAAAAACTTTGCATCCATCTTTTTCAAAAGTCATATAGTCAGGAGATTGCTCATCAACAAAATCGAAGGTATATTCGTAACCAGAACAGCCTGCTTTTTTAATACCTAATTTAATTCCTATTCCTTTGCCTCTTTCTTTTAACACTTTATTAAAATGTTGAATAGCGCTATCAGAAAAGTTTAATTGTGAGGAATTAAAAGTTTTCATAAATTTTATTGTTTTGCTTCGTAATCTTCGATTGCTTGTCTAATAGAATCCTCTGCCAAAACTGAGCAATGGATTTTTATCGGAGGAAGTTCAAGTGCATCAACTATTTCTACATTTTTAATTGCCTTTGCTTCCTCAAGTGTTTTGCCTATTAACATTTCAACTAACTCACTTGATGATGCGATGGCAGAACCACAACCATAGGTTTTGAACTTTACATCTTTTATAACATGTGTGTTTCCTTTTGGTTCACATTTAATTTGTAACTTCATTACATCACCGCAAGCTGGTGCTCCAACCATGCCTGTTCCTACATTAGCGTCTTTAGGATCAAATCTTCCAACTTTGAAAGCTTCCGGATTGTTTAGTGTATTTTCAAATTTATCTACTACTTTTTTACTATATGCCATAAGTTTCTCCTAGTGTGCATTCCATTCAACTGTATCTAGATCGATTCCATCTAGATGCATTTCCCATAATGGAGAGAGTTCTCTTAGTCTATGTACAACATTTCCAAGAATGTCCAGTGTACTATTAACATCGTTATCATTGGTAAATCTTCCAAAAGAAAATCTAATTGAACTATGAGCCAACTCATCTTTTCTTCCCAGAGCTCTGAGTACATATGAAGGCTCAAGACTTGCTGAAGTGCATGCAGAGCCAGAAGACACTGCAATATCTTTTAGTCCCATAATTAAGGATTCGCCTTCAACAAAATTAAAACTGATATTCAATATATTTGGAACTTTATTATTAAGATCTCCATTTATGTATACGTGATCAATTTCTTTTACTTTTTTCAAAAATTTTTCGTGATATTTAGATATTTTTTTGTGGTCTTCTTTCATTTCTTTATGAGCTAAACGAAATGCTTCACCCATGCCAACTATTTGATGAGTTGCCAATGTACCAGATCTCATTCCTCTTTCGTGACCACCTCCATGAATTAATGCTTCCAATCGAACTCTTGGCTTTCTTCTGACATATAACGCTCCAACACCTTTTGGTCCGTATGTTTTGTGAGCCGAAAAAGACATTAAATCAACTGATGTTTTTTCAAGATCAATTTCTACCTTACCTGTGCTTTGTGCAGCATCAACATGGAAAAATATTTTATTCTCTCTTGTAACTTCTGCAATCTTTGCTATGTCATTTAGAGTTCCAAGCTCATTATTAATGTGCATTATTGATACTAATACGGTGTTATCTTTAATTGCAGATTTAACAGCGTTAGGACTTATAACACCTTTTTCATCTGGGTCTAAATAAGTTACTTCAAAGCCCTCTCTTTCTAACTGTCTGCAAGGATCTAAAACTGCTTTATGTTCAATTTTTGAAGTGATAATGTGATTGCCTTTAGATTTATAAAATCTAGCAACACCTTTTATAGCAAGATTATCTGCTTCTGTGGCTCCAGACGTCCATACAATTTCTCTTGGGTCACAATTTACTAAATTTGCAACGTGAGATCTAGCTTCTTCGACAGCTTCATCTGCCTTCCAACCAAATCGGTGTGAACGAGATGCAGGGTTACCAAACTCACCTTCAGGAGTTAAAAATTCCATCATTTTAGATGCAACTCTAGGATCAACAGGAGTTGTTGATGCGTAGTCTAAATAAATTGTAGATTGTGTGCTCATCTAATTTATCTCTTTAACCTCTATATATGGACTGTTGTTAGTTTCTACAAGGCTTTCAATTGTTATTTTTTCTAAATAATCTTCAACTAAAATATTTAATTCGTGCCACAAATCATGAGTGCTACACTTTTTGCCGTTGTGGCATGCAGAAGTTCCTGCGCATTTAGTCGCATCAAGAACTTCATCGACAGCATGCATAACATCTCTTATAGAGATATCTGATGGATCCTTAGCATACAAATAACCACCATTTCTTCCTCTAATGCTCTTTACAATACCGGCAATTCTTAACTTCCTGAATATCTGTTCAAGATAAGTTAATTCAATATTTTGATTTGCTGAAATATCACTTAAAGATACAGGTCCTGAGACTTGCAAAAAACTTAGTTCTGTAAGTGCGCTGACAGCATATCTACTTTTTGTAGTTAGTCTCACGGAGTGAATTATAAATACCTGACTAATTTAGTCAAGTTTCTATATTCATACCTAATCTGTCTGCAACTTGATGATAAGACTCTACGACATCACCTAAACCTTGTCTAAATCTATCCTTATCCATTTTCTTCATAGTTTTAGAGTCCCATAATCTGCAACCATCTGGAGTAAATTCATCTGCAAGCAAGATTTTATCCTTATACAAACCATACTCAACTTTGAAATCAACTAATATAAGGCCTGAATCAAGAAATAGTTTAGAAAGTATCTCATTCACTAAGTAAGTTTGCTTTTTCATTTCTTGTATATGTTCTTGATTCGCCCAACCAAAAGAAATGATATGTTCATCATTAATTAAGGGATCTCCAAGATCGTCATCTTTTAAAAAAAATTCAAATAATGGATTTTCTAATACAAGCCCATCTTCAGTTCCAAGTCTTTTACATATAGAGCCTGACGCTCTGTTACGAATTACACACTCTATTGGAAACATATCTAGTTTATAGACAAGCGAGTCTGTGCTATCGATTACTTCCACGAGATGTGATTCAACACCATTTTCTTTAAGATGATTCATAATAAATGCATTGAATTGATTATTAACGGCGCCCTTTCCAAGTAATGCTTCTCTTTTTTTACCATCAAATGCAGAGGTGTCATCACTAAAATGCATAATTAAGTGATCTTCATTCTCAGTAGTGAACATTGATTTAGCCTTACCTTTTGTTATTTCATTAATTTTTTTCATTAGCTTAAAGACTCATTTATTTTTGATAAAAGTGATTCTGATTCTTCAATATTACCATTTTTTGATATTGCTCTTACATAAGATTTATTATTTTCTTGAGTTATAGTTATTTCAAATTGTGAGTCCTTTCCGAATTCATTGTTAAGAGAATTTTCATTTGAACTTCTGCCTCCAAAAAGTCTAAATCTTCTCTCATCTTCCTTTGCAAAACTTACATAGAATGTTCCATTACTTCGATCTCTATCATTTGTGACGATTTGGGCAGCATTAAGAGCCTTACTTACAGACGACCATGCGCGATCAAAATTTAAATCCAAAGAAATAACAGTCATCCCATTTTCACTAAAAATTTTTGCTTTTTTCATTTCATTAAGATTTTGAGCAGCTAATGAAGTCCCCGAAAAATTTGAGAGTGAATCAGCATAATAATCAATCATTTTTTCCATTTCTCCTTGAATAAATTCAGGGTCACTTTCTATTTCATTGGTTAATTTATTAATTTTGATAAGAAATATTTCTGTAGAAGCCTCTTTAATGCCGTGTTCAACCCTCATCTGTAGTTTTGAATTCTTATCAAAGTCAATATCAATTTCCCCTTTAACTGGATCAGCCTTCACAACATCATAAGTTGATGTATCCCAATAATTTTTTGAAATTGGCCATGATGTTGATGGCAGTGTTTCAATATAAATCCACATTAGTTCTCCAAGCCTTCTCAACTGAACTGAACTATCACCAGATGACGCAAAAATTTGTCTTGGTTTTGGCACTTCAATTAAATTTTCAATATCATCAAAATCATTGACAGGATAATGATTCTCTGTGTTTTGAAGTGACAGATCTTTTGGTACTGTGATGTCATCTTCAATTTCATCTTTTAAAAAGTCATACTTCTTTTCAGGAAAATATCCATCTTTTCCTCCAAACATTGAACATGAAGTAATTAAAAAAGTTATAACGACAATAAGACTTAGATATTTCATAGCAAATTTAATTTTAACATTTCTGAAATAATATTTTCCTGATATTTCTTATCAAGCTCAATAAGTGGAAGTCTTATTGAATTTTTAATGAGGCCCATTTTGAACATCATCCATTTAACAGGAATTGGATTTGATTCAATGAACAAAAGTTCATACAAATATTTATATTTATTATTTAATTTTATTGCTTTATCTTTGTTATCTTCATAATGGTTACAAATTTCAGATATTTCTTTTGGAATTACATTTGCTGCAACAGATATAACTCCATTACCACCTAAATCTAATAAATCTAAAAATGTTTCGTCATCTCCGGAGAAAACTAAAAATTCTTTCTTATTGTTTGAGATATTTATTAATTTTTTCATTCTATCTCTATTATTTACAGCTTCCTTTATTCCTACAATATTTTCATGATTCGAGAGTATTTCAACAGTATCAGTACTTAAATCACATGCTGTTCTTGAAGGTACGTTATATAAAATTTGTTTAATATCACAAGAGTCAGCAATCTTTAAATAGTGCTCTATTAACCCTTTTTGACTAGGCTTATTATAATAAGGTGTTACCAGAAGAGAATAATCTGCTCCTATTTTGTATGATTCAGAGGTTGTTTTAATCGCTTGAGCAGTTGAATTTGAACCAGACCCAGCAATTATCGGAATTCTACCATCTGCATATTCAACTACACTTTTAACTACTTCAAGATGTTCCTCAATTTCCAAAGTGGCTGATTCGCCAGTAGTTCCAACTGCAACAATTCCATTGGTGCCCTCTTTTACATGCCAATCTACTAATTTTTTTAGAGTGTTGAAATCAACAAGGCCATTTTCATCCATTGGAGTAACAAGAGCTACAATACTTCCACTTAATACTTGCATCATTCTAAAAATCAGTAAAAATATGACTATACACTATTTTAAAAACTAATTTATAAGGAAAATTATGGGAAAGATATTAGAAGGAAAAAAATGTCCAAGTTTCAGTGGGGAATGCACGAGTAACAAAACTTTATCTGAAAAAGATTTCACTGGTAAAAATCTTGTTATCTACTTTTACCCCAAAGACAGTACACCTGGTTGTACGACTGAGGGCCAAGATTTTAGAGATAACTATAAACTTTTCAAAAATCTAAATACAGAAATTATAGGTGTATCTAGAGATTCAATTAAGTCTCATGAGAATTTTAAAGACAAACAATCTTTTCCATTTGAACTTCTTTCAGATCCTGATGAAAAAATGTGTAAAGCATTTGATGTCATTAAAATGAAATCGATGTACGGCAAAGAATATCTTGGGGTTGACCGTTCAACTTTCTTGATTTCTTCAGATGGGAAAGTGATCAAAGAATGGAGATCAGTAAAAGTAAAAGGTCACGTTGATGAAGTTTTAAAAGAAGTAGAAAAACTTTAAGACTGAAATTGGTTAATATTTAATTAAGATAATCCTGGCCAAGCATTCCAAACAGCTTTTATGAATGTGGCTAACGGTATTGAAAAGAATACTCCCCAAAAACCAAAAATACTCCCGAACATAAATACAGCAAGAATAATAACAATAGGATGTAATTTAACTGCTTCAGAAAAAATAATTGGCACTAAAAGATTTCCATCAAGAAATTGAAGTAATAGATACAATCCAATTAATAAATAAAATTGTGTTCCAAGGCCAAACTGCAATAATCCAATGATCACAATTGGAATAGTTATTGAAAATGCTCCTACATATGGTATTAAAACTGACAATCCAACTAAAACGGCTAATAAAGCTCCATAATTTAGGCCAAATGAAGCAAAAAGTATTGATGCAGCAACACCTACAATAAATATTTCAAGAACTTTACCCCTGACATAATTACTTAACTGAACATCCATTTCAGACCAAACTTGTGAAAGCATTGCCCTATCACCTGGGATAATTCTGAGACAACCCTCAATAATATTTTTTCTATCAAATAGGAAAAAATAAACGAGTATGGGAAATAAAATGATATATAAGAGCACAGTGATTGTACTTTGAATTCCAGAAATTGATGATTTAACAATGTTCTGTGTTATGGATGAAAGCTCTGAGGATACTGCTTGGAAAAATACAGAGATTTGATCAGAATTTACCAAATCGGGAAAAGCAGCAGGTATTGTAGAAACGAAATTTAAAAATTCATTGAATATTCTTGGTATGTCTAAAACAAATGATTGTAATTGAACATATAACAATGGAATTAACCATGTAAACATAGCAGCTCCAACTATTATGAATATTGAAAATGCAATAATTGTTGATATTCTTGGCGTAACACCATACGTTTCAATTTTCTTTTGAAGTCCTACAAGTAAATACGCAACAATAATGCTAATGATAAAAGGTGTTAAAACTTCAATAAAAAAACTAAATAAAATTAAAGTTGAGATGATTATTAAAAAAAATACAACCGTCTCCTCATTGCTGAAAATACGTCTAAATATATTTTTAAAATGATCAATCATATAAATTCTATGGACATTATATATAAGAATTAGGTAAAAAATATTAAACTTTTACTCAATATGCTGTTCTAACTATAAATTTTAGTTATTATTTTTGTAATGAAGATTCTTTTAACATTTATATTATCAACATTTATTTCAATAAATCTTGTCTCTTTTGATGAAGAAATCAAAGAAATAAATTTGCCTGAACTTGGTGATCGTGTTTCAGGAGCTGTTTCTACTGATGAAGAAAAAGCTATAGGTGAAATGTTTCTTCAACAAGTATATTCAAATGCACCCCTCATATCAGATCCTATTATTTTTGACTATACAGAGCATCTAATTTATAGACTTTCAGAATATAGCCAAGTGGAAGACAGATATTTTAAAATTTTGTTAATTGACGACGATTCTCTAAATGCATTTGCCGCGCCTGGCGGAATAATTGGTGTAAATGGTGGGCTATTTTTATACTCAGATAATGAGGGCCAATTTTCGTCAGTACTTGCTCATGAATTAGCGCACCTTAGTCAAAGACACTTTGCAAGAAATGTTCTTAAATCCCGGGACAGCAATCTTGCTTCAGCTCTTGTAATGGTTTCATCAATTGCGATTGCGTTAATAAGTAATAATCCAAATGCTATGGCAGTAGGTCCAGCAATACTTCAATCTCAAAGTCTTAGGTATAGTAGATTGTTTGAAAAGGAGGCAGATAGAGTTGGCTTTGCAAATCTTGTCAAAGCAGGATATGACCCAAATTCAATGGGAGAAATGTTTGAGAATATGAATGAAATTAGAAGACTTTCAGGAGATCTTCCTCCAGAATTTTTACTGACTCATCCACTCTCTTCTTCCAGAATAAGTGATGCCTTTAACGCGGCTGAAAATTTACCAAAAGAAGGAACAAAAAAAGACTCTTTAGAATTTTCATTGATTAAAGCAAGATTAGAAATCTATTACGAAAGTATTTCACAAAATTCATTAAGAAAGTTTAAAGATCGAGTCAATCAAGACCCTTCAGAAGGAAATCTGTATGGTCTTTCGCTTGCTTACCAAAAAAATAACGATTATGAAGAAAGCCTCAAATTGATAAATAAACTCATATCTTTACATCCAAAAAACTTGGTTTTGAACAATACTAAAGTAGATTTTCTATTTGAATCTGGAAAGTATGAAGATGCTCTTGCTCATGTAAATAAATTTTTAGAAATCTCTCCAAGAAACTATCCTCTTTCTGTATCTAAATCCAAAATATTACTATCTTTGGAAAGATACTTTGAATCTGAAGAGATTATAAGAGATCAACTTTTAAGAAAAAATAATAATCCAGAACTTTGGCTTTTATTATCTGAAATTCATAGAAATGGCAAAAACATCATTGGTTATCATCAAAGTAGAGCTGAGTATTTTTTACTTCTTGGACAAAATGAAAGAGCCTTAAATCAATTAGAATTTGCTTTAAAGCTTACTCAAAATAATTTTCAAGTATCCGAGAGAATAATGACAAAAATAATTGAAATTAAAAAAGAAATAAATGAATCTAGAGGTCTCTAGACTCAGTACTTTTAGAAATTCTAATACCTAAAATTGAGAGAAAGCCAGCTATTGGAATGGCAATTAATGGGAAGCTATTTGCGGCTATGTTTGTTAATTTTCCAATTGCAATAAACCCACTCCCGGACAAATCACCAAACCTCGATATGAAAGTATCAATAAATACAGTCGACTTATATCTATCATTTTTTTCAAATGTACTGAATATAGTTTCTCTTGTTGGTTTGTTAATGCCATATTCAAAAACCCTCAATAAAACAGTTACAATTCCTACAGAAAATATAGATGGAATCAGTCCATACATCAAGAATGCTATACAGAATAAAATCCCATAGCTAAGTAAGATATTTTTTATACCGATTTTCTTAATAATTAAATTAGTAAAAAAGAGTTGAACAATTAGTGTTAAAGGAGATATTACTTGTTCAATTGTTGCAAAAAATCGTAATCTTTGTTCAGAGTTTTGTGACCAATCTTCAACAATATTAATTGCTGTAATCCATTGTATTGTCATTAGTGCTGTCCAGATCCAAACGTAAGTAGCAATATTTCTAACTTCAGTTATTTTTAAAGAGTTTTTAATTGAATCAAAACTTCCACCACCTGCATTACTGGTATCAATAGTATGATCTTTTTTCGAAATTGATAGCATATATAAGGCAAGAATCATTGCTAAAAAAAGAAATAATGCTGCAGATACACTAAATAACTCCAAACCAAGTTCATCAAAAGAACTTGAAAACCTTTTAGAAATTTCGGAGCCAAACATAGCGCCCAGAGAGCCTCCTGCCATAATGAATCCATAGAAAGATCTTTTTCTAGAATCTCTATATAAGTTTATGATTACAACCCAAAATAATGAAACTACAAAAAAGGAGTATACGTTACACCAAACATAGAAAATTCTTCCTAACCACAAAGAATCACCCAGGCCAAATGATCTCCAGCTCAATAAAAAAAGCATTAAATTAAATATTAAAAACGAATAACAAAATAAAATGATTTTTTTAAGATTCGATCTTGATGCTATCCAAGAATAAAGTGGATTAATTAATAGCATAGCTAATGCACCAGCGGCCAGGAGATAGGGCAATTCATCAACATTAGCTACTGCCATCTCATTTCTTACAGGTCTGAGTGTGTACCAAGAGGAAAGAACTAAAAAAAATAATAAAGACCCTAAAAAAGAGTCCTTAGATATAGAGTTTTTAATAAAATTAATCAAAAAAAACTCCAAAAATGGTGGGTCGCACAGGATTCGAACCTGTGACCAATTGGTTAAAAGCCAACTGCTCTACCAGCTGAGCTAGCGACCCACATTGATAGTAATACATACTAGAAAATGGTGATTATTCCATATTTTTCAATAACTGCAAGGCTAATGAAGAGGCTGTATTATTTGGATACTCTCTTATAACAAAATTATATTTATCTTTAGCACTTTTCATGTCATTAGATTGTAGATAAATGTCGCCTATCTTCTTATGAGATAAAGGAACTCTGTAATGATTCGGATATGAGCTTATTAATTCCATAAAAAAATTCATAGCACTTTCAAAATCATTTTTAATCATACTAATTTCACCCAACCAAAAAAATGATAAAGGTGTTTTTTCTTCATCAGAAAAGCTTTCTACAAAGTATTTGAATAAATTAAATGATTTATCAAAGTTTTGATCTTCAAGAGCCTCTAGAGCTGCTGCATAAATCTGATCCTTACTTTCTGGATCCTCAATGCCAGCAAATCTTATATCTGCATTCAAAGCCATTCCTTCTAGATTTTTTGAATCTTCTTCCTTGTCATCAGATGACTCAGCAATGAGTTTTTCAATTAGATAATTCTGAGATTCCAACCTATTTCTTAATTCGGCAATTTCTGATTCAAGTTCTTGAATTTTAAGAAATAAGATGTCAGTTTTTGCATCTTCATTTTCGTCAGCAGAAACAATAAAAGGTAAAAATAAAAATAAAATAAAATATTTGAAGAAAATTAATTTAAAACTCATTAATTAATTTCAACTCTTCTATTTTTTGCATAACTCATTTCATCTTGACCAATTACAGCTGGTCTCTCTTCGCCAAAGCTTTTGACAGTTATTCTATTTTTATTAATTCCATTTAGAACAAAATAATCACTAACAGTCTCAGCTCTTCTTTGTCCAAGGGCTAAATTGTATTCTCGTGTTCCTCTTTCATCTGCATGGCCAGAGAGTGTAATTTGGATTGAAGTATTCTCATTTAAAGCATTTACTGCACTCTTAAGGGTTTGAATTGATTTGCTTGTTAAGTTAGATTTATCAAATTCAAAATATATCGTGGCACTTGCAAAGACTGCCTTGCTATCAAATCTAATATTATCATCAGCTGAGGATGATGCTTGAACAGTTTTTACATCACCAGAGTAAACTCTTTCTTCAGTAACATTCATGCTTGAACATGAGGATAAAAAAAGTATAGCAATTAAAAGATTAAACTTATTTTTTAATATAAACATATTTTCTCCGTATAATTATCTTAAAAAGCCGGACCATGCGGGCTCTCTTACATAGCCAATTTTTGCAGGCAATCTAAACTTTGCGCCGCTCAAAGTTACTCCAGCTAACAAGCCCATACCATCGTCTTTAATAGCATAAACTATAACATTTCCATTAGGTGAAATACTAGGAGATTCATCTAATTGTGCGTTGGTTAAAGGTCTTATAAAATTTTCATCAAAATATTTTATTGCAATTTGAAAGCTTGAATTTTCTCTATGAACAAATACAAATCCATCATTATTAGGCAAATAGGAGCCCTTCGCATTGTAATTGCCATCAAACGTAATTCTTCTTGGTTTTGCATTAAAGCGTCTCAAATCGATTTCGTATAATTGAGGAGATCCTGATCTTCCTGATGTAAACATTATTCTTGATCCCTTTGGAGACCATGATGACTCAGTATCAATAGAATAATGATTAGTCAACCGTGTTAAATTTTTATTTTTTAAATTAAGTATATAAATTTCTGCATTTCCATCTTGATACATTGTCAATGATAAGAATTTTCCATCAGGCGACCAAGACGGAGAGCTAATTTGAGATGAATTTTCAATTGCAAGCTCTCTCTTACCTGAAGCTATATCTTGAATAAAAACCTTTGCCATTCCTGTTTCAAATGACACATATGCAACCTTTTTAGAGTCTGGAGACCATGCAGGAGATATTATAGGCTCATCACTTTTTAAAAGTATTTGTTCATTACTGCCATCAGCGTCTGCAACCATAAGATTAAAACTTTCGTTCTCAGTAACATAAAGAATTTTTGTTGAAGCAATTCCCTTAATGCCAGTTATTTCCTCATAAATCCCATCGCTGACATAATGGCCTAATTGTCGATTTTTGTTTGGTATGCCATAAACAGTTGAAGTTCTTATTTTTTTCCCTTTATTAATATCAAAGATTTCGTATACGACAGATATATTTAGACCATCTTTAATAATTTTACCAAGAACTAGATAGTCGATATTTAAAATTTTAAAATCATTAAATATAATTTCTGTCTCATTTGTTGGAAAAGATAGTAAATCTTCATTTACAAATAAATCAAACTCACCTGATCTTTTAAGATTGTTCCTTATTATTTTATTTATATTATTTGAAACTGTTTGATCGCCCTCAAATTTTAAGATAGCAACTCTGTATGGATTCTCAGTTCCTTGAGTAATCTCTAACACCAGCTCTGAAATAACAAAATTGGAAAATATTAATATAAAAAGTATCTTTTTCATGAGGGGTTAAATGTAATAACTATACTTTTAAAGTTTGAGTTATATAAACTATACGAAAGATCTTTTAGAAAACTAAAAGTTTCTACCCTTTGCACAGCCTTTATTGCTGAATTATCAAATCTTAAATTTCCGCTACTTTTAATTAAATTTACATCAGTGATTCTTCCATTTTTATTTATTGAAAGTCTAAGGTCGCAAACCAAGCCATCTTGAATATTCATTGGTTTTCGCCAGGCTGATTGAATACTTTTTATAATTAGAGAGCTATATAGCTCGACTTGATTTTCTTGTGATTCTTTTGATATCAATTCGTCTTCGGCGATTAAGTCTTTCAAGGTTAGCGATGGTATTAAAGAATCGAATGAGATAGATTTATCCGGCACTACCTCATCTGAACTATTATCATTTTCAATTTTTTTTGGTTCTAATTTTCGGTTGACTTGATTTTTCATTTCAACACTTTCTTCAAATATCAGACTAACCTCAATCGGTTTACTCAATACCGACTTTTCTTGAGATTCGTAGTAAAAAAATCCAAGAAGATAAAGAATAATTGATGCATGAATCAGGAAAGATATAAAAGAGGCCTCTAAATATATTTGGTTAATTTTCATATCCGCTTGTAACAATTCCAACTTTAGTAATCCCCACACTTTGAACAGATGCCATAGCTTTTGCTACAAAGTCAAAAGCAACATCTTTGTCACTTTGAAAAACTACTTCAATCTCAGGATTTGCTTTAAAAATAACTTCAGATTTTCTTTTTAATTCGTTTAAATCAATTGAGAGTGATTCCTCTCCAACATTTATAAAATAATTTCCATTTTTATCAATTGAAATAACAAGAGGTTCATTTTGAACACTCATCTTGGTAGTATCAGTTTGGGGTAAATCTACCTCAACACCTTGAATTAATAATGGTGATAAAACCATAAAGATGATAAGTAAAACTAACATTACATCTATATATGGAACCACATTGATTTCTGCTTTAAGATTTTTCTTTTTTGCTAGTCTATATATCATTATTTTTTATCAATAGATTGTTTATAAAAAATACTTGCCAACTCCTCTGCAAAAATTAATGTTCCTTGACTGATAGTCTCTGATTCAGATGTAAATTTATTAAATGCAACAACTGCTGGTATAGCTGCAAATAACCCCATTCCAGTGGCGATTAAGGCTTCTGATATTCCGGGCGCTACAGCGTTTATAGTTGCTTGTGTTGCGTCTGAAAGACCCATAAAAGATGTCATTATTCCCCAAACTGTACCTAATAATCCAACATAAGGACTAACTGAACCTACGTTAGCCAAAAAAGTTAGATGTTTATTCATTTCTTCCTCATCAGAAGCAATCGAAACTCTCATCGAGCGATTAATACTCTCTAAATCTAATTCAGAAATGCTATCTCCGACCTTGATTGAATTAAATTCATTAAAGGAATTTTTAAATAAGTTTCTTGCTGCGTATAGATCATCATCTTTTAAAACCTCTTCATATAAAACATCAAGATCCTTCCCACTCCAAAAAATTCTCAAAAAATTATCATTAGTAGTTTTTACTTTTCTAAAAAAAATATATCTTTCAACAATTATTATCCAAGATAGTATTGAGGCAATAAAAAGAATTAACATGACTATCTTTACGAAAGCTCCAGCTTCTAATATTAGATTTAATACTGATATATCATCCATAATATTTACCTAGTCAAAAATTAATAATAAATCATCCGGAAACTTTTTTGGTTTTTTTGTTGTCAGATCTATAAAACAAACCTCAACTTCTCCATTTACAAACTCTTTTCTTGTAATTTTATGTATTACATTTTGATAAAAGATCATTCGCGCTTTAGATTTTTTTTCTACACTTGTTTGGACAACTATTTGATCTCCAAGTTCAGCGGCTTTCAAATAGTTAATTTTGATGCCTTTTATTACAAATGCTGTATTGTTTTCTCTTAAGTTTTTTTGAGAAATATTAGCATTTGAAAGAAATTCAGATCTTGATCTTTCAAAATATTTTAAGTAATTTGCATGATACACAACACCTTGAAAGTCTGTATCCTCCACATATATTTTAAATTCTATATCGTTACACTTGATAGTTTTTTTCATGCAGCTCTATATCTTCCTGAAACAATTCAAGTATTATTTGTATAAAATCTGGCCACAAAAGATCCACAGTGACTAGATTATTCTTAATATTATTATTAATTGAGTTTGCTAATATACGAACTTTGATTGGTCTATTATTGAATTTATACACAAGTGCAGGTCTCAGACCTTCCTGATTTGATGAAGCAAGCACTTGCTCCCACCAATCTGGCCTAGGTTCTGCACCAGCGCCATATGCCTTGCATTCAATACACCAATTTCCAAGCATTAGATCAGGTAGCTCCTTTGTTCGAGTCTGTTCTAAAATTCTTTTTACTGGATTCTTGAGGTTAAGGTCGTCAATTAATGCATTAGCTATCTGCCTTTCAAATGCCGCTCCCTTATTTCTTGAGTTAATTGACAAAATCTATTCCTTTATTACAAAATTTTCTGGGAATTCTGCGTTAGTATGAACTTCTTGAACATCATCAAGATCATCCATAAATTCCATAATGTTTAAAACTTTTTCAGACATATCTTGATCAAGATCTACAAGCGTATCTGCCCTTAAAGTCAGTTCAGCATTAATATATTCGATTCCATTTTTTTTAAAAAAATCAATGACCGTATTAAATTCATTGGGATCCGTTGTCACTTCAAAGAAATCATCTTCCTCTGTAAAATCTTGTGCTCCAGATTCGATTACATTCTCCATAAGCTTCTCTTCAGAATAATTCTTATTAATATGAATTATTCCAAATTTTTTAAATAAATATGAAACAGATCCGTCAGTACCAAGATTGCCTCCAAACTTTGAGAATGCATGCCTTACGTCTGAAACTGTTCTATTTCTGTTATCTGTCATAGTCTCAACTAAAATAGCAACTCCTCCAGGACCATATCCTTCGAAAACTATTTCTTGTAACTCACCAGTCTCTCCTGTCCCAGAACCTTTTTCTATTGCTCTATTAATTGTGTCTTTTGGCATATTTGCTGCATTAGCCTTTTCAAGAGCTAATCTCAATCTAGGATTATCATTTGGATCAGGTCCATCTTTTGCAGCAACTGTGATTTCTCTAATAACCTTCGTCCAAACCTTACCACGTGAAGCGTCCTGTCTTGCCTTTCTGTGTTTTATGTTTGCCCATTTTGAATGACCAGCCATAAATTATTCTTCCTTATGTGTACTTATTATTTTAAGCTCATCAAGTTGATCTTTATCAACCTTGCTTGGAGCATCAGTTAAAAGACAGGTCGCGCTTTGAGTTTTAGGAAATGCGATAACATCTCTAATATTTGTGGTATCAGTAACCAGCATTACAATTCTGTCCAAACCAAAGGCTATACCGCCATGAGGAGGACAGCCTGAAGATAGTGCTTTTAAAAGAAAACCAAACTTTGTCTCAGCCTCCTTCCTTGAAATGTTAAGAATTTCAAAAATAGCTTCCTGCATATTTTTATCATAAATTCTTAAGGATCCTCCACCTATTTCATATCCGTTTAAGACAACATCATATGCATATGCAAGAGCATCTTTTGGATTTTCCAAAATTTCTTTTTTTGATGCTTTTGGCAAAGTGAACGGATGATGAAGCGGAGTTAAACTTCCTTCAGCATTTAATTCAAACATTGGAAAATTTACTACCCAGCAAGGTGCCCACTTTGAGACATATAAATCTAAATCATGTCCTAATTTTTTTATAAGACTACTCATTGATAAATTAACAACAGACTCAGTTCCAGCTCCAAAAAAGATTAAGTCATTTGTTTTTACTTCAAGAGTTTTAATGATATTTGCAATAGTTTCTTTATTTAAAAACTTTAATATTGGAGACTGTATACCACTTTCAAGATCTTTAACGTCATTAATTTTAATATATGCAAGTCCCTTTGCACCAAGCTTTGATACAAATTTAGTATAGTCATCGATTTGACCTCTTGACATTGAATTTCCGTTTGGAACTTTTAATGCTACTACCCTTGATCCTTCTTTTTTTGCAGGATCAGAAAATACTTTGAATTCCTCATTCATAACAAGATTAGATATCTCTATCAGCTTCAAAGGAATTCTTAAATCTGGTTTATCACAACCGTAATCCTTCATAGCATCATGCCAGTCAATCACCTTAAATTTTTCAAGATTCTCTCCACAGAACTCTTTTATGATATCTTTAATCATCTTTTCACTGAGCTTCATTATTTCTTCTTGATCAAGGAAGGAAGCCTCAATATCAATTTGAGTAAATTCTGGTTGTCTGTCTGCTCTTAAATCTTCATCTCTGAAACATCTAGCAATTTGATAATATTTATCTAGACCACCTATCATCAACAATTGCTTAAATAATTGTGGAGATTGAGGTAAAGCATAAAAACTTCCAGGCTGTACTCTGCTGGGCAAAATATAATCTCTAGCCCCTTCTGGAGTTGCCTTAGTTAGAATTGGAGTTTCGATCTCATGAAATTCATTTTTATCAAGATAATTTCTAATTAAAGAAGTTATTTTTGATCTTTTAATAATACGCTCATTCATTTCTGGACGTCGAAGATCAAGGACTCTATTTTTTAATCTTACATCCTCATTAACCTCTTGATATTCATCGATTGGAAAAACTGGTGTATTTGCTTTGCTGAGAATATTAATTTTTGATACTTCTATCTCAATTTCACCAGTATGCATATTTTTATTAATTGTTCCTTTGAGTCTATTTCTTACAGAACCTTCTATTTGAACAACAAATTCATTTCTAATTGATTCTGCCAATTGAAATGATTCTTTATTGTCGGGATTAACTACTGCTTGACATATTCCTTTAATATCTCTTACATCTAAAAAAATGACTCCACCATGGTCTCTTCTTCTATGAATCCAACCACAAATAACAACTTTCTCTTTGAGATTGGCTGAAGTAATTTCACCGCAATAATGAGATTTCATGATATTTCCCTATTTACTTATTAATTTTATCTTGTTTAGAGCCTTTCTTGGAGTTTGTTTTAGAAGTTTCTTTTGTTTTATCATTTTTTACACCATCATCTGAAGCAATATTTTTCTTTTTACCTGTTTTAAAATCTGTTTCATACCAACCGCCACCTTTAAGTCTGAAAGAGGGAGCTGATATTTGCTTCTTTAGAGTTCTCTTGTTGCAATTAGGACAAATCTTTTTTGGTTTGTCGCTAACCTTTTGAATTATCTCAATTTCATGCTCACATTTGGAACATTTGTAATCATAAATCGGCATAAACTCTCAAAAAAAGATAAAATTATAAACTATGTTATTTTCAAAGCTACTATTACCTACACTTAAGGATGCTCCCCAAGAAGCAGAGATTGTAAGTCATAAATTAATGCTTCGTGCTGGCATGATACGTAAAGTGGCCTCAGGTATCTATACTTGGCTCCCTTTGGGTTTAAAAGTTCTTAAAAAAGTTGAAAATATTGTTAGAGAAGAAATGGATAAGTCGGGAGCTCAAGAGGTATTTATGCCAATGGTTCAACCTAGAGAATTATGGGAAGAAACAAAAAGATGGGAAAAAATGGGTCCAGAATTGCTTAGGTTAAAAGATAGGCATGATAGAGATTTTTGTTTAGGTCCTACACATGAAGAAGTAATTACTGACGTTATTAGGGCTAATGTTAAAAGTTATAGAGAACTTCCACTAAATATTTATCAGATTCAAACAAAATTTAGAGACGAAGTAAGACCAAGATATGGAATTATGCGTGGTAGAGAATTTTTGATGAAAGATTCTTACAGTTTTAATATTGATGAGAAATCATTACAAGAAACTTATTTAACAATGAGAGAAACTTATAAAAAAGTTCTTGAGAGAATTGGTCTGGAATATAAGATTTCTGCTGCAGACTCTGGTGCAATTGGTGGCGATAGTTCTGAAGAATTTCACGTAATTGCTGAAAATGGAGAAGATACTATTGCTGTAAGCGATTCTTCTGAATTTGCAATTAATACAGAGCTTTTACTTAAAGATGGTGAAGATATTAGTTCTCTTGAAGGAAAACCTTCTCCAGACGGAAATGGAACAATCCAAATTAAAAAAGGTATTGAAGTTGGTCATATTTTCAAGCTAGGTAAGCTGTATGCTGAATCAATGAAAACAAGTGTATTAAATTCTGATGGGAATGCATCTACTTTATTTATGGGTTGTTATGGAATAGGAGTCTCAAGACTTGTTGCAGCAGCAATTGAGCAGAATCATGATGAAAAAGGCATTATTTGGCCCCATAGTATTGCGCCTTTTGATATAAACATAATATCAGTTGGATATGATAAAAATAAGGATATTGCTAAGGCATCACAGGATTTGTACAAAGAACTTTCAAAAATGAATTATTCTGTTTTACTTGATGACAGAAAGGATGGATATGGAGTGAAAATAAAAGATTCAGAGCTTATAGGTATACCTTTAAATATTATTATTGGTAAAAATTTCACTGAGAATAATGAAGTTGAGCTTGTTGGAAGAAACGGCGAAACCTCTGCAAATCCAATCACAGAATTAAGAACTATTTTAGATTTTTTTAAAAATAAATAATTTCTTAATTAACTCTTTTAATAATGGTTGCGTTGGCAGTTCCGCCACCCTCACATATTGCCTGTAAGGCATATTTACCTTCTCTTCTTTCCAATTCATGAAGCATGGTCGTCATTAACTTTGCTCCCGTTGCTCCAAGAGGATGTCCAAGAGCCATTGCACCACCATTAACATTTAATTTACTTCTATCTGCTTTAAGTTCCTCCGCCCATGCAAGTGGAACAGGTGCAAAAGCTTCATTAACTTCATAAATATCCATGTCATCAATACTCAATTTAGCGTATTCCAAAGCTTTATGAGATGCTGGTATTGGACCAGTTAACATAAATACAGGATCATCTCCTACAACAGATATAGAGACTATTTCTGCCCTTGGATTAGACTTAATTTTTTTCAATCCAGCGTCATTACAAATTAGTACTGCGGCCGCTCCATCAGTAATTTGACTAGCATTACCAGCTGTTATTTTTCCACCCTCAGTTACTGGATTTAATCCAGCTAACTTATCAAGACTAGCATCAAACCTAATTCCTTCATCAGCCATAACCAAATCTTCAATGCCCTCAGCATTTTTGCCTTTTACTGGAAGAATTTCTCTATCAAAATATTTTAATTCAGTGGCATTAGAAGCTTTCTGATGACTCTCAAGTGCAAATTGATCAAGATCTTCTCTAGATAAATTCCATTTATCAGCTACCAATTCTGCTCCAGTAAATTGTGAGAAAAATATTCCTGGATATCTCTCTTTCATACCTTCAGAATCAAAAGGAAGTCCATGACCTGCATCATAACCATCTTTTACAGCGGCTCCTATTGGAACCATAGACATCACTTCTACTCCGCCACCAATAACAATATCTTGGGTTCCAGACATCACTGCTTGAATTGCGAAATGAATTGCTTGTTGAGATGATCCGCATTGTCTATCAACAGAAGTACCAGGGACTGATTCTGGAAAGGTTGATGATAAAACTGCATTTCTAGCAACATTACCAGATTGAGCGCCAACTTGGTCAACACAGCCAAAGATAACATCGTCAACCAGAACAGGATCAATATCAAGCCTAGTAACAAGTTCATCTAATACTTTCGCCCCTAAGTCAGCTGGATGCCATAAACTTAGCCTGCCATCTCTTTTACCACCAGCAGTCCTTACTGCCTCTACAATGTATGCTTTCTCTGCCATAAAAAAATCCTATTAAAATTAATCAATAGGATTTATTGTATCAAAAATCTATTTAGATTTACTTGTAATATATGAAGATCTTATTTCTTTAACAAGTTTGTCTCTAACTTTGGCGTTTTCCTTAAGGAATTGGCTAGCTTTTACTTTGCCTTGACCAATACTTTCTCCATCAAGCTTATAAAAGGCTCCAGACTTTTCGACAATGCCAAGCTTGTTTCCAAAATCTAAAATCTCACCTTCTTGATTGATTCCTTGTCCATACATGATTTGAAATTCAGCTTGCTTGAATGGTGGTGAAACTTTGTTTTTAACAACCTTAACTCTTGTTTCATTACCCATTACCTCATCGCCTTCTTTTACTGAACCTATTCTCCTAATATCTAATCTCACAGAAGAATAAAATTTGAGAGCATTTCCTCCAGTTGTAGTTTCTGGACTTCCAAACATAACACCGATTTTCATTCTTATTTGATTAATAAAAACTACAGTTGCGCCTGATCTTTGAATATTTCCAGTGATTTTTCTTAACGCTTGTGACATTAGTCTTGCTTGAAGGCCAACATGATGATCTCCCATCTCACCTTCAATTTCAGCTCTTGGGACCAACGCAGCTACAGAGTCAATAATTACCAAATCTACGCTCTTTGATTTTACTAGCATATCTGCAACCTCAAGGGCTTGTTCGCCGGTATCAGGCTGAGATAAAAGTAACTCATCAACATTTACTCCAAGCTTTTCTGCATACTGAGGATCGAGAGCATGTTCAGCATCAATGAAAGCACATGTTCCTCCCTCTTTTTGACATTGAGCAATAATTTGCAATGTTAATGTTGTTTTCCCAGATGATTCAGGGCCATATATTTCTGTAACTCTACCTTTTGGAATGCCTCCGATTCCTAGAGCAATGTCTAAACCTAAAGATCCAGTTGAAATAGAAGGAATATCCAGATTTTCTCTATCTCCCATCCTCATTACCGTTCCTTTACCAAAGTGATTATCAATATCGGCTAAGGTATCTTTAAGTGTTTTTGATGTAGTATCTTTAGCTTTTGGCATAATTAACTCCTTACTGTATATTTATACAGTATAAATCAAATTATCGATTTTTTAAACAGTTTTGTGTAAATTTAAATATTACTAAGTTAAAATCACTTTTTTTAATAATTATGGCATACGTTGTAACAGAATCATGCATAAAATGTAAGTACACTGATTGTGTTGAGGTGTGCCCTGTCGATTGTTTTTATGAAGGTCCTGAATTTCTTGTAATTCATCCTGACGAATGCATTGATTGCGGATTATGTGAGCCTGAATGCCCAATTGAGGCAATCTTTCCAGATGATGAAATACCTGATAATCAAATAGAATTTATTGAAATAAATGCAAAACTGGCAGACGTATATGAAAATATAACTGAAGCAAAGGAACCGCTCCCTGATGCTGATAATTTTAAAGATATTGAAAATAAAAAAGAATTTTTAAATATTGGTATCAACAATCTAGATGAGCCTTCAACATCGGAAAGTATATCTAATACTATTTTGCTTTATGACAATGGTGAAATAGTTATAAATAACTCTAAATTTAAAATTGATGATCTATCCAATATGGATAATGTAATTTTTGAAAATACACTTCTTGATAATTTAAATAAAGATGAGATCGTAAATCTAAATGTTGAGGGAAAAGCCTATCATGAATGGGCAATGAAAATTATGGAATTTCTCCAGAAAAATAAATTTTTAGAAGTTCAAATTAAAACACTTAAATAGTTCTTGATCCATTGGGTTTTCTTTTAAACCAAATAAATTAGTGAAAATAAATTGCTTGTGCCTGTAATAAAAATTAATCCGCCAAAAAACACTAATATTGATTTACCAAATTTTATATAGGCTTTACTTATTAATCTTGGCATTAAAAATAAAGCAAATAACATACCCATTCCAAAAGGAATCAAAACATCAAAATTTAAGCTTGAAATGCTTCCTATAATTGTGGAATACGCTCCCACTGATAGTAGGAATGCACTTCCAGATATTCCTGGGAAAAGAAGAAATGAACATGCAATGAAGCCAATTGTTATTAGGAAATAAAAATTTAATGAGAAATTTTCATAATTATAGGTAAAGCTTGTTAAAAATATTCCAACTAAGATCGATATGGAGATATTGATATAAAATCTCATACCTTTTTGAATGCTTCCATTCAAGTAAGTGTTTATTACTAAAAATACTCCGTAGACAACCATTAATAATGCAATAAAGAAATTAAATGTATTAGTGTAGTTGTCATATAAAAAATTTATCAACGAAGAGAAAAGGAATACACTAGTTATCATTCCAAATAAAAGAGGCATTATTAAATTTAAATTTTTAAATTTTCTTAAGAATTCTAATAATTTTTCGTAAACACCAAACATCAATGCAACAGTTGCACCTGATATGCCTGGTAAAAGTTCAGAAATACCTATAAAAATACCAGCTAAGAAAAATCTAAATTGATCTTTCATACATCGTTTCCATCTTCTGATTTACCTGCAAGCATAGGAACAAATGATACATCGTCGAATTTCTCTTCATTTATTTCTTCATCATTAATTTTTGTAATGACATTCAGTCTTTGAGTTGCTCCGCCAACAGGAATAATAAGCTTTGCATCATTACCTAATATGGAAATTAAATCACTAGGATATTCTCTTGGAGCAGCAGCACATAATATTCCATCATATATCTTTTCATTGTCCCAATCCTGATACCCATCACCATGTTTGAACAAAACATTATTAATTTTAAGTTGTGATAAATTCTCTCTTGATTTTTGAACAAGGGGTTTAATTCGTTCAATTGCATCAACTTTTTCACTGAAAAAAGATAAAACTGCTGACTGATATCCACAACCTGACCCAAGTTCTAATATATTTTCAAAAATCTTTCCTCTTGAATTCGTATGAGATATCAATAATTCTGTCATTCTTGCAACAATATAGGGCTGAGAAATTGTTTGTTTATATCCAATTGTAAGCGATCGATTTTCATAAGCTCTTGACCAAAGAGCCTCGTCAAGAAATATATGTCTAGGAACTTGAGAAATTGCATCTAGAACTCTAAAGTCCTTTATCCCTAAATCTAAAAGAGTTTCGATCATTTCTTCTCGAACTCTTCTAAAAGTAAATCCAGAGTTACTCATTTAATAATTTTGAAAGATCGTCTATAAAGTCAGATGAACCAAGACTATAATCAAGAACTGATATGGAAACATATCCATCAGCAACCGCATCTGCATCAGTCACATAATTACCTTTCATAGGTTCTCCTGATAAATTATATCGATACCTGTAAGTTTCTTTCGATAGAGATTTATCCTCTATCTTAATTGGCTTAGCCGGAACATCTCTTTTTGATAATCCTGTTGCCCTAACTCCTGTATATTCATCTTCAGAAATGTCTGGAAAATTTATATTAATTACTTTTCCCACATAAATTTCACTGGATTCAATAATTTTATTAATTAGCTCAATTGATTTTTTAGTTATAAAACTTATGTCTTTCGCATCGTAAGAAGCAACTGAAATAGCAATTGGAGGATATTTTAAATTCCTGCCTCCAATAGCAGCTCCTACTGTTCCTGAATATAAAACGTCATTACCAATATTTGCTCCATGATTGATTCCCGATATTACTATGTCGAATTCAAAGTCAACTATGCTTAATAGCCCTAGATAAGAGCAATCAGCAGGAGTGCCATCTACTGCATAGATTTTTTCATCAATTTTGGTAACCTCAATCTCATTAAGATAAGAAATTGCAGCACTCATGCCACTGCAATTATTTTTTGGGGCAACTATCCATACCTCATGATCTTTTGATAGCTCTTCATGCAAGCTTTTAATGTTATCTGCCTTATACCCGTCATCATTTGTTAGCAATATTTTCACGATATATCCTTTAAATTTACAATGCTCTGAACTGATATGGCCTCATTATTACCAATAATTCCAATTTTTTCAGAGGTTGTAGCCTTTAAACCAATCTTACTTAATGGAATTTTTAGTATATCTGTCAAATTTTCTAGAATTTTTTCCCTATGTGGATTAATTTTAGGATTTTCACAGACAATTGTAGTATCTATATTATAAATTTCTAAACCCATCTTATGTAATTCATTTAGGCAGTATTCAATAATAATAGTGCTATCTAAATTCTTATTTTTATTATCTTGATCTGAAAAAAACATTCCGATGTCACCCAATCCGGCAGCTCCTAAAATGGAGTCAGCTATAGAATGGAGTAATACATCTCCATCTGAATGAGCTACAGTTTTGTAATCACAAGAAATTTTATATCCACCCAGTATAATGCCATCTCCTGGCTGGTATTTATGAAGGTCGAAACCAACACCACTTCTTGTTAAAAAATTATTAAGGATTTCTATGTCAGCCTTCTCTGTTACTTTTATATTTGATCTGACTCCCTTAATCTTTGATAGCTTTAAGTTTGAATACTCAATGGCAAATGATTCATCAGGACAGTCTACATTGTTATCTAAACAATTCTTTATAGATTTTTTTAAATCTTTGAAGTTACATATTTGCGGAGTTTGAACTAAATTAAATTTAGACTTATCCAGCGTTCTGTCGTCTTCCCTTATTGAATCATAAACCGGAGTATATAAGTATGAACAACTTGAATTTGATCTTGTAATATCATCACAAAGTCTTGAGATATCATTTTCACAAACATTTGGACGCGCAGCATCGTGTGTAACAACATATTCAAAGTTGTCCTTCACAGAGTTAAGTGCATTAAAAATTGATTCCTGTCTGGTAGATCCTCCAGAAACATATTTAATTTTTTCACAATTATAAAAACTTTGGTCCTTTATAAACTCATCTTCATCTGAGATTGCAATTACTATCTTAGAAATATATTTAGAATCAATAAATGGCTTTACAGCATTTTCAATTATAGAATTTCCATTAATTTTGAAATATTGTTTAGGCAAATCATCATCGAATCTTTGTCCAATTCCTGCAGCCGCAATTATCGCTAATATACTATTCTCTTTTATCATCATTGTTTTGCTCTTCAAAAGATATAAATTCTTCTTCAGGATAAGTTAAGTTGAGCTTCTCCCTTGCAAAATTTTCTATGTGGTCATTTGAATTTTGAGCATTAATTATTTCAAATTCAAGAATTTCATTTTCTTTTTTAATTTCTGCATTTTTTAATTCTTGCACTGCATTATCTTCTAAAAGTAAATTTCTTTTAGAGTAATTATTTTCACCAAATAAAATACTATTTAATAGCAAAATTACTATTAAAACTAATAACAGAAAGAACAAATAATTTAGTCTACTCATCCAACAAAATATCGTTGCTTTTATCTTCAATCCAAAGCAATCTATTATATTTTGCAATTCTGTCAGACCTACATGGAGCACCAGTTTTAATTTGTGAAGCTCCCAATCCAACTGCTAAGTCTGAAATACTTGTGTCCTCTGTTTCTCCAGATCTATGCGAGATAATACATTTATAATTATTTTCTCTGGCACAATTAATTGTCTCAATTGTCTCAGTTATAGTTCCCACTTGATTAAATTTAATCAAGATTGAATTAGCAAGTTTTTCATTGATGCCTTCTTGAAAAATATTTTTGTTAGTTACAAATAAATCATCGCCAACAAGCTGACATTTTTTTCCTATTTTTTTAGTAATCATCTTCCAGCCATCTGTATCATTTTCATCCATAGCGTCCTCAATAGATATGATTGGATACTTTGTAATTAGGCTTTCAAGGTATTCTGTAAATTCTTCAGAGTTATATTTTTGGTTATCGCCATCTAAAACATAATTATTGCCATCAAAAAATTCTGTTGCAGCACAATCAAGAGCAATATTTACATCTTCTCCAGGTTTTAGTTTGGTTGCTTCAATTGACGCAATTATTAATTCAATTGCTTCTTCATTAGACTTTAGATTTGGAGCGAAACCACCTTCATCACCAACTGCAGTAGAATAATTTTTTGATGATAAAATCTTCTTTAAATTGTGGTAAATTTCCATCGACCATTTCATAACTTGAACAAAATCTTTTGCGCCACTCGGCACTATCATAAATTCTTGAATATCAACATTGTTATCAGCATGCTCTCCTCCATTCAAAATATTAAACATTGGCATTGGTAAAGAATATTTATTTCTTTTACCTGTGATATCAGAATATATTCTTGAAAAGTGTTCATACAAATTAATGTTTTTATTTTTAGCTGAAACATGAGCAGCTGCCAGGGAAATAGCTAAAGTTGCATTTGCTCCCATAGATGATTTATCGTTAGTACCGTCATAGTCAACTAATATCTTATCGATTTCTATTTGATTTTCTGATTCTTTACCTTTTAATAATGGGCCTAATTTATTATTAATATTTGAAATGGCATTAAGGACGCCTTTTCCATGGTAGTTTGAATCATTATCTCTGAGCTCTAGTGCCTCCTTCGAACCGGTTGAAGCACCACTTGGAACCATTGCTGTTGCAAACACTCCATTATCTAGTTTAATTTCGCAAGCAACAGTTGGAATACCCCTAGAATCGAAAACTTGAATAGCTTTTACATCCGATATTTTTGACATTTTTATTTGATCTCTAAATTATTTTGGCTTTTAACAAGATCATCTAAATCTTTTATTTGCTTTAAAAAATCATCTAGATAAGAAAGAGGTAATGCACAAGGTCCGTCACATTTGGCTTCATCAGGATTTGGATGAGCTTCTAAAAAAAGTCCAGCTATCGATTGTGACATGCCAGCTTTTGCAAGACTTAAAACATATTCTCTTCTACCCCCTGTTGCGCTTCCCAAGCCTCCTGGTAATTGAAGTGAATGGGTTACATCAAAAATTACAGGTTTTGATAATTTCTTTAAAATTTGGAAATTTAATGTGTCTACAACCAAATTGTTATATCCATATGAATTACCTCTCTCACATAAAGTAATATTTTTATTTCCAGCTGCTTCACATTTTTCAACAACATTCTGCATCTCTTGAGCCGATAAAAATTGAGGTTTCTTAAATTGTATAATAGAGTTAGTTTTCGCAGCTGCGCTTACTAGATCTGTCTGTCTTGCTAAAAAAGCAGGTATTTGAATTACCTCACAAATTTCACTTACTGAATTTGCTTGATTTGATTCATGAATATCAGTAATAACTGGAATTTCAAAAGTCTTTGAAATCTCCTGCAATATTTTTAGACCTTCATCTAAACCTGGTCCTCTAAAAGAATTTATTGAGCTCCTATTGGCTTTGTCAAAAGATCCTTTAAAAATGTAATTAATTTTATGTTTATCAGTTACATCTTTAAACTTTTCTGCTACTTTCATGGCTAAGTCTCTTGATTCAAGAACATTCATACCACCCATGAGTGTCATTACTTCATTGTTATCAATCTTAAAATCTCTTAACTTCATCTTTATTTTTTCAATGTACTTTTAATATAACTGTTAAAAATGGGATGTCCATCTCTTGGATTAGATGTGAATTCAGGATGAAATTGACATGCTAAAAACCATTTATGTTTTGGTATCTCAATCATTTCTACTAGCTTACCATCAATAGATGTACCTACAACATCCAACCCCTTCTTGATCATATCATCTTTAAAATTTGGATTTACCTCGTAACGATGTCTGTGTCTTTCAATGATTTCAGAATTTCTATACATTTTTTGCGAATTTGATCCCTTTTTTAGTTTGCATAGTTGACCACCTAATCGCATTGTTCCTCCAAGGTCCGAATTTTTGTCTCTTTTCTCTTTTTTACCTGAGATGTCGCTCCACTCTGTAATAAGTCCTATTACAGGATATTTTGTATTTTGATCAAACTCAGTGCTATTTGCACCTTTTAGATTAAGAACATTTCTTGCATATTCTATTATTGCTACTTGCATTCCAAGACAAATTCCCAGATAAGGTATATTATTTTCTCGGGCAAATTTACAAGCCAAAATCATCCCTTCAATACCTCTTTCTCCAAATCCTCCAGGAACTAATACTGCATCTGTATTCGCAAGAGTTTTTTTGATATTTTTTGATGTAATACTTTCAGCTTCAACAAAGTTAATATTTACCTTAGCTTTATTTTTTATTCCCGCATGCTCTAGCGCTTCATTTATTGATTTGTATGAATCTTTTAATTCAGTATATTTACCAACGAAGGAGACATTAACTTCTTTTTCGGGCATTAATTTTGCTTTAACTACTCTCTTCCAATCATTTAGATTCGGTTTTTTAGCTTTAATTTTAAGTTTTTCAATAATTGTTTTATCTACTTTTTGTTTATTTAGTAATATTGGAACTGAATATACGGTATCAACATCATGCATTGATATTACGCTCTCATTGGGAACTGAGCAAAATAATGCAATCTTCTTTTTCTCATCTTTCGGTAACTCTTGATCTGACCTACAAACTAAAACATCTGGACTAATTCCCAATGATCTGAGCTCTTTTACAGAATGTTGAGTTGGCTTTGTTTTAAGCTCTCCTGAAGCATTTATATACGGCACTAATGTGAGATGAACAAAAGCCCATGAGGAGTTTGGAAGTTCTAGTGCCATTTGCCTTATCGCTTCAACAAATGGTTGGCTCTCAATATCACCAACAGTTCCTCCAACTTCAACAATAGCTATATCTTTTTTTTGGCCTCCCTCTTTGATCCTCCTTTTAATTTCATTTGTAATATGAGGAATTACTTGAACAGTTCCTCCAAGATATAAACCTTTTCTTTCATTACGAATTACAGCTTCGTAAACTTTACCTGCAGTAAAATTATTTTTTTTTGAGGCCTGAAATCTAACAAACCTTTCGTAATGACCTAAATCTAAATCAGTTTCAGTTCCATCATTTGTGACAAATACTTCTCCATGTTGAAATGGACTCATTGTCCCAGGATCAACATTTATATATGGATCTACTTTTATGAGCGATACTGAAAGACCTCTTGCTTCTAAAAGAGCCCCAATTGATGCTGCTGCAATACCTTTACCGAGTGATGAAACCACTCCCCCAGTTATAAAAATGTATTTAGTTTTGGCCATCATTAAACATAATCATGATGGGATATTAGAATAACAGATTAATCTAATGTTTTATATACTTTTTTAACCCTTGATTTCACACTAGTCATCAAATAATAAGAAATTAAATTATTTGAACTTGCTATATTTGTAATTGGTAGTTTTGGTGAAAAAAATTCGCACCAATCTCCAACAGAGCATTTATCAAGATGGCTTACGTCAATAGTTGTTAAATCCATGCTTACTTTTCCAAAAACTGATGCAATTTCGTCATTTACCATTACTGATGTTCCATCATTTATGCTAACAGGTAAGCCATCTGCGTAGCCAAGATATACAGATGCAATTTTCATATCTTTTTGAGCAACTGCCCTGCCATCATAACCAACTTTGTCACCTTTGCTAATGTTTCTTAGATTCACAATCGGAGACCTTAACGTCATAGCAGTCTTGAGTTTGTCATCTCCAATATATCCTCCATAAATTCCAATGCCGCATCTTACCCAATCATAAGTTTTATTTGGATAGTTCATAATACATCCAGTATTGGCAATACTCCTTTCAATTGATTTGTTCAATTTTGAAGAAATATCCTCAAAAATTTTAAATTGACTTTCGTTAGACAAGCTAGACGTATCATTAGATGATGCTAAATGTGTCATCAAGGTAAACTTTTTGTCATGCAAATACTGTTCATATATTTCCAAAAATTCATTCGTTTCAAAGCCAAGTCTATTCATGCCTGTATTAAGCTTGAACCATAGTCCTTCATAATGATTAGCATCCTTTATAATTTCAAATTGATTCATATTATGAACAACTAAATCAAAATTATTTTCTATAGAAGTATTAAGATCTTTTTTTGAATAAACACCTTGCATAAGAAGTATTTTTTTATTGGAAAGCTTTCTTATTTTTTTAGCTTCATCAATTCTTACAACACCAAATCCATCGGAAAGATCTTGAATATCTTTGACTATATTTTCAAGGTGATGGCCATATGCATCTGATTTGATAACTGCCATAAACTTAGAGGAGTCATTAAGTTTATTTTTCAATAACGATATATTTTCTCTAAATATTATAGGATCAATGATTAATTCAGAATTTATTGATGTCATTCAAATGATTCGTAAAAACCATCACTAGAAAAATTTTCAAATCTGGTGAATTCTTTTAAGAAAGTAAGATTTACAGTACCGATTGGTCCATTTCTTTGCTTGCCAATAATTATTTCTGCTTTGTTGCCTTGCTCAGAATCTTCATTGTAAACTTCGTCTCTATATATAAACAAGATAACATCTGCATCTTGTTCAATTGCACCTGAGTCTCTTAAATCAGCCATTATAGGTCGCTTATTTGGCCTTTGTTCCACAGCCCTATTTAGCTGAGAAAGAGCAATTACCGGAACATTTAATTCTTTAGCAAGAGACTTTAATGATCTTGAAATTTCAGATATTTGGTTAACTCTATTTTCACTTGATAATGGAAGTTGCATTAACTGAAGGTAATCAACAACTATTAACGATAGGCCATCTTTTTCTGTCCTAGCAAGTCTTCTTGCTTTTGCTCTAAGTTCCATTGGAGATAATATTGAGCTGTCATCTATCCAAAGTGGCATATTTTTTAACTTTTCACTCTGTTGTAAAAGAATTCTTAATTCATCATCTTTTAACATTCCTGATCTTACATTTTGTTGATTTAACTTTGTCATTCCAGAAAGCAATCTTGTTGTAAGTGATTCACCTGGCATTTCTAAACTAAAAATAAGAACAGCTCCGTTTGAGTCTTCGTCCAGTAAAACATTTTCAGCAATGTTCATCGCAAATGATGTTTTCCCCATACTAGGTCTTCCAGCGACAACAACAAGATCACCTTTTTGTAATCCTTGAAGTTTGTTATCTATATCTTTAAAACCAGTTGACGATCCAATTAAACCACCAGATTTGTTAGATAATTCATGAAGTCTATCCATCGTTGAGGGAATTAGTTCACGCATTGATTGAAGATTTTGATCATTCTGATTAGTTTCATCATTCAATGCAAAAATCATACTTTCTGCCTTATCTAATAGTGATGCCCCATCTTGACCCTGAGGATTAGATATTAATTCACTAATATCAGAATTAGCTTTCATAAGTTTTCGAGTGATTGACCTTTGTCTTATTATTTCTGCGTATGCTTCTAAATTTGCAGCTGAAGGTGTCGAGGTTGCTAATTCGATTAAATAATCTTTTCCTCCAACTTTGTTTAACGAATTTTTGTTGTCTAACTTTTCAGATACCGTTAATGGATCAAGTGGTTTGTTTTCTTCAACAAGCTCGGACATTGATTGAAAAATAATTTGATGGTCTTTACCATCAAAATCATTTTCTTTTATTACTTGTATTACAGTATCGAATCTATGAGTTTCTAACATTAAGCCGCCTAAAACAGCTCTTTCTGCCTCTCTTGCCTGTTCGTTTTGATTAATATTTATATCTGACATCGGAATATGATTTTTACATCATATTTCAAAATATACAACTACTCAGGAGATACTTTTACTAAAACTTCAATTGAAACCTCAGGATGTACACTTATCATAATGTTATGCTCACCAGTTTCCTTAATTGGCCCATCTGGAAGTTGAACTTCACTTTTATCAATTTCAATATTTTTTGCAGTAAATGCCTCAGAGATCTCTCTAGTACCAACAGAACCATATAAGGCCCCTTCTTCAGTAACAGGAACCAAAATCTCACACTCAGAACCATCGATGTCTTTTGCTCTTGATTGAGCTTTAGTAAGAATATCCGCAGACATAGCAGCTAATTCATCTTTTTTTGCTTCTACTTCGGCAATATTTTTTTCACTTGCAAAAGCAGCTTTCTTTTGGGGTATTAGGAAATTTCTTGCATAGCCGCTATTAACCTCAACTACATCGCCAATTTCACCTAATCGCTGGATTTTATCTAATAATATAATCTTCATAATTATTTGTGCATATCAGTATATGGCATCAATCCTAGAAACCTAGCTATTTTAATATGTCTTGTTAGCTTTCTTTGATTAGAGGCAGAGACACCTGTAACTCTAGCTGGAATAATTTTTCCAGTCTCTGTAATAAACTGTTTTAAAAGATTTACATTTTTATAATCAAACTTTTTTGGTAAGTCATATTTACTCATCTTTGCTCTCCTCTTCTTTTGGCTCAGATGAATTATCCTCTGTAGATTCTTCTTCCGTAATTACTTTTTTTTCATCTTGCTCATTAGATTTAACTTCAACGTCGTTTTTAACTTTTTTATCTTCGTCTTCATGCTCAGACTTTTTGTTTCTAGAATCGATCAATAACTGAGAGTCCTCTCCTTCATGTTCTTTAACTGATATAAAAAGATGCCTAATTATAGATTCGTTATATTTAATTTTGTTTTCAATATCAATTAAATTTGTTGCATTACCTTCAATATTAAAAATTAGATAATGTCCTTTGTTATGATTATTTATAGAATACGATAATTGACGCCTACCAATATCTTCCATCTTTTTAACTACAAAAGTATTATCTTTAAGAAGTTTTTCAAAGTCTTTAATGAATGTGTCAACCTTTGAAGAAAGGTTTGGATTTAAAATAATTACTGCTTCGTATTTTTTCATAATATCCTTGTGGTTATAGATTTTTGCTTTTGCAAAAACCAAGGAACGTGAATTCTAATTGAATTATTTTTTATTATCAATACTCACTTTTAACTATTCTAAGAAGCTTTGAGAAAAGTCCTTGATTTTGTTCTGCAAGCATTTCATGGTTAATTTGCTTATAGCCATGCTCAATAAGTCCAATTGAGGTTGAATATATTGGATTTTGAAGTATCGTTTCCATTCCTTTAAACTTCGATGGAATGCCCATTCTTACCGATGTTTGAAAAATTGATTCAGCCAATTCTACAACCCCTTCCATCTTAGATGTACCGCCAGTAAAAACAATGCCTGCTGAGATTCTATCTTCAAAACCATTTCTAGAGATTTCTGCTTTTATTAAATCAAATAATTCTGAATACCTAGGCTGTATTATGTCAGCCAATGAGCTTCTTGATAATTCTCTAGGCGGTCTCCCACCAACACCAAGTACCTCAACAGTTTCATCATCTTTTGTAAATTCAGTAACTGCACATCCGTGTTTTTGTTTAATATCTTCTGCTTGAGGTGTTGGTGTTCTCAAGGCTTGAGCAATATCACTTGTAACTTGATCTCCAGCAATTGGGATTACGCCTGTAAATACAATTGAACCAGTATTGAAAATTGCTATATCTGTTGTTCCTCCTCCAATATCAACCAAACAAACGCCTAGATCTTTTTCATCCTCAGAAAGAATTGAATGTGAACTTGCAAGTTGTTCTAAAACAAAACCATCTACACTTAGCCCGCAATTTTTTATACATTTTTCAATGTTTTTAATTGCGCTACTTGCGCATGTAACTAGATGAACTTTTGCTTCAAGTCTAACTCCGGACATGCCTAAAGGATCTAAACTTACCTCTTGGTCATCAATAACAAAAGACTGAGGTAAAACATGAAGAACTCTTTGATCTGACGGTATGGAGACCGCTTGAGCTGATTCAATAACTCTATCAATGTCAAATGTTGAAACCTCATTGTCTTTAATACCAACGGCACCCTGAGAGTTAAGGCTTTTTATATGATTTCCTGCTATTCCAACATATACAGACTTAATTTTCTCCTCAATCATCGATTGAGCCTGCTCCACAGCTTTGCTTATTGCGTCTGTTGTAGCATCAATATTTACAACCACTCCTTTTTTTAGACCACTTGATGGATATGCACCTAATGCAACAATTTCAAGTTTAGCTTCGCTGTTATATCTTCCTACAATACAAACAACTTTTGATGTCCCTATATCTAAACCAACTATTAAATTAGAATTTTTATTGTTATTTGCCATGATTCAATGCAACTCCGTCTTTGTATCTCATATCTATAATACTAGGATTTTTTCCATTCTCGAACAAATAATTTAATGTATATTCAAAATCATTGAATTTTTTTTCATTCAAGTTTTTGCCAAATCTTATTAATAATTTATCTGCAATAACATCCCATCCATTTACATAGCTATAATTAATTTTATTTATTTCAAAATTAATATTTTCAACAGACTCTATTCTATTAATTAATAAGAGAATATCCTCTTCATTCTTTATGGGTCCTTGCACAATTACCAAATCTTTTTTTGAGTTATCAAATTTAAACTTATGTAAATTAATATCATAAAAAAATTGGTCATTTAGAACAAAAATAGGCTCTCTATTTACAATACTTAAATAAACTTCTTTTTTAAAAGGTTTGTAGACTAATGAAAAATCTTTAATCCAATCTTGTCTCTTTAGAATTTTCTCAATTTGTTTTTTTGACTTTGAATTTTTAAGTTCAGACACTAATTTTTTTTGTGATTCAAATTCAAATCCTGATTCAAAATTTAAATTAATTAAATATTGAGAACTTACATTCAAAGAAGTGAATAAAAATACTACTGAAATATATAATTTATAATGATGCATCAATTATCTTTCCTACAACCTCCCTATAGGGAATATCTAGAAAACTTGCAGATTTTGGAACACAGCTATGACTTGTCATGCCTGGCACTGTATTTATTTCTATTACATAGAATTTTCCAGTTTTGCTACATTGAATCAAGTCAACTCTTCCCCATGCACTACAATTTAATGCATTAAATGCCTTAATCGATGTCATTTTAATTTCTTCTAATTCTTCTCTGTTCAAATTTGCTTGTTTTAAAACAGTATCATCAGAAAGATACTTTGCATCGTAATCATAAAAATCATTTTTGGTAATAATCTCAATTGGAGGCAAGCACTCATTATCAATTATTGTCACAGTGAATTCTTTTCCATCAATGAACTCCTCAAAGATAAATTTTCTATTAGGATAGGCACATTTTTGGAAGGCCTCTTCTAAACTTTTATTATCACTAATTTTAAATATATCCACACTTGAACCATCTTCTTCTGGTTTTAAAAAAATATATTCAAATGGCCTGAACCTATCAAAGGAATTTACTTGTAGCCCATTTTCAACAATTTGTTTGCTAAAAGTAATATCCAATGAAACAGGTGTTCTGATTTTATTTCTCTCTAATATTTCTTTTGTAAATTTTTTGTTCCAAGTGTTTTTACATGCCTCTGAGCAAGATCCAGAATACAAAATTTTAAGGTCATCTAAATTTTGTTGAAGTTTTCCTCCCTCTCCCTCAAAGCCATGAAGTGCATTAAAAACAAAGTCAAAATTTTTTAACTCCCGAAGATCTCTAATATTTCGATAGTCAATCAACTCAGACTCAAAACCTAATTCTAAAATAGCTTTGTGGACTCCAAGCCCGCTTTGCAAAGAAATTTCTCTCTCTGATGAGGAGCCTCCATAAAGAACTGCAATTTTATTTATGCTTCCCATTGATTTTTAATAATCTGACAAACATTTGACACACTTCCGGCACCTTGAGTAACTAATATATCAAATGTATCTTTTTTCTCCCTTATCAAATCTATTACTTGATCATGATTTTTTAGATAAATTACATTTTTGTGGCCATTTTGTTTTAAGGTCTCAACAATTGTTTTTGAGTTTATGCCTTTGATAGGTTTCTCGCTTGCAGAGTAAATATCAAGCATTATTAAAGAATCAGTTTTTTTTAGTACTTTTATAAAGTCATCGAATAGCTGTGCGGTCCTTGAAAATCTATGAGGTTGAAATATCATGCATACTTTTTTATTTTTATACTCTTCTTTATATGCTTTAATATTTGATTCAATTTCTAAAGGATGATGCCCATAATCATCAATTAATGTAATCGATTTTGAATTAATTTTTATATCATGCTTTTCATACCTTCTTCCAACTCCAGTAAATTCTAAAATACCACTCTTAATTGAACTTATAGAAATGCCTTCTTCTAATGCAACTGCGATTGCAGCTGTGGCATTAAAAACATTATGTTTTCCAGGGAGGTTAATTTTAAATTTGTGTGTCTTATTTGTTTTTTTATTAAAAATTTGAAAATCTTGATTGCCATTTTTTGAATTAATTTCAGTAATCTTATAGTCACAATCTTTTGATTCCCCAAAAGTTACCTGCGATCTTGATATTCTTTTAGAGATTTTTTTTATGTTTTTGTCATCTCCGTTAATAACCATATAGCCGTAAAACGGTACATTTTCTGCAAATAGTACAAATGAATCCAAAAGATTTTCAAAAATATTATTAAAATGAACAAGATGATCGTCATCTATATTTGTTAAAACAGCAACATCGGGTTGAAGATGCACGAATGAACCATCGCTCTCATCTGCCTCAGCAACAATATATTTTCCTTGTCCTAAATCTGAATTCTCATCAGTACTTAAAACTTTTCCCCCAACAACATAAGTTGGACTTAAATCTGCAACACTTAATATCTTTGCAATTATGCTTGTGGTAGTTGTTTTACCATGACTTCCCGCTACAGCAATACTCTCATATCCTATCATTATGCTTCCAAGCATTTCAGCCCTTGGAATTGATGTTATAGAATCTTTTTTTGCCTGAACTAATTCAGGATTTCTATCGCTAATAGCAGTTGATGTAACCAATAAATCTGCTCCAGCAATATTTTTAGAGGAATGTCCAATAAATACCTTTGCGCCCTGTTTTGCTAATTTCTTTAATTCAAGTGAGTCTGTTATGTCAGAACCAGATATCTTGTATCCTTTTTTCAATAAGACTTTAGCAATGCCTATCATTCCCGCTCCACCAATGCCAACAAAATGAATATGTTTTACTTTCTTAAAAAATTTCATTTATTCAAATAGCCTTCAATATGTTTCACTATGTCATTAGCCGCGCTTACGTGATTTAAATGTTTGTTTTTATTCCAATCAATATATTTTTTATTATTAATAATGTCTCCTATTTTAGCAGTTAGATGACTTATGCCTTCCTTCTCCTCATGCAAAATACCCATACCAATATCTTCAATTTTTTTTGCATTCTCATATTGGTGATTATCAATAGAATTTGCTAAAGGGATCATGAGTAAGCCTTTTTTCATGGAAATTATTTCAGATATACTAAGCGCTCCTGCTCTCGAAATAACAAAATCTGACCATTTTATTTGCTCTTCAGGATCATTAAAAAATTCTGAGACTTCTGCATCAATATTTTTTGATTTATATTCATTTTTTACTTTTTCAAGATTATTCCTGCCGCATTGGTGCTTTATAGATAAATGGTGAGAAAATGCCTCCATCGCAGATGGCATGTTTTCATTTATAAATGAAGATCCTTGACTTCCGCCAGTTATATATACATTTATTCTATTTTCAAATTCTTTTCTCTTATCTGAATTATTATCAATAAATGAATCTCTAATTGGATTTCCTGAAAATATAGAATTTTTGATATTTGCTATCTCAAATCCTAAAAAGTTTATTACAGCATATTTTGAAAGTAATTTGTTTGCTGATCCCATTACAGAATTTTGCTCATGAGTAAAAATTGGGATTCCTTTTATTAAGCATGCAATGCCAGCTGGAACACTAATAAAACCTCCAAAGCCGATCATGGCATCTACTCTTTCTTTTTTTATAACCTTCATTAAATATCTTAAATTGATAGTTATTTGCATCAAAACTTTAAGCTTTGTAAAAAAATTTTTTCCTCTAAAACCGTCTATAGAAATTTTATATTGTTTAGAATTTAATTCCTCATAGGCATTTTTTTCAATTTCGTTTCCGGTTCCCAATAAAATGATTTGGTGATTATTATTTATAAGTTTTCTGCTGACTGTTGCAGCGGGAAATACATGACCTCCAGTTTTAGCAGCAACAATTAAGAATTTCATCTAAAGCACTTTGTTTTCATTATTTATTCTCAAAACAATACCCATTAAAGATAACATTATAATGATACTTGTTCCTCCATAACTGATAAAAGGTAATGTGAGGCCTTTGGTTGGCAAAAGTCCAATATTTACAGCTATATTAAATAATGCTTGCATCGATATTAAAAGAAATACTCCGAACACTACATACCCTTGGAATAATCTATCTTTTTTAAAGGATTCAAAAGATATAAAAATCAACCCAACAAACATGGTCATATATAAAAAAATTAAGAACAGACCGCCAATTATTCCAAGCTCCTCAACTAAAATTGCAAATATAAAATCTGTATGTGCTTCAGGTAAAAAAAAGCTTTTTTGAAAACTATTTCCTAAGCCTAAGCCTAGCCATCCACCTTGGCCAATGCTTATAAGAGAATTAGATAGTTGCCATCCTGCGTTTTGAACTACATCCAATGCAAAAGGATCTGTAAATGCTAAGACTCTGGCTAACCTCATTGGCGAAGAAGATATTGCTAAATAACCTAACAGAATTATTAATAGAACTAACAAACAAATTTGGAAGAAAGATATGCCTGCATAAAAAAGTATACCAACAACCAAGAAACAAATTATTGCTGTAGAACCAAGGTCGGGTTGACTCATTATTAACAAAGATATTATGAATAAAAGGAATAATGGTTTTAAGAAACTCCTTACTGAGTTCATCTCAGACATTCTTCTTACAGAGTATCCGGAAATGTATAGAATTAAACTGAATTTACAAACCTCTGAAGGTTGGATATTAATTGGTCCTATTCTTATCCATCTAATGCTTCCATTTACACTTGTTCCAACTTCAGGAATAAACAGAATGATCAAAAGAAGTATGCTCAATAACATAAATACCCAATCAGATTTTAAAAGGAACTCTGATGGCAATATCAAGAAAAAAACCAATGAAAATAGTCCAATAGATATAAAGAGCGCTTGTCTTTTTGCAAAATGAAATGGATTTGAAGTCATGTCATCAGCAATATATATACTCGATGAAGTAACCATTACTAAGCCTATAAGAAGCAAAAGACCTAACGGAAGAATTACCAAAATGTCGTTCCTGCTCATATTCATTTAATTATTAATTGCGTGGAGGTTAAAGATTTCACCTCTTTCATTGAAATCTTTAAAATCATCACCACTAGGGTAACCTGGAGAAAAAAGTAAATTACTGGAGCATTTATTAATATGAACAAAATCAAATAATTCTTTAATATTTTTAAATAATTTCTTTTTGGGATGTTTGATACATCTATTTATTTGATTAGAGTGCTTTCCAAAAATATAGACTTCACTAGGACCATTGAGATGAATTTCTTTATATTTTTCTTTTTTTGGATTGCCACAAACTATTAAAATATAATCATTATCAAAACATTCTTTTGCTTTTTTCATTGCATAATTCAAGGAATGATAATTTGTTGACTTCGAATCGTTTATAACTTTCTCAGTTATATGTTCAAATCGAAATGGAAGATTTTTTAATTCTATTTTTTTAGCTTCTGTACCTGTAATCCAGTTAAATAGCTTATATGGATCTATCTCAAAAGAAATGCTTTGATTAGCAGAAAGTATTCTCTCTTTTGCTAGTTTATAAGATGTAAAATTGCCATGATAGTCAAGGTGATCCTCTTCAATATTAAGCAAAATGCCATAATCAAGATAATTGTGATTCATTTTGTCTAGCTGAAAACTTGATAATTCAATTATTGAAAATTTTTTTCCATTGTTGATATAGTCGAGCATGGTGTTTCCAATATTGCCAATTAAGTTTGATGGTTCATATTTTTTAAACAATTGATGTAAATGAAATGCTGTGGTGCTTTTTCTATTAGTTCCTGTGATACCAATTTTTATTGATTTATCTTCATTGAAGAAAATATCAATATCTGTTAGTACATTATTATTTTGAGCCTTTATATTTTCAAAAATATTTTTAGGTATGCCAGGACTGCACAAAATTTGATCAAAATCTTGAAAGTCATAATTTAGATTGAATTGAGAAATATTTATATCAAATATTTCATAATCAAATTTCTTACTGTCTAAGTATCTTTCAAATGATTTACCTGTATCCCCATAACCATATATTAGAGATCTCATTTAAACTTACCTTAGCTTTAGTGTTGATAATGCAATAAGAATTAAAACAAGTGTTATTATCCAAAATCGAACAATAATTTTAGGCTCGGCCCAGCCTTTCAGTTCAAAATGGTGATGAATTGGTGCCATTAAAAAAACTCTCTTGCCTCTTGTTTTGAATGAAATTACTTGGATAGCTACACTTAAAGTCTCCATCACAAATACTCCAGCCATAATTGCAAAAACTAATTCATGCCTTAAAATTATTGCAATAATTCCTAATATGGCTCCTAGACTTAGCGAACCTATATCTCCCATGAATACTTGTGCCGGATATGTGTTGTACCACAAAAAACCAATACCTGAACCTATCAGTGCTCCACAAAATACTATTAATTCTCCAGATAATGGAAGATGAGGTAAATATAAATAATCTGCTATATTTTGGTTTCCCATTGCATAAGCAATTAAGCCAAGCGCTCCTCCGATTAAGACTGAAGGAAGAATTGCAAGACCATCCAAACCATCAGTCAAATTAACAGCATTTGAAGAGCCAACTAATACAAACATTCCGACAAAAATGAATACGAATGGAGACATAGGGATTATTAAATCTTTAAAGAAAGGAACAATAAACGATTGTTCAGGAATAATCTCAGCCGAATAATATAGATAAGTTACTGATATAAGTGCAATTATGGATTGTAAAAAGATCTTTTGTTTCGAGGATAGCCCATCAGAACTTTTATTTATTATCTTTAAATAATCATCGAAAAAACCAATTATTGAATAACCGATTGTTACGCCCAATACAACCCATATATATCTGTTTCCAAGGTCAGCCCACAAAAGAGTAGATATTATTAAAGATGACAATATTAGCAATCCCCCCATTGTGGGTGTGCCTGTTTTTTTATAATGAGATTCTGGTCCATCTTTTCTGACAAACTGTTCAAATTGCATTGATTTAAGAAAATTAATGATTACTGGGCCCATCAAAATAGATAGTAAAAGAGCAGTTACTGTTCCTCCAATTGTTCTTACCGTTAGATATCTAAGAACATCAAAACCAGGATCAACAGAAATTAAAACTGTTCCCAAATACTCAAACATCTATAAATCTCTCCATTTTCATTCCTCTTGATCCTTTTATTAAGATAACATTTTTTGAGGTTATATTTTTTCTTAAATAATCTTTCAACTTAGCCTCATCGTTAAAAAAGATACCGTTTTTTCCAAAAGCTTCAATTGTATGTTTTGTTAATTCACCAAATGCAATCAATTTATTAATTCCTTTAGATTTTGCGTATTCCCCTATTTCTTTATGAAGTTTCTTTTTAAATGTTCCCAATTCCAACATATCTCCTAATAATAAGACAGTTTTTTTATTGTAATTACTTAATAAATCAATAGATTTTTTTGTTGAATCTGGGTTTGCATTATAACTGTCATCAATTAATGTACATCCTTTAAGCCATTTATGTTTTATCTGTCTTAAATTATCTAGTTTTGATATGCGTATTGATTTTGAAAAGTGCTGTAAATTTTGACCGAGACAATAATGAACAGCAAAAGCTGAAAGAATATTTTTAATATTATGATATCCCTCAAGTGATGTAGATATTTTTATAGTTTTTTTAAGCAGTCTCGAAGTAGCTAAAAAACTTAGTCCATTTGATTTAATCTTAATATCAGTGGGATAAAAATCAGCGTCGCTATTCATACCAAACGAAAAAACCGTGATATCTGATCTCATTTTTCTCCATGCGCTAAGGTGTTTCATGTTGTCATTAGGTACAATTAAAAAGCCATTTTTCTTTATATTTTTAACTATTTCAGACTTTACTTGAAAAACACCATTAATATTCTTAAGGGACTCTAAATGTGAATTTCCAATATTTGTTATTACTCCAATATTAGGTTTAAGAATTTTACTAAGATAATCAATATCTTTAAATTTAGACGCACCAATTTCAAAAATTAAGTTCTTTGAATCAGAGGAGGCATTCATCAAACTTAAGGGCATTCCAATTTCGTTATTAAAATTTTTCAAAGTTTTTGAATTATTCTTTAAGGTTTTACCTATTATGTTTGTTGTTGTAGTTTTTCCATTACTGCCTGTAATTGCAATAACGTTACCAAGATAATTTTTGATAATATTATTTGATATTTTCCTAAGCGCTTTGATTGAATTATTGACGTAAATTATTCTTTTATTTTTATTATTCTTAAAACGCTTGTTATCAGCAATTACAATATTTGAGCCTTTTGCGAGCGCGTCATTAACAAAATCATTTCCATCAAAATTTTTACCTTTTATGGCTATAAATAATGAGTCTTTTTTTAATGATCTTGTATCAGTTGAGATTGATTTTATAACTTCATTAAATTTAATCTTTCTATCAAGAAATTTTGCTATATCTAATGTGTTACTTATAAATTTCATCAACTACCTCGTGATCACTAAAGTGATATATTTCTCCATTGATTTCTTGAGTTTGTTCATGTCCCTTGCCTAGAATTAACAAACAACTACTTTTGTCTAAATACTTATTTGCATTGATTATTGCTTCTTTTCTATCCTCAATTATTGTTACATTATCTGAATTATTTCCGTTCAAAGCATCTTTCAATATATCCCTAAATGCTTCACTTCTAGAATTATCAGATGTTAAAAAGATTTTTGACGAATTTTTTAATGCAATCTTCAACATCTTTGCCCGTTTAGATCTATCTCTCTCTCCTCCAAAACCAAAGACTAAAATTAAATTTTCGAAATAGCTTTTAATTGAGCTTAATAATACTTCAAATGAGTGAGCATTATGAGCATAGTCTATGATTATATTATTAGGTATATTATCAATGAGTTCGGTTCTGCCTTTTGGAAGCTTTATAAAAGAAAGGTCATTAATATGTTTATCAGAAAATTCATCAAATCCTATTGAGCAAATTGCAAATATAAGATTTGAGATATTAAATTCAGGGAAAAGTGTGCATTTGAATTTATATTTTTTATTTTTATGTATTTCTTGTCCAAACGGTGGATTATTTAGAAAGATTTGGAATTCGGTTTTTTTAAAATTGTTTTTTGTGATCACATAAGAAATATCAGAGAAATTATTTTTGTTACTGATACATGTCAATTCTGTTTTATCTAAAAAGTCATAGTCTTTTACAAAATTGTTAGATTCATCATCAATAAGTTTTAAAGATGAATTTATTTTAAAAATACTAAATTTTGAATTTCTATAAGATAAAACATTCTTGTGATAATCCAAATGATCCTCAGCTATATTCAATATTGATGCAGAATTTAGCCAGTTAATGCCATTAAGCCTATTTTGATCTAGAGCATGAGATGATACCTCTAAGCATATGCTAATAGAGTCTAAACCCCATTTAAGTGAACTGACTATTTCATATAATTCAAACAAATCTGGTGTTGTTTTATTTGAAAATTTCGTTTGGATTTTTTTATGATTATGTTGAATTCCAAGGGTGCCTACATATAAAGATTCATAACCAAAATCACAAAGTAATTGATGACAAATGTATGCAGACGAGGATTTACCATTTGTTCCTGTAAAAGCAAAAAAATTATTACTATTGATTTCAATTGAATAAAAAGAATCTAAAAATCTTACAATATTTTTTTTAAGATCTTTTGCAAAAATTATTCTTTCATTATTTTTATCGTACAAAGGATCATCATGTACTACTAAAGATGCTCCATTTTTAATTGCATCTTCAGCATAATTGCTTCCGTGAACGTTTATACCTTGAAGTCCAAAAAAAATTGAATCCTTTAATACTTTTTTTGATGAATTAGTTACAGCTTTAATATTGGTATTATTAGGAATTTTGATACCCAATATTTCTTCGTATTCACTCATCTTCAAAATATCCTAGATGATTTAAAGAATTTTCAGCGATTTTTGCAAAAACAGGAGCTGCTACTGAACCTCCTGTATATGAGTTTAATCCTGGATCATCTATAGAGACGAATATTGTTAGAGATTGTTTACTTAAGGGTGTTATGCCTACAAATGAAGCTCTATATAAATCTTCAGCATACCCTGATCCAGCTCTAATTTGATGAGCAGTCCCAGTCTTGCCTCCTTGAGAAAATCCATTTACATTTGCAGCTTTTCCTGTTCCGTCTATGGTTACCATTTCTAAAGCTTTTAAAATATTTGAGGCAGTTGATTTAGAGATCACTCTTCTTGAGTGCACTTCTGCATCTTTAAGCAGCTTAAAATCTTTAAAAATTCCGTTATTTGCAAAAACTGAATAAGCTGATGCTAATTGAAAAGGACTAATAGTTAAGCCATAACCATATCCTAAACTCGCAAGTTCCTTATCAACAATTTTATCTTTAATGCTCATATAACCAAATGCTGATGACGGAAAGTTAATTGAAATTGGTTTTGTAAAACCAAATTCATAGAAATTTGATTTTAGATCTTTGTATCCAAGTTCAAGAGCAATTTTAGAAGCACCAATTTGACTAGAATATGAAATTATTTCTACTGGAGTTAATTTCTCATATTGTTTTGAATCTACAATAATCTTGTCGTTAAGATTTAGTCTTCTCGGAATATCTATATATTGATCTATATTTACAATATTTTCTTCAAGGGCTTTTGACAAAACAATAGGTTTTAAAACAGAACCCAACTCATATGCATCTACCAAAGCTCTATTTTTTTGTATTTTTCTTTGAGGATGATTTGGGTTGTATGATGGATAACTTGCCATCGCCAAAATCTCCCCATCTAGATTATTTAAAATAATTGCTGTTCCAGATTTTGCATTATTATTTTTTATGGCCTCAACTAAGAACTTGTATGCATAAAACTGTAAGGTACTATCAATAGTAAGGTATATATCGCTTCCTTGAATTGTCCTAAATACCTCAATTGGTTTTGAAATTATTTCTTGCTTTGCGTTTTTGAAATATTTTTGTCGCCCCTTTTTACCAGACAAAACTGTATCATAACTTTTCTCTAATCCTTCTTGAGCTCCATCTTTTCCATAAAAACCAATTAGAGGCGCAATTTGATCGCCTAAAGGATAATGTCTGCTATGACGGACCTCTATCTCAATATTTTTAAATCTTGAGTTTCTAATTTTTAACAACATTTCATTTGAAATATTTTTCTTCAAAAGTGTTTTTTTATTGAAAGCCTCAATCTTTGGATCAATATCCAGCTCGATCTTTTCTGAAATATTAAGTAACTGAGATTTTGTAAATCCCTTTAAAGCATACAGATCATAATTAATTATCGATACCGCTAATGGGAAATTGTTTCGATCATAAATAGTTCCTCGTACCGGAACGACATCTTTGTATTTAACATACCTTTTATTACCTTCGTTCTGAAGAAAATTACTTTCAAAAAATTGTATTGAAAGAATCTTAAAAATTATTGTTACCGAACAAGCTAAAATAACAGCAGCTATAAGTATAAATCTCCAATTTATATAATTAAGTTTATTATTCATATCTAACTTTTTTAGGTCTTTTTTTGATCATTCCTAAATCTTCTTTAGCAATTTTTTCGATATTTGCTGGCGAGTTTTCTATATGGAATTGCGTCGTTAGTTTAAGATTAAGATCTTTAAGGTTTTCAAACTCAACTTTTAGATTCTCATTGTTATTATAAAGGGTGCTTATTTCCCAAGATAATTTTATTTTTTCAATACTTAAGATAAAGACAAGTACTAATAAAAATAAGTGATTAAGTATCATTTTCATTTTAATTATATCTTTTGAAAGACCCTCATTATTGCACTTCTTGATCTTAGATTAATACTAATTTCATCTTTAGATGCCCTAATTTTTTTTGCAACACAAACAAATTTCTTTTCTTGTTGATTATTTAAAGGAATGTCCTTTGGAAAAGAAACAAGGGATGGCTTAAAAAAATTCTTAATTATATTATCTTCTAATGAGTGAAAAGCTATTGTTACTATGAAACCTCCTAACTTTATAAGTTTTTCTGCAGCTTTTAATGACCTTGTGATTTCTTCAAGCTCATTGTTTATAAAAATACGAAATGCTTGAAAAGATTTAGTTGCTGGATGAATTTTTTTATCTTTTTCAGGATATATATCTTTAATTATTTTTGAAAGTTGTGTTGTAGTAGTGATCTTATTTTTTATTTTGCTTCTAAAAATTGCATTACTAATTAATTTCGCATGTTTTTCATCACCATATTGATAAAGAATGTCTCTAATTTGTTCTTCTGAAGCATTCTCAAGCCAATCTGAGAGTGGGATACCTGTTTTATTATTAAAACGCATATCTAATGGACCCTCTTTGTTGAAACTAAATCCTCTTTCAGGCTGATCAAGATGAGTTGAACATGTTCCGAGATCATAAAGAATGCCACTTATACTTTCTTCCTCAAAATATTTTTCAATATTTTTAAATGAATCATTAATGATTTTAAAATTATTATTTTTGAGTTTTGTTGCATATTCGTATGCATCAGGATCTTTATCTATTCCTGTTAAAAAACCATCTTTAGTCAATTTTTCTAAGATTAACTTCGAATGCCCGCCTCTTCCAAAAGTACAGTCAATATAGTGACCATTTAAATCATTTAATAAGAAATCAACGGATTCTTCCAGCAAAACTGGAAAGTGAAGCATCTTAGTCTACTTGTTTTCTCATAAAAGTCGGCACATCAAGGAAATCAATTTCCTCTGCAGACGACGTGCCAACTTTTTGACTAGTTTTATCTTTATCTAAACCAACAGGATTTAATTTCATTGATGGTTCATTATCGATTACTAAAGAAGGTGCTTTTTGATCCACTCCTGTTGCAACAATTGTAACTTTAAGATCATCTTTATATTTATCGTCAAAAACAAGACCATAAATAACTAGCGCATCTTCGCTAACAATTTCTTCAACAATATTTGTTACTTCCGTTTGATCTCCAAGAGTCGGACTTTTACCAGTTATATTTACTAATACACCTCTTGCATTTTTTAAGTTTATGTCATCAAGTAACTCACTTTTAACCGCCATGGTTGCGGCTGCTTCCGCTCTATTTTTTCCAGTTGCTATTCCAGTTCCCATCATCGCAGTACCTTTCTCTGACATGACAGCTTTAACATCAGCAAAATCAACATTAACATGTCCTCTTTGCATAATAATGTCTGAAATGCCTTGAACAGCCCCCTTTAAAACATCATCTGATTTAGCAAATGCATCTGCAATAGGAGTATCGGGTCCTAATATTTCAAGAAGTTTTTCATTTGGGATAGTTACGAGACTATCTACCTCTTCAACTAATCCAGCAAGTCCTTTTTCAGCAGCTCCTATTCTTTTCTTTCCTTCAAATTTAAATGGTTTAGTTACAACTGCTACAGTTAAGGCTCCTAATTCCTTAGCAATTGATGCAATTACAGGTGCAGCTCCTGTACCAGTTCCTCCACCCATCCCAGCGGTAATAAAAACCATATCAGCGCCAGATAATAATTCTTCAATTGCCATTCTGTCACTCTCGGCAGCTCTTCTACCAATATCCGGATCTGCTCCAGCGCCTAATCCTTTAGTCAAACCATTTCCAAGTTTTAATGTAGTTGCACTTTTGACAGACTCTAAAGCTTGAGTATCAGTATTTGCACAAATAAAATCTACGCCCTTAATATCATGATTAATCATATGAAGCACAGCATTTCCGCCACCACCGCCAACTCCAACTACTTTTATTTTTGCATTTTCTTGTTTTGTTTCAACTACCTCAAAATTCATCATATTCCCCTTTAAAATGACATTTCTTTAATACTTTCAGGTAGTACAACGTCCAGAATCTCTGTAGAAAGAGAGCCTCCTGTTTGTCGCATTTCCCAATTTTTAATATTCCAAATCTCAAATTTATTTCCCATACCGACTAGAGCAACTTGTTTTTGCTCATTTATTTCAGCATAATTTTGAAGATCCATAGGAATTCTGACTAGCATCCTTCCGTCAACATCAATATCTGTTTGATAAGCATTACCGAGGATTGTCCATTGTAAATTTCTAACAATAGGATCAAGGCCCTGAAGGGATTGCAGTTTTGTTGAAATCCTTTGCCATTCTGAGTGATGATAAAGTTTTAAAGATGGATACTGAGGATCTTTTGTTATAACAATTTCGTTATGATTTTGTGTTTTGAAGTCAAATCTATACCTTGCAGGAATAGCAATTCTGCCCTTACTATCAATTGATGGCGTATTAAATCCAAACATCTTCAAAATATAAAGACTTTTTACACACTTTGCAACACTTTTGCACACTTTTTCACACATTTATGTGCTTAAAAATTATCTATAAGCAAAAGTTGAGTTGGTTTGTAAGCCGGATTCTGTTAAAAGATGATCATCTATCTCGATATTATGTTGCCATAATACTCTAGCAACCTACCCAAATCCAAAGCGAGCAACTTTATTGGATCTCTATTTGGTTTTGCTTCAGGCTGGGGTTTGCAATGCCTTAAATGTTACCATTCAAGCGGTAAGCTCTTACCTTACCTTTTCACCCTTACCATAATGGCGGTATATTTTCTGTTGCACTTTCCGTAAGCTCACGCCTCCCAGGTGTTACCTGGCGCCCTGCTCTTTGAAGTCCGGACTTTCCTCTAAAATATAATTTAGCAATCATCCAACCAACTCAAACGATATTATAATGATTTTTTATTTTTCTATAAGCTTTTTATATATATCTCTTTTATTTTCGCCTGTTAAGATGGAAATTAACTTTGCAGAATCAGATGCAGATAACTTAGATAAGAATTCATTTTTTATTTTTTCATTGATTTTTGAAAATGGCTTTGGCTTATTTTGTCCTTCTAATACTACAACTAATTCTCCTTTAAGATTAATTTTTTTATTTTTAACACACTCTAAAATTTCAAAAACTCTTCCTCTAAAAACATTTTCATGAATTTTAGTCATTTCTTTACACAATGAAACATTTCTATTTTCCCCAACAAATTTTTTCATTTTTAAAAGAGTTTTTTCGATTCTTTTTGGTGACTCAAAAAAAATTGATGTTTTATCATCATTAGATAAGATTTCAAAAAATTTATCTTGATCGTTTGCTTTTCTTGGAACAAATCCATAAAAAGAAAATCTATCTGTTGGAAGGCCTGACATAACAAGAGCACTGATTACTGAAGATGAGCCTGGAATTAAAGTATATCTAACATTATCTTTTATACACATTTGAATCAGTTTGTAACCTGGATCGGATATAGCTGGAGTCCCTGCATCGGATACCACGGAGACAATTTTTCCGTTTTTTAACTTTTCTATAATTTCAACGGAAACTTTATGTTCATTATGCTCGTGAAAGCTTTTAGATTTAGCTTTTAGATTTATAAAGTTTAGTAATTTTTTCAGATTTCTCGTATCCTCTGCATATAAAAAATCAGAAGATCTAATAACATCAACTGCTCTAAGTGATATATCATTTAAGTTACCAATAGGAGTAGAAATAAAATTTAACATTTTAAGATAATTAATTTATGAAATTTAGCTTAACATTAATTTTAAGTAGTTTAATTGTTTTTATTGCATCTTGTTCGATGTCTCCAAAACAAGATTATATGAAACCTAATCTAAGTTTAAATGTTGAAACAAGTAATAAAAATAAAGAAATAATTATTCAATCATTATTAAAAGATGGAATATTATTTTCAATAAACTTTAACAATGAAGATTCATATTTGTTAGAAGACGATATATTAAATTCTAAGTTGAAGTATTTTTGTAAAAGCTTGATTGAAGAAGAAAGAGAGGTTTTAGAAAAAAATATTTTTGAAAATAAAAAAGGTTTTAACAAAAAAGTACTTGTTGTTTATTCTGAAGGTTTCCAAAATTATGTGTCCCTTATAAAAAATAAATATCCGCAAGAAGATTACTTTTTAATTAAACTTGGTGATTTTGATTCTCAAATTAAAACAATCCTTAATGTTGATGATAGTGAAAAAAAATATGAGGATTTAGTTAGATTAGATAAGTATTTAAAAATATCTCATATACCCAGAATTAGGAATGACATAAGTAGCATTTACTTTATAACTGATTACGATATTGGAAAAACAATTGTGCCTATATTTAGGAGCTATGCATTAAGCATAGATACATTTTCTTCAAGTGAAATATTTCATGATGCGAATGATATAAAAAAATTAGTAGATTTTGAAAATACTTATATTCCAATTACAAATAAGATGATCGAAAATATTTCAGAAAAACAAGATTTTTTAATTAAAAATGAAATTGAGAATACTTTGATTAGAGATTTTCTAACTATTGCAAAAATTCACCAAAATAACTTATTTAGAGAGGATTTTTCGCTTGCTTCTGGAAATAAAAAAATTAAAAGGAATGGGTGCCTGGATCGTGATTTGAATTTATGGAAAGTTTCTACTTAAAACTTTACTAGTCAGATTTAAGATCTCTCTCAATGGACGACAAGCTATCTAAAAATCCTGGTCTATCAAAAACAGAATTTTTGTAATCTATTAATGGTTTTAAATGTCTGTTGACTGGTAATTTTATTCCAAGTGAAGGTAAACGCCAAAGGATTGGAGCAAAGTAACAATCAACAAGAGTAAATTCTTCATTCATAAAATATTTAAATTCTTTAAAAGTTGGTGCTATTGATGAAATTTCATGCAGTAGCTCTTCTCTTATTTTCATGAGTTCTTTTTCAGACTTATCAGCTTCGATCAAAGCATCAACCATTGGACACCATTCTCTATCAATTCTTAGCATAAGGGTTCTACAATTAGCCCTTGCAACAGGATAGACTGGCAAAAGTGGCGGATGTGGAAACCTCTCATCTAAATATTCCACCATTACAGATGGATCATGAATGGCTAGATCTCTGTCAATAAGAATAGGTAATTTATGATAAGGGCTTATTGAAAGAATTTCATCAGAAGTTTCTTCAGGTTTAACTTCTTTGATCTCAGCTGAAATATCTTTTTCAGCAAGGACTATCCTGACCCTTTGGCTGTAGTGATCATCTCTGTCTGAATATAATATCATTTGAAGGCCTCCTTTCTATTATAGTCTTTATGAAACTCTCTATACAGCAGTGAAGACAGTGCTGTAAAAATTAAGAAATAAAAAACCACGTACCAGCCAATTCTTTCCCTAGTTGCTTTGATGGGTTCCCCCACATAAACAAGAAAATTTGTTAGATCATATATAAGTTTATCAAACTCTTCTTTTGTTAATTTTCCTGTTCCTTCTTCAACTTCTAGGTATCCACATTTTTTTTCATACATTGTATTTCCCATATCATCCCTTTTTTCGCCACCATTTTTTGCAATTATCGGAATATCTTTACATACAAGCCTTTGATTTCCCTGAAGTGACATCAAAACATTAGGCATTGCTGTTCCAGGATAAACTAAATTATTTACACCATATTGTTTAGATGAATCTTCATAATAAGCCCTCAAATATGAATAAATCCAATCATCGCCTTTATATCTTGAAACTAAAGTGAGATCTGGGGGCTCAACTCCAAACCAGTTTACGGATTCCTCTGGCATAGCACCAACCATTAAGTCACCTGGCTTAATAGATTTATCAAAAACAAGATTATCAAAAAAAATATCTTCAGGTATTTGCAAGTCTTTAGCAACCCTTCCCCATCTTGAGTACTTTAATGAATGACATCCATAACAATAATTAATGTATGTAGAAGCACCACTTTGAAGAGATACAGTATCATTCAACGAATATTTAAATTTATCGCATTCCCCATAGTCCTTACATGGACCACCTTCGGCTGCAAAAATTTCACTAAAACAAAATAATAATAAAACTGAAATAATTACTTTTGAAATAATTTTGTATCCTGATGCAATGGACGTCATAATCTTTTCGGCACTTCCATTGTTGTTTCATACTTTGTATATATTGGCATTAATAAGAAATAAGCAAAATAAATTATGGTGCAAATTACACTCATAGTTTTTCTAACTTCTGTTACGCCAACAGTACCCAAATATCCAAGTGTAAGAAAACTGACTCCAAACATAGTGATAGCGATTTTGCTATAAATTCCTTTATACCTAATTGATGCAACTTTACTTCTATCTAACCAAGGTACTACAAAGAAAATTGCCACTCCAGCTGCCATAACAATTAATCCTCCAAGTGGATCTGGTATTGCTCTAAGCATCGTATAAAAAGGCGCGTAATACCATACAGGTGCAATATGATCAGGAGTGACTAAGGGGTTAGCTTCTTGAAAATTAGCCATTTCAATAAAGTATCCACCGCCTTCAGGAAAGAAGAACATTATTATAGAAAATACTGTCATAAAAACCCCAATTGCTACTAAAGCATTCAATACTTTATATGGAAAAAATGGAACACTATCAAGAGGTACGCCGTCTTCATCAAGATACTCTTCTATATCAACACCCTCAGGATTACCAGCGCCAACTTCGTGAAGAGCTACCAAATGAAGAAAAACAAGTGCAATTAAAACCAATGGAAGAGCAACTACATGCAAAGCAAAGAATCTTGAAACTGTTATACCAGAAATATAATAATCACCTCTAACCCACAATTCTAGGGATTCTCCAATATAAGGAATTGCTCCAAATAAAGAAATTATTACTTGTGCGCCCCAATAAGACATCTGACCATAAGGAAGCACGTAACCTAAAAAGCCCTCTGCCATCATAGCTAAATAAATAGTACATCCAAAAATCCAAACTAACTCTTTTGGTTTTTGATATGACCCGTATAAGAGTCCTCTAAACATATGTAGATATACAACTGCAAAAAACAAAGATGCTCCTGTTGTGTGCATATATCTAATCACCCAACCATAATCTACATCTCTCATAATATATTCGATTGAAGAAAAAGCTTGTTCCTCAGTGTTTGAGTAAGGCATTATTAACCAAATTCCAGTGACTATTTGAATAATTAGTGTTACTGCTGCCAAGGCTCCAAATAAATACCAAAAGTTAACTTTTGATGGAACAGGATGTTTGGAGAGATGTCTCTCAAAAGTATTAACTATTGGAAGCCTCGTATTTACCCAAGTAAATAATTTGCTAGCTATTTCAGTCATTTATAACTCCTTATCCTCTCCAATAGTTAATATACTTCCTTCAAACATGTGAGGAGGAACAATAAGATTAGTAGATGCAGGCACACCTTTAAACACTCTGCCAACAATGTCAAACATTGATCCATGACATGGGCAAAAAAATCCTCCATTCCAAGTAGCATCCCATGGCTTGGGTTCAACCTCAGGAAAATATTTTGGAGCGCAACCTAAATGTGTACATACTCCAGAGAAAACAGAATACTCAGGACTTTTGGACCTGGAGGCATTAAGTCCTTTGTATGGCTCCTCAATCTGATCAGAATTCGGATCAGCTAATTTTGGTAAAACTAAATCCAAGCTAGCAATACTATCTTTTGTATGTCTAACAATAAAAACAGGTTGTTTTCTCCATGAAACTTGTATTTGTTGTCCATATTGCATCTTTGATACATCTAATTTAACTGCAGCACCGGCTGCCTTTGCTTTTGCGCTTGGATTCCATGCAGCAATAAATGGTGTTGCTGCAAAAGGCAAACCAGACAAACCAACAGCACTAGTCAAACCAATTAATACCTTCCTTCTAGTTTTATCTTTATCTTGCATTCAGGGTGTGTGCTACTCAAATAACGCTAAAAATTATATCATAATTATGTAATATAAAATTCACTTATAATTGAAAATAAGTGAAACTGTATTGTAGAAATTATCTTTTAGAAAATTGTTTGCTTTTTCTTGCTTTTACTAAACCAGGCTTCTTTCTTTCAACTCTTCTAGGATCTCTAGTAAGAAGTCCAGCTTTTTTTAATTGCGATCTATATTCTTCATCATAGGATGTAAGAGCTCTAGATATACCATGTCTTATAGCACCTGCCTGTCCAAAACTTCCACCGCCTTTAACCTTTACATTTACATCAATTTTCTCGGAAAGATCAAGCAGCTCTAAAGGTTGCATTACAAGCATCTGGGCAACTTTCCTACCAAAATATTCATCAAGCTTTCTATCATTAACGGATATATTGCCCTTACCTTTTTTTAAATATACTCTTGCTGATGAAGTTTTTCTTCGTCCAGTTGCATAAAATATTTCACTACTCATTAGGATGGATTCCATTCAATTGGTTTTTGTGATTCATGACTATGATTTGGTCCTTGAAAGACCTTTAATTTTTTTATGATAGATTTTCCAAGTTTATTTTTAGGAAGCATACCTTTAACTGCCTCTTCGATTATTCTTTCAGGATTTTTTTCATTTAATTCTTTAAAACTTTGTGATTTCAAACCACCTGGATATAAAGAGTGACGATAGTACATTTTTTTATCAAATTTAGAACCTGTAACTTTTATTTTTTCAGCATTAACTACAATCACATAGTCACCTCCATCTGTATGAGGTGTAAATGTTGGTTTATCTTTGCCTCTAATTCTATCAGCAATTTTTGTAGCAACTCTTCCTAAAATTCTGTCTGTAGCATCTACGACAAACCAGTTTCTTTCTACATTTTCTTTTTTTTGTGAATATGTCTTCATAATCATTTAATTTAAGTAGCGAATATTAATGTTTAGAGCTAAATATAGCAATATTTATATTAATTTTTATTTTTTGATTTGAGTTGATTATTCATAAGATATTCTTGTGTCTCCATTTCAGAAAGTCTGCTACTGCATCTTACCCATAGATTATTAATCTTTGAGCCTGAATAAATATTTTCGATATCAATGCCATTAAAAAAAAATTTAATCTTTGAATTATTTCTATAGGTAATATCTATGAATGAAATAAATCTTCTAATCATATCAATGGAATCATCATCAATCTCTTCAAAATTACTTACAAATATCCAATCAAATTTTTCTGAAATGTATATGTAATCTTTCGATGCAGTTGGCTCTCTAAAGAAATCAATAAATTCGATCCAGAGAATATTGTTAGAAATCAGTTTGCAACCAAATTTTCTATTATTAATAATAATTTGATTCGATTTTTGTTGATCTATTCCAAAGTTATCTTTGATAAATGTAAATATTTTTTTATTTGAGATAGTCTCATTACTGTTTGAATTATCAAACTTAATTACATTTCTTGTCCTATAATCAATTCCACCTTCAAGCTTTTGAATATTTATATCTTTTAAAAAAATTTGGATTGAAGCTAAAAATTTTTGCCTCTGAAGTCCATCTTTATATAAATCATTAGGATGAGCATTTGAAGTTAGTATTATTTTTGTCCCTTGCTTTGAAATAAGTTTTAGCAAATCTCCAATAATCATTGCATCAGCAACATCCTCAACCTGAAATTCATCGATAAATATTATGCTGATATTTTTAGTTAAGCTTTTAGATACTTTTAAAAGGGGATTTTTTATACCAGAATTTATATTTAGCTCCTCATGAATAAAGCTCATCAAGTCAATATAATGAAAACTTTTTAAATCATCTCGATTTAGCTCGTCAAGATAAGCTTTTGTCACCAAGGTTTTTCCTCTGCCAACATCGCCCCATATGTATATACCTGAGGGTCCATCATTAAAAAACATCTTATAAAACGGGAATTTCCTTCGGATATTTAAATTACATAACTCATTAATTAGATTTATTTGAGACTTATCAGGATTTGCTCCTTGGTTTTTTAGGTTATCAATGATATTTTTAGCGTTAGACATTATGAAATCTTTTCAAACTAATTTTATAAATTATTTACTATTAATTTTAATTACATTTGCAGGCACATGGTACTTTATATCAGATGATAAAAACAAATTGGTGTCAGCATCTGAAAAATCAATACCTTCAGTTGTAACTGTAATTTCAAATCAAAGTAAATCATTTTCAAATAATAAAAATGGTATTGGATCAGGTGTAATTTTTTCCGAAGATGGATATATTGTAACCAACTTACACATTATTTCAGGAGAAGAGATATTCGTAAAATTAGATAATGGTAAGAACTTTCCAGCGAGTATAATTGGCGTAGATCAAAACACAGATATTGCAATATTAAAGATAATACCAGATGAAAAATTAACACCAATTAACTTTGCAAATTCAGATGAATTAAGAATAGGTGATGAAGTTCTTGCAATTGGAAATCCTTATGGAATCGGAATCTCAGTGTCTAACGGAATTATAAGTGCCACTGGAAGAGATTATGGTAATCCTTATCTCCAGTTGATTCAAACTGATGCTGCAATTAATCCAGGGAACTCAGGGGGTGCATTAATAAATGCTAATGGAAATTTAATTGGTATCAATTCAAAAATTTTTTCAAGAACTGGAGCGTATCAAGGTATAGGATTTGCAATCCCATCAAACTTAGTTGTTCAAATTTCTTCACAATTAATTAGATTTGGAAAGATTAAAAGTCTTTGGATAGGAAATTTTAGAGTTTCTAGAGTCAAAATAAAAAAAAATGGCGCCTTTATCAATGGTTTAAGAATTGTCGAAATGCAAAATAAAGGACCTTTGTATAAAAAAGGTATTAAAATAAATGATGTTATTGTTAGCATTAATAATAAAGATGCGAGTTGGAACAATTTAATAAGTTCTTTGAGGTTTGCTACACTTGGGGAAGATTTAAAAATGGGGCTCATTAACCAAAAAAATGAATTCATATTAATTGAATTTAAGTCTTCAAATACCGGATCTAACTAGGCAGTCTTACAATATTTGCTCCTAAATAACTTAACTTTTCTTCAATTCTCTCGTATCCACGGTCTATATGATAAATTCTATCAACGACTGTTTCTCCTTTGGCGCATAAACCAGCAAGTATTAAGCTAGCTGAAGCTCTTAAGTCAGTTGCCATGACTTCAGCACCGTATAGAGATTTTACTCCTTTAATTATCGCATGATTGCCGTTTACAGAAATATCACAACCCATTCTATTCAACTCAAGAATGTGCATAAACCTATTTTCAAAAATAGTTTCATAAATGTTTGCGGTACCACTGGAAATTGCATTAATTACAGAAAATTGTGCTTGCATATCAGTGGGAAATTCAGGAAAAGGAGCGGTAGTAATGTCTACAGGATCTGGGACATCATTTTTCATTTGAAAACTAATAGAGTCTTCGTCAAAATCAACATTTGCGCCAGAGTTTTTTAATTTTTCAATGACTTTCATTAATCTGTTAGGGTTAATGCCGTCAATTTTAATATCCCCATTGGTTACAGCTGCAGCTGCTAGATAGGTTCCAGCCTCTATTCTGTCAGCAGGAATTTTAAAGACAGTTCCATTTAGCTTTTCAACACCCTGAATCCTGATTTTTTCAGAACCTGCTCCATCAATTTTTGCACCCATTGAATTTAACATTTCTGCTAAATCTGCAACTTCAGGTTCTCTAGCTACATTTGTTAAAATTGTTTCGCCCTCTGCAAGAGTGGCAGCCATCATTAAATTTTCAGTGCCTGTAACTGTGACTCCATCAAATCTAATATTTGCGCCCTTTAATTTTTTTGCAGATGCTTCAATGTAACCATTTTTTAAAATTATCTTAGCTCCCATTTGTTCAAGAGAATCGAGATGATAGTTAACTGGCCTTGATCCAATGGCACAACCTCCAGGAAGAGCTATTCTAGCTTTTCCATATTTTGCAACCAACGGTCCCAAGACCAAAATTGAAGCTCTCATCGTCTTAACTAGCTCATATCTTGCTTCAATATCTCTAAGATTGTTTGATTTAATTGTGAAATTCATGTTTTCATCTAATAAAATGTCAGCACCCATTGAGCCTAATAGTTCAAACATAGTTGTAATATCTTGAAGATATGGAAGGTTTGTTAAAGTTACTTCATCATTGGAAAGAATCGTAGAAGCTATCATTGGTAGCGCTGCATTTTTTGCACCAGAACAAGTTATTTTTCCAGAGAGTGTATTTCCTCCTTTAATTAATAATTTTTCCATCTCAGAAAATCTTTGTCTCTAAACTTAATGCATGTAATTCACCTGATTCAAACTTATTTTCTAGAAGCTTCATAACTGTTTTATGTTGATTTATTAATGACATGTTTATAAATGTATTGGAGGTAACAATTAATCTTAAATTACATGAATCTCCTTCAAAAATACATTTTGCATCAGGAATATTTTCAGTGATTATCTTATTAATAGTTTCTTTCATTTTATGAAATACCAGCATCACCTGCATCAGAGACCCAGTTTAGTAAAGTAGCTTCAATATTTTCATTTTGTGAAACTGCTAATGCTTGAAATTGATTTCTGAAGGTAAGTCCTAGATTTACACCATTTATAATGATGTTAACAATTTTCCAACCGTTATCACTTTTTCTCAACTTATATGATATTGGATATTTGCTCGTGCCAGTATCTAAGGTTTGTTTAACCTCAATATTCTTTTCATAATTTTCAAATTTTTTGGATAAAAAATTATCTTTTGGAAAATCAGTAGAAATTGTTGATTCTCCCCATTGCGCGAGAGTTTCAGCATAAGTTTCTAACAACGAATCTTTAAATATTAATATAAATTCATTTCTTTGCTCTTGTGAGGCCATTAAATAATATTTTTTACCCATTACGCTTGCAGCAACCCTTCTAAAATCAATCATTGGCTCAAATATGTCTTTAATTTTCTGTTCATATAATTCTCTATTCGAATCAAATAAAGACGATTCATTTGTTAAAACCTTCACCATATCTTGAGCATTATTATCAATAAAAAGAAAAGGATTCTGCTCTGATTTAATCGGAAAACTGGTTAAGATAAATAAAAAAACAAATAAATAGTTTTTGTGTGAATGCAACATTAGTCTATTATAACATTAGCGTTATGATAAATTTTTTAATTTAATATGAAAAAATATAACTACATAGCATCAGCTAAAAGGACTTTAAAAATTGAGTCAGACTCAATTAAATCAATATCAGATCAACTTGATAAATCTTTTGAAGTTCTCTGCGATAAAGTCATAAGTTCTAGTGGCAAATTTATCATAATGGGAGTTGGTAAATCAGGTCATATTGCACGAAAAATATCTGCGACCCTTTCTAGTACAGGTACTCCTTCAATCTTTATCCATCCTACTGAAGCGGCTCACGGAGACATGGGAATAATAAATAAAAAAGATATCGTTATGTTAATTTCGAATTCAGGTGAAACAGAAGAGATTATAAATATACTATCTTCATTAAAAAGACATGCTAAAGAAATAGTTGCATTATCTGGAAATAATAAATCTACTATAGCAAAGTTTGCTGATATCCAGATTCAAATAAAATCTAAGAAAGAGGCATGCCCTCTTGATTTGGCACCTACAACTTCTACAACAAATGCTTTAGCTTTTGGTGATGCTTTAGCAATTGCTCTATTAGAAGCAAAAGGCTTTACAAAAAAAGATTTTGCATCATCTCATCCTGCAGGAAAGTTAGGAAAAAAACTTATCACACAAGTTCAAGATCTTATGCATAAAGGTAATAAAGTGCCTAAAGTGAATCTCAATACAATCCTTGATAAAGCATTAATTGAGATAACTAAAAAAAATCTTGGCATCACTTTAGTTACTGAAAAATCAAAAATAGTTGGAATTTTTACAGATGGTGATTTAAGGAGATGTATTAATAAGAAAATAAATATACGAACAACAAAAATCAAAGACGTAATGACAAAAAGTTTTAAAACTATTGAATCAGAGGCGCTTGCTGTAGATGCTGCTAAGATAATGGAAGAAAATAAAATATTCACCTTAGTTGTGCTAGAAAAAGATAAATATATTGGTGTTATATCAATGCACGATTTAGTTGAGGCAAGGATACTCTAATTGAAGAAAAAATACTTAATATTATTTTATTTATTTTTATTAACATTTGATATAAATTCAACTAGTTTCATTGATCATGTAGAAATAAAATCTGACAAAGTTGAATTCTCAAATATCTCAAAAAATGTAAGCTTTCTCTCAAACGTTAATATAAATTCTAATTATGTTGTCATTTCTGCAAGCTCAGCAATTTATGACAATAAAAAAGAATTGATTTCAATCTCAGGTGATCCTAGTTCAATTAGATCAAACAAAAATGATAATAATTTTAATGGAGAGGCAGAAAAGATAATTTTTTTTAGTGATGAAAAAGTTCATCTGATAGGGAATGCATCTATTAAATTTGATAATCTTTCCATCAGCTCAAATTTAATCATTTTTAATCCTAGGTCAGGCAAAATAATGTCGAGTGAATAAAAATGTTAGAAGTTACCAATATATCTAAATTAATCAAAGAAAAAAAAATTATTTCAGATATATCTTTTAAAGTAAATTTCGGAGAAATTTTCGGTTTATTGGGTCCAAATGGAGCTGGAAAGACATCTTCCTTTTACATAATTGCAGGTCTTATGCATGCTGATGAAGGCAGTGTAATTCTTGAGAAGAACGATATAACCAGAATGCCAATGCACTTAAGGTCAAATCTTGGTTTAAAATATTTGCCTCAAGAGCCATCAATATTTCTTAATCTGACTGTTAAAGATAATTTATACGGTCTTGCTGAGCTTTCATTTAAAGATAAATCAGATATCAAAAAATTTATTGATAGTTCAATTGAAGAATTTGATCTGTCCGATATATTGGATTTGAAAGGCAGACAGTTATCTGGTGGTCAAAGAAGAAAGGTTGAGATTGCAAGAACTCTTGCATCTGAACCAAAAATTATCCTTTTGGATGAGCCCTTTGCAGGCATTGATCCTATTGCGATTGAGGACATTAAGAATGTTTTAGTAAAATTATCAAAAAAGAATATAGGAATCCTAATCACAGATCATAACGTTAGAGAAACTCTAGAAATATGCGACAAAGCAGCAATTATAAATAACGGTGAATTAATTGCTGAAGGTAATGAAGAAAATCTTATCAGCAACAGTTTGGTAAAAAAAGTCTACCTTGGAGATATGTATTCATAGATGAGCATAACTCTTTCGAAAAATTTAAAACAGAAACAAAGCATAAGACTCACATCGTCCTTAAAAAAATCAATCGATTTGCTTCAACTCTCAAGATTTGAATTAATTAAAAAAATTGATAAAGAAGTTATAGAAAATCCATTTTTAGAAAAAAATGAAACAAGCATTGTTGATAATAATTTTAATCATTCTGATTTCAGTTTTGATATTGAATCTAAGGTTAACCTGAGAGAATTTTTGATTAAACAGTTAGATGACTTTCACTTAAATGAAAAGGAAATCCAAATTGCAAAATTAATAATTGGATGTATTGATGAATCTGGAAAACTTTCAGAAAGCACAGAACAGATTGAGGAAATTTCTAATTTTATTTTTACAGAAAAAGAGATTCAAGATGTACTTCTCAATACCATCCATAGTTTACATCCAAGAGGTATTGGCTATAGAAATCACAAAGAGTGTATAAAAATTCAAATTAATAACAAAAAAAATATTTCTAAAGTAAAAAAAGATTTAATAGAGATAATTATTCAAAACGAACAGCTTGATAATCTCAGTCTTATAAAAAAAACAGCTCTAGAGAATGGTTTCACAGATAAAGAATTTGAATCAGCTATAGAGGAAATCAAAAGCTGTGATTTGAGTCCTGGATTAAACTACGAAACAACTGAATTCATTGAGGCAGATTTAAGGATTTCTTTTATAAAAAAAAATTTTAAAGTTGAGTTTAATGATGAAAATTTTCCATTAATTAAATTAGATAAAGATTTGATTGATTCAGTAAAAAAAGAGTTAAAGAACAAAAAAAATCAACAAATGATGCAAAAAATAAATGATGCAAAATGGCTTTTGACATCTGTAAAAAAGAGGAACGATACTGTTAGAAACGTTGGAGAATATATTTGCTCAAAACAAATTTCTTTTTTTGAGGACAACCCCCTAAAACTCAATACTTTAAATAATAAAGAAATTGCAGATGAAATTGGGGTTCATCCCTCAACAGTATCAAGGATCTTGAGGAATAAATATATTGATACTCCTAAAGGAATTATGCCGCTTAAATCTCTTTTAGTTTCTTCCGTATCCAAGACCCGGGATATTTCTGCCATACAACTTATGAAATTAATTCAAGATATCATTAGTTCCGAAAAAAAACCGAAGAGTGATAAAAAAATAACAATTGAACTTAACAAAAGAGGTTTTAGCTTAGCAAGAAGAACAATAACAAAATATAGAAAAAAAAATAATATTCCATCATCAAGATATAGATAATTCTTTTCAGGTTAGAATTAGAGTATGAGTAAAAATGATATTAAAGATAATCTTGATATTATCTTAGATGATTCATCAAATCTGTCACTAAATCAAATCAGGCGGCTTTTAAGCAAAATGACTGCGCCTGAAATTGCTCATGCTCTCGAATCATCACCACCAAAACAAAGAACTCTTTTATTTTCATTATTGAAGACAGAAGAAGAAGGTGATGTGCTTTTTGAATTAGGAGAAGAAATTCAACAAGATTTGGTTTCAAATATTTCTAATGAAGAATTAATTGAGGCTGTAAAAGAACTTGAGTTAGATGAGATTGTAGATATCTTACAAAATCTACCCGAAGAGAGAATGGATAAAATTTTATCAAATATGTCTTTAGTTGATAGAAAAAGAATCGAAATTGGGCTTACTTATCCAGATAATACTGCTGGTGGACTCTTAAATACTGATGTAATAAGCGTCAGGCCAAGCAACTCAATTAAAGAAGTAATAACTTATTTAAGAGATCAAGGTGATTTACCTGAAAACACAGACAAAATATTTGTTGTTAATCAAGAAAACGAATATTTAGGGGAGCTTTCAATAAGTAAAATAATCACATCTAAGCCTATTATGCTTGTGCGAGAAATAATGGAAACTGAATTTCTACCAATTGATGTAGACTTAAATGATAAAGAAGTTGCAACTTTATTTGAGAGAAATGATTTAATTTCTTCTTCAGTAGTTGATGCCGATGGTAAATTAATTGGAAGAATAACTATTGATGATGTTGTTGATGTTATAAGAGAGGATGCTGATCAAAATTTATTAGGAATGGCGGGTGTTGCAGAGGATACTTTTGCACCTCCTGGAAGAGCAGCAAGAAGTAGAGTATTTTGGCTAAGCTTAAATTTAGCTACTGCTTTCATTGCTGCAAGTGCAATAAATTTATTTCAAGATGTAATTGATAAAATTGTGTATCTAGCTGTATTAATGCCGATTGTTGCAAGTATGGGAGGTGTTGCCGCTACACAAACTCTAACTATAGTTTTAAGAGGTCTTACCTTAGAGCAAATAAATACATCAAATATTCGGTGGCTTTTTAAAAGAGAGCTAGCAGTATCAATATTAAATGGAATAGTCTTATCAATTTTGGTTGGGTTTATTACATATGCTTGGTTTCAAGACACCATTATTGCTATTTTGATATCTTGTGCTCTTATTATAAATTTGATGAGTTCTGTGGTTGCAGGAATCCTAGTTCCTCTTATTTTAAGAAAGCTTAAACAAGATCCTGCAATTGGTGGAAGTGTTATAGTTACAACAGTTACTGATGTTGTTGGTTTTATATCATTTTTAGGATTAGCAACAATTTATCTAATCTAGTCTTTTAATTTTTGGTTCATCGATTGATCCTGTTACTTTAAATTTAAAAGTTGATGCATCATCAAGCCTTTCATCGATAATGTTTTCGAAAACAAAGCCTCCTGCAAGAGCTGGGATGCCACCAAAAATAGCTGCATACCAGGGAATATTCTCAGAAACCTTTAATCGCATATCCAAATCTAAGTCTAGCTGATCTAACAAACCATTTTTATCTTTAATTACATTTCCAGTCCAATTCATTTTTGCTTCCGCTGTTTCTAATTTTATTGGTTTACTAAACAAAGCCCTTTTTTGACCAACATAAAAGTCTCCTTCAGCCCTGCTTATTGTTAGCTTTGAATTATTAAAAGTTGACTCATTAGATAAATTATTTAGCAAGGCGTTCAAGTTAAATATCTTAAGAGCTCTTAGTAATGCCGAGTCCGGCATGGATGTATTAGACTCAAGATCTTTAATTTTAAATTTAATTCTTCCCTCTAAATTTTTCAGTTGAATAATACTCTCCCATTGAATATTCAAATCTGAAAAAAGATATTCAAAATCATAATTAATAAAATTCTCAAAAATATTATTCTCGTTATTTATTTCATATGACCCTCTTACCTTATATAAATCACTTTTAATGTTGTAACTTATATATGCTTTTTCATTTTCATTTGAGGGTCCTATATTAAAACTATCACTAGAAATTTTTATATTATCAATTGTTGTTAATGTTTTATTTCTAAGAAAGTAAAAATCAATATTTTGAAAAACATCATCAAATGTTTGAATATTTTTTCCAATAAATCTTAAATTGATATCATCAAAGTTAAGAGATTCACTTCCCTCAATAATATTTATCCCTTTAAAATCAAATTTCGTATCAAAAACATCTATTCTAGAAAATCCAGTTGAATCAATTCTGAGAGTTCCATTAAGATTATCGCCATTAAAAGATGCTTTTATCTCATTGTTATTAAATTTAATTTCAAATTTTTGATCTCTATAAAGATTATTAAAAAAATCTAATTGATTTATTTTGAGTTTAATTAATTTTAAATTTGAATTATCTTCGAGTTGATTATCTATAACTAGATTATCAATCTTAAGATTATTTAATTCTAAAAATATATAAAATCCATCTATGACCTGAAGGTTTTCAATATCCTCATCAAATGATGGTCCTAATGAAAAATATCCATTTGAATTATCATCTATGAAAGCCTTAAATTCTTTATTTTCAATGGCATACGTTGGTTCGGATAAATCTGATATATAAATTATTGTTTTCAAATACTCTGAAGGATCCTTTTTTAAATCATTAATATTAGATCTTATAGTTGTATTCGAAAGGTTGCTTGTCAATTCAAGTGAAGCTTTTTTATCGATAATTAATTTTGCTTTAAATGTTTCATTGCCGCTAATATTAATATATTCGCCATAATCAAATAGTTCATTTAATTTTAAGGAAACTTGTGATCTTAAAATTAGCTTATCGTTATATGTTATTGACCCCTCTATCATCTGATCTGGAATTTTGGCAGAAAATAAGCCACTCAAATTTTGATCAATGTTTGTATACAAAACAGCTTCTACATCTTGTATTTCATAATTTGATTCAGTTACTAAACTTGAATTATTAAATATGTATTTATTTATGCTTGTTATCTTATTTTGCTTGGAATCAAAATATCCTTTGCTAGATAAATAAAGACTAATTTTCTTATCATAAAATTCGTCTAAATTTATTAGTTCTTCCTTTTCTATTATGTTCTCATCTAATTCAAAAAAAGCTAAATATTGGTAAAAACCTGATTCTGCTTTGTTGAATACACTTAATTCTTTAAATGGAATATTATTTATCTTTCCATCTTTATTAAAGATTGATAAGTTACCTTCTTTATTTAAGATTTCAGTGTTTCTAGTGGAAAAAATGAATTGATTAGAATGGACGTGAAGATTGCTAATGTTGATTCTATAAATTCCATTGCTTGTTTTAGAGGTGGCTCCATTTAGAAATTCTACATTTGTTATAGACAGTGTGTTCAAATCAATATGACCATTTAGTAAAGATTTAATTATCTTTAAACCAATTTTAATTTCGTCAGATTTTATAATTCCATTATTCTCTTGATCTATTATTATTACATCACTTAAAACAACAAAAGGTGAGAGAAAATTTAAGTCAGACTCTATTTCTCTATACTGTATTGAATAATTTTCTTTCATTATCTTGTTTGCGACAGAAATAATATTTTCTGGCTTGATTAGAAAAAAATAATAAGTTGCCACTGTCACAAGAGACACAAAAATTACTAATATAAGCAAAGATTTAAAAATATTTTTCACAGGAGTCATTTACAGTTTAATGTTCAGCTGCTGAGGGAAATAGGATGATATTAAAGCAATAAAAAAACAAAAAATTATATTTACAATAGAGCTAACCAAGAGAGTTATGTATGAGAAATCATACAAATTAGTTATTAATTGAGTAAAGCCAACGTAAGCAGAAGCCGATAATCCAAAAAATAGGCATATTTGTAAATAGCTAAATAATTTAAATGAATTTGCATTTTGATTTATAAAATATGTTACTAGACAATAAATCGTGGCATTTAAACCAAAGAAAGTATCAGAAATTAAATCAACAAAAAAACCGAAAGAGAATGCTTCTAAAGCGCTTATATTTTTGTCTGATTTATAAACGTAAAAAGAATAAGCTAAAAAAGTTAAAGGAATAATAATAAATAATTTAGAAAATAAAATGGCTAAATTTTGATCAATGAAATTTATGAAAATAATAAGAAAAAATCTTTTGAACAAACTAGTCATTAATAGTTTAGTACTCCAAACTGACTCCCATTAAGAGGGTTTGCTAATAACTTAATTTCAATTCTTGTCTCTTTAGAATTAGTGTTTATTATTGAATTCACATATCCAATTTCTATGTCTTTTGGATAAACACCACCTAAGCCAGATGTATAAACAGCTTGAGATTCATTTATAACTTCTGTCCAAATTAGAGGGTTATAGTTACACGTAATATATTCAGCTCTTCCGCTTCCCTTCGCATTACAATAAAATTTATTTGATTTAAGCTTTATTGGCAATGAATGAGAAATATCTGTTAGAAGCAATACTTCATAAAATTTACTTTCATTAATAATCTGACCAAGTATTCCTTCACTATTAAAAACTATGCTCTCATTATATGAGGCATCATTATTTCCTTTTATTTCAATGAACATTCTATGTTTGTCACAACAGATAAACATATTTGGATCAATGCTTTTTAGATAGGCAACATCATATGCAAATTTATAGTCACCTTTGTCATGGGCATTCTTAATAATCTCTTTATCTTTATAAAAAATATTTTCTTTGGAGACTAAATAATTATTTAAATAGCTAAGCTCTAAGGCAGCTTTCAAATTTTTATTTTCTTCAAGTAAGTCATCCTTACTCTTTGTAAAGCTAATTATTGATTTAATTGGTTCAATTGAAATCTCTTTTAATATATAAAAAGATGATATTTTGAATGCTTTAAATCCATTCTTAATGTTCTGAAAATTATTAGAAGTTAAATCAAGATACAAAATTAATGTACTTATTAATGTAAGCATTATAAAGCTAATTTTTTGACCAGGAGTTGGCGCTGTCCTAGCCATTAGAATTACTCAGACGATAAAAGGTCAATATTATATTTATCCATTATTTCTAATGCTTGACCGCCGCCCCTAGCAACACAAGTCAATGGATCTTCAGCGACAATAACAGGAATGCCAGTGGAATTTGATATTAATTTATCTAAATCTCTTAATAATGCTCCGCCTCCTGTCAACACAATACCTCTCTCTGCAATATCTGCAGCAAGTTCTGGCGGTGATAATTCAAGTGCATTTCTGATAGCTCTTACTATTCCATACAAAGGATCCTTCATTGCCTCAAAAATTTGTTCGCTATTTATGGTAAAAGTTTCAGGAATACCTTCAGCAAGATTTCTTCCAGTAATAGACATCTCTAATTTTTCGGATTCAGCAGTTGCACAACCAATAGTGTATTTGATTTTTTCGGCAGTGGAATCGCCAATAACACATCCATAATTTCTTCTGATCCATGAAGTTATTGATTCGTCCATTTTATCTCCACCAATCTTTACAGATTCAGAATAAACAACTCCATTTAGAGATAAAATTGCGATCTCTGAAGTACCTCCTCCAATATCAACAACCATATTTCCTGAAGCCTCTTCAACGGGAAGTCCTGCTCCAATTGCTGCAGCCATTGGCTCCTCTATGAGTTTAACGTCTCTAGCTCCTGCTCCAAGAACAGACTCTCTGATTGCTCTTCTCTCGACTTGAGTTGATCTGCATGGAACACATACAAGAACTCTTGGACTTGGTTTTATAAATAATTTTTCGTGAACCTTTGCTATAAAATGTTGTAGCATTTTTTCAGTTACTTGGAAGTCAGCTATCACTCCCTCTGATAAAGGTCTTATGGCTTTTATGTTTCCAGGAGTTCTTCCCAACATTTTTTTTGCTTCAGTGCCAACAGCTACAACAGTTTTTTGGCCCCTACTTTCACGGATTGCTACAACTGAAGGCTCGTTAAGAACAATTCCAACATCTTTTGTATAAATTAATGTGTTTGCAGTACCTAAATCTATAGATAAATCATTAGAGAAATATCCTCCAACCATTTTGAACAAGTTAAATTTCACAAGCAATCCTCTGATAAAACAATTTAAATAATCTGCCAGTTAGGTTAATATCCACCCACTAAACTATAATAATATCCTATATATGGACAAGAAAACAGTAACAACTATATCTTACCTATCTAGATTAAAAATTGATGGTGAAAAGGAAGAAAAAATTATTAAAGACCTGAGCAACATTATTGAATTTGTTGATCAATTAAATGATGTCGATACCACTGAGATAGCTCCTTTAAAAAATCCATTAGAAAAAACAGCTAAAACAAGAAAAGATATCGTGACTGCTAAAAATCTAAAAAAAGAGATGCTTGAAGTCGCACCTTCTGCTAACGAAGACTATTTTTTGGTTCCAAGGGTTGTTGAGTGACAATTAAATATAAATCAATAAAAGAAATTAAAAGCATGATTTCTCAAAAAGAGATTTCTTATAAAGAAATTATTGAAGAAGTTTATAAGCTTATTAAAGAAAATGAAGATTTAAATGCTTTTATTACTCTTAATGAGGAAGAATCAATAAAAAAAGCTGAAGAATTTGATAATAATTCATCAAATTTACCTCTTGCAGGCATTCCTATTGCTCAAAAAGACCTTTTTTGTTCTAAAAATCTAAGAACAACATGTGGTTCAAATATATTAAATAATTTTATACCTCCATATTCAGCGACCGTTATTGAAAATCTTGAAAATGCAGGATGTATTTCAATTGGTAAAACTAACATGGATGAATTCGCTATGGGTTCCTCAAATGAAACAAGTTTTTTTGGTAACGTTCAAAATCCTTGGGGTAAAAATTTAGTTCCTGGCGGAAGTTCGGGTGGTTCAGCTTCAGCTGTTTCTGCGGGAATAGTACCCGCTGCAACAGGAACAGATACAGGTGGTTCTATAAGGCAACCAGCTTCACTGTGTGGAATAACTGGTCTAAAACCCACATATGGAAGAGTTTCTAGATGGGGCATGATAGCTTTTGCTTCAAGTCTTGATCAAGCTGGCCCGATGGCAAGAACTGCAGAGGATTGTGCATTGATTTTAAATGAAATGTGTTCACATGATGAGAAAGATACAACTTCTCTTGAAGATGAGATACCTAACTTTGAGGAAAGCTTGAATAACTCTTTGAAAAATAAAAAAATCGGAATTGTCAAAGATTTAGATCTATCTAGTCTTAATAACGATGTTGTTGAAATATATCATAATTCGTTAAAAGAATTTGAATCTCTAGGAGCTGAGCTTGTTGATATTTCATTACCAAATTTATCATTATCAGTTCCAACTTATTACGTTGTTGCTCCTGCTGAGTGCTCTTCGAACTTATCAAGGTTTGATGGAGTAAAGTTTGGTATGAGATCAGAAGATGTAAAAGATCTTGAAGAGTTATATGTTAAAACTCGTTCTGAGGGTTTTGGTGACGAAGTAAAAAGAAGAATATTAATAGGTTCATATGTTCTATCTGCTGGTTACTACGACGCTTACTATAAAAAAGCTCAACAAGTTAGACGATTAATCAAAAATGATTTTGATAATGCTTTTAAAAATATTGATGTGATAATGACTCCTACCACTCGAGGGCCAGCATTTGAGATGGGATCGAAAGGCGACGATCCAATACAAATGTATTTAGAAGACTTATTCACAATATCTGCAAATCTTGCTGGTCTACCTGCAATATCCTTACCAAATGGGAATATTCAAAATAAACCTATCGGGCTTCAAATAATTGGAAATTTTCTTGATGAAAGTACTATTCTTAATTTTGCTCACATGTATCAGAATGAAACTAATTGGCATATGTATACACCAGAAGGAATAAAACAATGAGTTGGGAAACAGTAATAGGATTAGAAATACATGTTCAACTATCTACTAAATCTAAATTATTTTCAGGTGGTTCAACAGAATTCGGAGCTGAATCTAATACTCATGTTGATCTTGTAGATATGGGATTACCAGGTGTTCTTCCTGTTGCAAATAGAGAAGCATTTTATAAAGCTATTCGCTTTGGACTTGCTACAGGAGCGAATATCAATCAAACATCATCATTTGATAGAAAGAATTATTTTTATCCAGATTTACCAAAAGGTTATCAAATAACTCAAATGGAACAACCAATAATTGAAAATGGCTCAATTAAAATTTCAGTTGATGATTACGAGAAGAAAATTAATATAACAAGAGCGCATCTTGAGGAAGACGCAGGAAAATCAATTCATGATATGTTCGAAGGAGAAACTGGCGTAGACTTAAATAGAGCTGGGACTCCTCTTTTAGAAATTGTGTCAGAGCCTGAAATTTCGAGTGCAAAAGAAGCAGTTGCATATTTTAAAGCGATAAGACAGCTTGTTACATTTTTAGATATCTGCGATGGAAATATGGCTCAAGGTTCAATGAGATGCGATGTTAACGTCTCAATTAGGAAAAGTGGTGATAAGGAACTTGGAATAAGAGCAGAATTAAAAAATATTAACTCTTTTAAGTTTATTGAAAAAGCAATTAACTTTGAAATTAATAGACAAATAAAACTTATTGAAAATGGTGAATCTGTTGTTCAAGAAACAAGGCTCTATGATAGCGATAAGAATGAAACAAGATCTATGCGATCTAAAGAAGAAGCAAACGATTATAGGTACTTCCCCTGTCCTGATCTCTTACCAGTAATAATTTCAGATAAAGAGTTAAAAGAAATTAAAGAAAATCTTCCTGAACTTCCTGAAGAAAAAGAGATTAGATATGTTAATGAAATAGGCCTTGAAGAATCAGAAGCTACAATCATTGCTTCGTCTAAAACTATGGCAAATATGTTTGAGGAGGCTTCCTCTAAAACAGATGATGCTGGATTAGTTGCAAAATGGCTAGTAGGCGACGTTAGTGCTTTATTAAATAAAAATAACATTGATATAGATGAATCCAATCTTTCTCCTGAAAATTTTGGAAAACTTATTGAACGAATTTCTGACGGTACTATTTCAGGAAAAATTGCAAAGTCTGTTCTTGAAGAAGTCTGGGAAACTGCATCCGATGTAGATCAAATTATTGAATCAAAAGGTTTGATTCAAATTCAAGATGAAAATTTACTTGAAAATGTTGCTAAAAAAATAATCGAATCAAATCCTGACCAAGTTAAGGCATATAAATCAGGAAAAGATAAATTATTTGGTTTCTTTGTTGGTCAGGTTATGAAAGAAACTCAAGGAAAAGCAAACCCTAAGACTGTCAACGAAATTTTAATTGGTCTTTTAAAATAATTTTTAAACCACGAACATGCTAAGTGTTTCTGCTACAAATGCAGGTTTTTCAACACCTTTTATTTCCATCGTAACTTCTGTCTTAGCAAGGTATTGACCAGGATTCTTTTCAGTAATATCTATACATTTCATATGTATTCTTACCTCAGAGTTCACTGGTACAGGGCTCAAAAACCTTACTTTATCTAATCCATAATTTAAACCCATCTTGGTTCCTTCAAGGACCATGCCAATTTCTTGACTAAAAGGTATGCCAGCAACTAATGACAAAGATAAAAACCCATGAGCAATCGTAGAACCAAAAACAGGTGTTGCTTGTTCAGGATCAATATGAATAAATTGATGATCCATAGTAGCGTCAGCAAATTTGTTTATTCTTTCTTGATCAATTGTTATCCACTCTGATGTTCCTACCTCTGTTCCTATTACTGAATCGATATCAGTTGGTTTTACAACTTTCAACATACTATTTCTCCATATAATAATTATTATATTCTTCTCTTAGATCAAATTTTTGCAGTTTACCAGTTGCGCCATGAGGTAACTCTTTTAAGAAAATTATTTCATCTGGTAGCCACCATTTTGCGACCTTGTCACTTAAGAATTCGATAATGCTATCTTTTTCAATAGGTTCGCCAGAGTTTGTTACTATAAATAACATCGGTCTTTCGTCCCATTTTGGATGAGGTATGCCAACAACACATGCTTCTGCAACTTCCGGATGTCCAAATGCAGCATTTTCAAGATCAATGGAACTTATCCATTCTCCACCAGATTTGATAACATCTTTTGCTCTATCTTTAATTGTCATATAACCATCTTCATCAAGAACTGATATATCTCCAGTATCAAACCATCCATCTGCATCAACAGCATCTTTTTCAGCCTTGAAATATTTTTGAAGAATCCACGGTCCTCTTACCATTAAGTGACCTTGTGATTCTCCATCTTTTGGTAGTTCATTACCCTTATCATCAACAACTTTTAATTCAACGCCGTATATTGGTCTGCCCTGTTTTAATTGCACTGCATACTTTTCCTCTTTAGTCATACTATCCATTTCAGGAGTTGGAACATTTGTTGTTCCCAAAGGACTCATCTCTGTCATACCCCAAGCATGAATTACATTTACATTATGTACTTCATCAAATTCCTGAAGTGTAGCTAAAGACAATGCTGAGCCACCAATGATTGTATTTTTTACAGAACTAAGAATTTTGTTATTATCTCTACAATAAGCAAGCAATCCCATCCAAATAGTAGGAACACCAAATGCTAAAGTTACATCTTCTTGATCAATAAGCTCAAATAAGGGCTCTCCTTCCATTTGCATTCCAGGCATTACTAATTTAAGTCCATTCATAGGACCAAAATAAGGAATTCCCCATGCTAAAACATGGAATAATGGAACGACCATCAAGATAGTGTCATCAGGTTTTATAGACATCGCAGTCAAAGCTGCTTGTGCATGAATTACATTTGATTTATGGCTATACAAAACTCCCTTAGGATTTCCAGTTGTTCCTGATGTATAACAAAGTGCACAGGCTGCATCGTCCTCTAAAGTTGGCCAAGAATAGTTTTCGTCACCATCCTGTATGTATTCCTCATAAGAAATAGCATTTTTTAATACTGTTTCAGGCATTTCATCAACCTCACATAACACAACATATTTTTCAACAGTCTTAAGGTTTTCCTGCAAAGCTTCTAGAATTGGTATAAAAGGCAATTCTACAAAAATAATTTTATCCTCAGCATGATTTATTATGTATACCGCTTGATCAGGATGTAATCTGAAATTGAGAGTGTGAGTTATTGCTCCCATGCCCGAAATACCATAATACATTTCTAAATGCCTGTATGTATTTAACGCAAGAGTTGCAACAACATCACCATGTTTAACACCATCTCTTTCAAGGGCTGATGCCAACTTTCTAGATCTAATGCAAACTTTTTCATAATTAGACCTATGGATCTCACCAGAAACTAATCTACTAATTATTTCTGTTTTTGGATGTATCTCTCTAGCGTGTTCAATAATACCCGCGACATTAGGTACCCATTTTTGCATATCTCCAATCATTAAAATTGCTCCCTTTAGATGTTTGATATAAATTATATAAGAAGCAACATTATTTGATAACAAAATTATGAATATAAAAGAAGGTATTGAAAAAAGGTTTTCGGTAAGGGCATTCACTAATAAAGTGCCAAAGATGGAAATAATTAAAGAAATTCTTAGAACAGCTAATGCTGCACCTTCTGGGGGCAATATTCAGCCATGGAAGGTATATGTTCTTAATGAGGATGCAAAAAATAATCTAGCGAAAAAAACGCTGCATAATTTTGATAATGGAGTTCAGGAGGAAATCGAATATGATATCTATCCCAAGCCATTAGATGATATATACAAAAAAAGAAGATCTGAGTGTGGTGCAGATATGTACAATGCTTTATCAATCGGTAAAGATGACTTAGATTCTCGTTTTAAACAAATTAGAGAAAATTATAATTTTTTTGGGGCTCCTATAGGAATGATAATAACTATAGATAGATCATTTGGTAACAATGGATGGGGTCATGTAGGCATGTTTTTGGAAAATCTTTGGTTAAGTGCAATTCATCATGGCTTAGGTTTATGCCTTCAGGAATCTTGGTCAATTTATCCTAAAACCGTAAAAGAACATATTAATCATCCAGACAATGAAATAGTTTGGTGTGGTGTTGCAATTGGATATGAGGATGTAAACCATCCAATAAATCAATATAGAACAAAAAGAGAAAATTTAGAGTCCTTTGTGAAATTTATCGATTAAGATAAAAGTGGAAAGTATAAAAAATCTGAATATTGAAAATTCTTATGCTGAAGAACTTTACGAAATTTCAGAAAAATGTCTTCCGAAGGGTTTTAAAGAAGCTGAAGTAATTTTAAAAAATTATCCTCTTGCTGAAGAACTTGGTTTTGATAGGGATTATGTGGACTCTGAGGAGTGTCAAAATATATTTTCAGGAAATAAAATACTGCAGGGCTCAGTTCCAATAGCCCAAGGTTACTCAGGTCATCAATTTGGTCACTTTAATCCGCAACTTGGTGACGGAAGAGCAATTTTATTAGGTGAAATTAATAAGATGGATATTCAATTAAAAGGAATCGGTCAAACTCCATATACTCGACGAGGAGATGGAAAATCAGCTTTAGGTCCAGTCTTGAGAGAATACGTAATAAGTGAATTTATGCATGCATCAAAAATACCAACTACAAGATCTCTTTTTGCAATGAAAACAAATGAAGATGTTTTCAGAGAAACAACACTTCCAGGCGGAGTTCTAGCTAGAGTTGCAAAAAGTCACATAAGGATTGGTACATTTGAATTTGCTAGAACAAAAAATAATCAAGCACTTAAGACACTAGCGGATTATTCTATCAATAGACATTATCCAAATTTAATACATACCGATAATAAATATTTGAGTTTTTTTGCAGCTGTTTGTGATAAGCAGGCTTCACTGATATCAAAATGGATGGGTCTTGGATTTGTTCATGGGGTTATGAATACTGATAACATGACAATTTCTGGCGAAACTATTGACTATGGTCCTTGTGCATTCATGAATACTTATGATCCAAAAACAGTATATAGCTCGATTGATCATAACGGAAGATACTCATATCAAAACCAACCAGCAATACTAATATGGAATCTGGCAAAATTTGCTGAAACACTGATACCGTTAGTTGATGAAGATGAAGAGATTTCAGTAAAAAAACTCACAGAAGTTCTTCAGCTTACAATGCCATCCTATCAAGAATATTTCTATAAAGAATTTGGTGATAAATTAGGCCTTGAAAATATTGATAATGATAATTCAAAAATAATTGATGACTATTTAAAAATATTACATTCTGAATCAATAGACTTTACTTTGTCATTTAGAAATCTTGCAAAAATAATTAATAAATCAATGTCTGTGGAGGATTCTGTATTTAGTAAATCTAAAGTTTTTGCAAAATGGTTTAGATCTTGGAAAAAAGAAATTAATATAACTAAAGTTTCTACAAAAATGAACAATAAAAATCCATGCTATATACCAAGAAATCATCTAATTGAGGACGCATTAAAACATGCTGTCAATGACAACATGACAGAAATCAATTTAATGTCTGAATTATTAAAAAAACCTTTTGAAGAAAAAAATGAATATAACAAATATACACTTCCTTCTCCAAATGAAAAATATGTTACTTATTGTGGCACTTAAGTTATCTTTCTAAGGTTCCAATAGTTATTCTAGGGATTAATTGCAGGTCTTTGATATTAATTATTTTAGAGAAATAATTTTTTTCAAAAATTTCCTTCACATCGTCTGATTGATCATATCCATGTTCAATCACTAATGTTCCACCATTTTTAAGAGCTTTACTTGATTGCTTAATAATTTTTTTAATATGAAAAAGTCCGCTATCTTTCGACACTAGAGCAATATTTGGTTCATGAATAAGTTCATCTAAGTGTGAATCTCCCTCTGATATATATGGTGGGTTGCTTACAATTAGATCAAAACAATCTTCACTAAAACAAGATAACCAATTTGCGCGTATTGGCAAAAAATTTTTTACTAACAAGTTTTTTTTATTTATAAAAGCAACATCCAAGGCATCCTTCGAATAATCAGAGCCATAAACTTTAAAATTCGGATTTTTAAGAGCTATTGAAATTCCAATACATCCAGATCCGGTGCCAGCATCTAATACTTTGATTGGAGAAAAAAAATGATTATTTACATAATCAACCAAAATTTCTGTTTCTGGTCTTGGAATTAAGACTCTTGAATCAACGTAGAAATCATATTCATAAAATTTAGAAGAATTTAAGATGTAGTCTAAAGGAACTCCTTCCTCATTTTGTTTTAGAAACTTCTCAATTAAAATTTTATCTTTATTTTTAAGAACTATGTTTTGATTCATATAAATCTCGTTATCATTGAAGCCTAATTTTTCTTTGAGAAAAAAAATAAAATTTTTTTTAATAGCTAAGCTATCAAGCATATCAATGTAATGACTTAATTGATTTTTCAATTACTCTGATTCAAGTTGAGAAAGCATTGCTAATTGATTTTCTGCTAACAATGCATCACATATTTCTTTTATATCTCCATCCATAATTTGATCAAGATTATGTTGAGTGAGCTTGATCCTATGATCCGTCATTCTTCCTTGAGGAAAATTATATGTTCTTATTTTTTCACTCCTATCTCCTGTTCCTACTAATATTTTTCTTTCACTTGCGATACTTTCTTGTTGATTATCTATTTCTTGCTGCTTTAACTTTGCTACAAGTAAAGATAAAGCTTTCTCTTTATTTTTATGTTGAGATCTTCCGTCTTGGCACTCAACCACTAATCCCGTTGGAATATGTGTAAGTCTCACAGCTGAATCGGTTTTATTAACATGCTGGCCCCCTGCACCTGAAGCTCTGAATGTATCAACCCTTAAATCATTTTTATCAATATTTATGTCCTGAACCTCTTCAACTTCTGGCAAAACCGCTACAGTGCATGTAGATGTATGAACCCTTCCTTGTGATTCGGTTTCGGGAACTCTTTGGACTCTGTGGACTCCAGATTCAAATTTAAGAACCTTAAAAACACTTTTACCATTTAATTTTGCAACTACCTCTTTTAGACCTCCTTGTTCAGACGGCTTGATATCAATCACCTCCAAATTCCAGCCTTGTCTTTCTGATAATCTCGAATACATTCTAAAAAGATCTCCAGCAAATATACTTGCTTCATCACCACCTGCACCAGATCTAATCTCTAGATATGCTGAGCCATCATCTGCAGAATCTTTTGGTAGCAACATGAACTTGAGCTCCTGCTCAAGCTTTTCAGGAATATCTAGATAACTCTTAAGATCATCTTCGGCCAGAACTTTGAGCTCATCATCACCTGATTCAATTATTTCGTTTGCATCTTTAATACTTTTTAGGACATTATTGTATTCATCAAATTTTTCAACAATTGGTTTAAGTTCAGAAAACTCCTTATTTAACAAGGTATATTTTTCTATATCTTCAATAGTTTTAGAATCTAGTAATAGATCCTGAATTTCATTAATTCTATTTTGAAGCTGATCAAGCTTCTTAAGCATTGAATCATGCATTACTAAAAAACCTTTTGATCATAGATTTAATTATATGATCATCCAAATTTTTTATATCCTGAAAATTGTTAAAACCTTCATCAGTTATATTCATGCTCTTTATTGATTCAACTAGATTAGAGTAGTTACCATTTGACTTAAACTGTTCAATCTCATCACTGGATAAACTATTTAAAAACTTTTCTAATTGAAGATTGGCATCATCTTTAGATGATTTGCTAGAAAAATCTTCCAATTTTGATTTGGATTCAAGAACAATTATATTCATTGCCTTTTCAGCTTCAATGGAACGTTGTCCAAAGTTATCTTGAGTAATTTTTTCAATATCATCAATTGAAAATAAATAGGCTTGTTCGATATCTCTTATTTCATCTTCAATATTTCTAGGTACTCCTAAGTCTATTAATAAGATTGGTTTATTTTTTCTAACCTTTAGTGCATTTTCTATCGCGCCTTTACCAATTATAGGCAAATCTGTAATTGAAGAAGATATAACAATATCAGTGAGCTCAAGCTGATCATGAAGAGTATCTAGTGAAGAGGATAATATCTCAAAGTTTTTATTTAAATTTATCTTCTTGATCGTTCTATTGACCAATTTAATGTTATGAATTCCTTTATCATATAAATTAGATATAACGCTTTTGGATAATGACCCTGCACCAATGACTAGTACATTTTGATTTTCTGGTGCTTCAAAAATATTTTTAATCAATTTTAAAGCTAGTCCACTTACTGATAGAGAATTGAGTCCAATATTGGTTTCAGTTCTTGCTTTTTTTGCAATTTCAATAACTTTGTCTGCAAAGTAAGATAACCTTTTACCAATAATGTTGTACTCTTTTGCATTTTTTACAGCAGTTTTAAATTGTCCTAGGATTTCTTGCTCACCTAAAACTTGTGAGTCAATACCAGAGGCGACTTTACACATATGAACAAGAGCATCGTGGTTTGAGAGAAAATAAAAACTGTCACTAGAAATATCATTTATATTTAATTTTTTTAATATTTCATAGAAAACTTTCTCAGAAATTCCAGATTTGCCAACTAAATATATTTCTGTTCTATTACATGTTGAAATTCCAAAAAATGACTCAATTTCGTCTTGGAAAATTTTTTTTAAATGACTATCAAGTAAAATTTGGTTAGACTCATTTATAATGAATTTCTCTCTTTCTGCAACATTTGAGGTCTTATGATTGATGCCGAATAATTGTAGTTCCATGGTTAAAAAAATCTCTTATAGTTTTTTTGTTTTTTTATTAATATCTTGTGTTGGTGTTGATAATTATAGCAATTCAGTTACATATAAAGGGAAAGTGCTCTTCAATTCTTCAGAATCTGAGAAATATTCATTTAACATTTTGTTAAATAGCAATAAAAACAACATCATTATACAGATTTACAGGCCATTATATGGAAATTTTGTTCAAATTAAATATGATAACTCATCAAATGCAATGAAATACATTACAAAAGAAGGAAGTTATAAAATTAATTCTGAAATACCTAATAATATTAAAGAATTGTTAAACAATTGTATTTTAAATGAGAGTTATACTTATAAAAGACCTGAGGATAATCCAGATTTTAACCTGAAGTGTTTTTATCAAGATAAAATAATGAATTTTTATTTAGAATATAAAAATTCTTTTTACGAAGGCTTTTTAATTAAAAATGAATGAAATAGTCATAAGATCACCTGCAAAAATCAACTTAAGTCTTTCAATTCTTGATAAAAGAGATGATGGTTACCACAATTTAAAGACACATTTCCAACTTGTTGATATATATGACCATCTTAAATTTAAATCAGACATAAAAGGGAAAATTATAATTAAATCTACAGAAATTTATCTTAATGATGAAGATAACACTATTTACAATGCTGCAAAAAAACTACTTGATTACAGAAATAGCAATAATGGTATTGAAATTGAAGTAAAAAAAAATATTCCTCTTGGATCTGGTCTTGGAGGAGCAAGCTCAAATGCTGCTTCAACATTAATTGCTTTAAATAAACTTTGGGGCTTAAATTTAAATAAGGAAAAATTAATGGAAATTGCTTCATCCATTGGAGCAGACGTGCCATTTTTTGTATTTGGCAAAAATGCTATTGGAGAGGGAACAGGAGACAGACTAAAGAAGACTGACAAAATAACAAAAAACATCTTAGTTGTTACTCCAAATATTCACTCTTCAACAAAAAAAATGTTTAACCTTTTTGAAAAATCCAAAAATACTAAAAAAAGTATTTTAGATAACCAAAATAGTTTTTGGAGTGTTTATTTGAATCATAATCCAAGTATTAAGGAATTTATTTTCAACAATGGCTTTGAAAACAAAATTCATTTGAGCGGTAGTGGTTCATCCTTATTTTTTTACTATGAAGATGATAGTGAAATTGATAAGATTATTAAAAAAATACCCAGTAATTGGAGACTCTTTTTCTGTAAACCATTACAATATTCGCCGATATGCAGTATCAACTAACATTGGGGTGTCGCCAAGCGGTAAGGCAACGGGTTTTGATCCCGTCATGCGTAGGTTCGAATCCTACCACCCCAGCCATGTTCTATAATATATTTGAGGAGATATATGAATAATAAAAATAGAGGCCTTGATATTTTTACAGGGACTGCTAATCCAGAGTTTGCAACAGAAGTTTCAAAATTACTTGGAATCAAAATTTCAAAAGCAGATGTTGGTTATTTTTCTGATGGGGAACTGAAAGTTGAGATAGAAGAAAATGTTAGAGGCCATGATACCTTTATAATCCAATCAACATGCTCACCAACGAACAAAAATGTAATGGAAATAATGTTGATTGCAGATGCATTAAAGAGATCATCAGCCTCAAGGATTACAGCGGTTGTTCCATACTATGGTTATGCTAGACAAGATAGAAGAGTTAGGTCTGCAAGAGTTCCTATAAGTGCAAAAGTTGTTGCCGATATGTTTGCATCTGTTGGTATAGATAGAGTTTTAACTATCGACCTTCATTCAGAAACAATACAAGGTTTTTTTGATATGCCTGCTGATAATGTTTACGCAACAAAATTTATGGTTGATGACATAAAAGATAATAATGATAGGAATGAAGTAGTAGTCGTATCTCCGGATGTAGGTGGAGTTGTTCGATCTAGAGCACTAGCAAAATTATTAGACGATACAGATTTAGCAATCATTGATAAAAGAAGAGCTGTAGCAAATGAATCTGAGGTTATGAACATTATTGGTGAGGTTGAGGGAAAAGTTTGTATTGTTCCAGATGATATTATTGATACTGCAGGCACACTCTGTAATGCAGCAAAAGCATTAAAGAATAAGGGTGCAAAAGCCGTAAAAGCTTATATTACACATCCAGTACTATCTGGTCCTGCCATAGAGAGATTAAATAAATCTGATATTGATGAATTAATTGTTACAAATTCAATTCCATTGAACAAAGAAGCTAAAAAATGCAGTAAAATACGCGTCATTTCAATTGCTAATATAATTGCTGAGTGTATAACACGTCTCAGTAATGAAGAGTCTTTGAGTGAAATGTTTTTATAGAGGAAATTATGACGGATCAAATTACATTAAATGCTGACCTTAGAGAGAGAACGGGAACAAATAAAGCTCGTGAAATTAGAAACGTCGATGGAATGGTTCCTGCGATAGTATATGGCGATGAAAAGGAAACATTAAATATAAAACTTAAATTAAATGAATTAACTAAAGCTTCTGAAAATGAGCTTTTTTATACTCAAGTACTTTTAATTAAGACTGAGGGTAATGAAGAAAAAGTTGTTTTAAAGGAACTTCAAAGAGATCCTGCAAAGGGTAAATTTCTTCATGCAGATTTTCAAAGAGTTTCAAGCAAGACTAAACTAAAAGTTGTAATACCTGTTAACTTTGTGAATGAAGAGGAATGTGTCGGAGTTAAGGTTGATGGTGGAGTTGTAGCCAAAACCATTAGAGAAATTGAAATAATGTGTCTTGCTGGCAATATTCCTGAATCTATTGATGTTGATATTGAAAGCCTTAATTTAGGTGATTCAATCCGTCTAACTGAAATATCTTTGCCAGAAGGATCTGAAATTCCAGGACTAACTGAGGAGACTGATCAAATGATTGTTTCAGTTAATGCGCCTAAAGCAGTTGAAGAAGATCCAATTCTTGAAGAGGAACTTGAAGAAGGTGAAGTTGCAGAGGGTGAAGAAGTTTCTGATAGCGGCAGCGAAGAATCTGATTCATCAGATGATTCAAGCTCAGAAGAAAACTCAGAAGAGTCATAATCAAATGTATAACCTTTGTGTTATTGGGTTAGGTAATCCTGGTCCAAAATATCATAATTCTCGTCATAATATTGGAAAGGATTTTATGTTTGATATCTCTAAAAAATACTTTAAAGAATTTGATGAGAAATCAAAACTTGAAGCATTGGTTGGAGAGTCTCATGATAATAAAGTTTTGTGGGCAATCCCTACAAATTATATGAATGACTCTGGAAAGACAATTTCAAAGATATTAAAGTCAACTAACTTAAAAATTCATGACTGTATTGTTATTCATGATGATTTAGATCTAGATCTTGGTTCAGTTAGGCTGAAAGAAGGTGGAGGTCACGGAGGTCACAAAGGCCTTAAAGATATAATAGAAAAAACAGGAAAAACTGATTTTTACAGAATTAGGATAGGTATAAGTCATCCAGGCATTAGGGAAGAAGTAACAAATTGGGTTTTGAATAAATTCTCACCTGAGGAAAAGATTTTGATTAACAGGGCTTATAGTGCTTTTGATGAAGTGTTTGAGCTATTAATTGAAAAAAAATACCAAGATGTGCAAAAAATCTTACATACAAAATAAAAATGGGATTTAAATGTGGGATTATAGGACTTCCGAATGTTGGTAAATCCACTTTATTCAATGCACTCACAAAATCTCAAATACCAGCAGAAAATTTTCCTTTTTGCACGATAGATCCAAATATTGGAAAAGTTCCCCTTCCAGATAAAAGACTTAATGAAATTAATAAAATAGTTAACTCAAAAAAAATTATTCCAGCTTCTTTAGATCTGGTTGACATAGCAGGCTTAGTTAAAGGTGCGTCCAATGGGGAGGGATTAGGGAATTCATTCTTATCAAATATAAGAGAGATGTCTGCTTTAGCTCATGTTGTTCGTTGCTTTGATGATGAAAATATAACGCATGTAGACGGTTCAATAAATCCAGCAAGAGATGTTGATGTAATCAACTTAGAATTGATAATGGCAGATCTTGAATCTGTTGAAAAACGAATTTTAAGATGTGAAAAACTACTTAAAACAAATGATAAAGATAATAAAAATAATTACGAAATTCTAAAATTAATAAAAAGCATGCTTGAAGCAGGTAAATTAATTAATCTAAGAGAATTCAATGATGATGAGCAAAAAATTGTTAAAAATTTTCAGCTTTTATCATCTAAGCCAACTTTTTACATTGCTAATATAAATGAATCAAAAGAATCAATAGTTAATCTAAATATTTTAAAAGAAGTGGCATCTAAATTGAGTTCCTTTGTGATACCAACATCAGTAAAAATAGAGCAGGAAATATCGATGCTTAATGAAGATGAAAAAAAAGAATATCTCGAATTAATGGATATGGAAGAGCCGGTTCTAAATAAAATTATTTTTGAAGGATACAAAATGCTCGGTCTTGAGACTTTTTTTACAGCTGGCCCAAATGAGATAAGAGCTTGGACAATCAAGAATGGTTCATTAGCACCTAATGCTGCTGGAGTAATTCATACAGATTTTGAGAGAGGATTTATTAAGGCAGAGGTTATTGATTATGATGACTTTATTGCATGTTCTGGAGAACTGGGAGCTAAAGAAAAAGGTAAATTAAGGCTTGAGGGAAAAGAATATATTGTAAAAGATGGAGACATAGTCCACTTTAAATTTAATGTATAAAAATAATTGACTCTTTATTATTTAAGATTATCATTCAACGACTGGCTATGTAGCTCAGATGGTTAGAGCACAGCACTCATAACGCTGGGGTCGGTGGTTCAATTCCACCCATAGCCACCACTTCTATTTTCTAAGATACGCCAGAATAATGATAATGGCTACAAGTCCAAGAAGACCATCAGATCCAAGAAGATTTAATAAGTCAGATATATTTTTATATACATCACCAACGAATGGGGCCTCAGGCCCAAATATTATTCCTAGTAATAAAGCTACAGAAACAACTGGAACAAGAACATCCGTCAATCTCACTAAAAAATCTTTTATAGAATTAAAAATTATTTTATATTTCATTGCTAAAGTAAGAAGGGCCGTTAGGCCCTTCTTATTTCAAGTAAGCTTACTTATTAAGTAAACTGATAATAATAGCAGCTACTAAAAGCCCTACTAATCCATTTTCGCCAAGCACTGTAACAACTCCAAGAAGTCCATCAAGAACATCATTAAAGAATGCAACATTGCCGCCAAATACAATACCAGCAACAACACCCAAACCAACAACACCAATTAAAAGTGAAGTTAAATCAGATACTATGCCTTTAAGTGTATCAATTGCTTTCATAATTACTCCCCCCTATTAGGTTTATTTATGTACGCAGGTGTAATGGAACCACAAATTAATATTTGAATCAAATTATGTGAAAAAAATTAAGACACAATATTTGACTTTTGAAAATTAATAGAATATGAAAGAAAAAACATTAAGATTCTTCAGTTTTCTCAGATAAAGCTTTCATTGAGAGCTTCATTTTGCCTCTGTCAAAACCAATTAACTTAACATCAACTTCTTGGCCCTCTTCGAGAACATCTTCAACATTTTCAGTTCTTTCCTCAGAAATTTCAGATATATGCAGCAAGCCATCTTTGCCAGGTAAAATATTTACAAATGCACCAAAATCAACAATCTTTACAACTTTCCCTTTATAAACTTTGTTTAATTCAGGTTCTTCAAGAATTTCCTCAATAATTGCTAAACATGCTTTCATAGATGATTGATTTTGTCCAAAGACTGAAACAACACCATCATCATTCACATCAACTGTTGCGCCTGTTTGTTCTTGCATGGATTTAATTACAGCACCACCTTTACCAATAATTTCTTTAATCTTATCTTTATCAACCATAAATGATTTCATGGCGGGCGCATTTTCAGATAATTCTTTAGGTTTTGATATAGCGTCATTCATAATTCCAAGAATATGATCTCTTGCAACTTTAGCTTTTGTAAGAGCAGTATCCATAATAGATTCATTGATACCTGAAATTTTTATGTCCATTTGTAATGCTGTGATACCTAATTGTGTTCCAGCAACTTTGAAGTCCATATCTCCAAGATGATCTTCGTCACCAAGTATGTCTGTTAAAACAGCAAAATTATCTCCTTCTTTAATTAATCCCATTGCGATACCGGCTACAGGACTGGATATAGGTACTCCAGCATCCATGAGTGACAACGAGGTACCACAAACCGATGCCATTGAGCTTGATCCGTTAGATTCAGTAATTTCTGAGACTACCCTCATTGTATATCCAAATTCATCAACATCCGGTAAGACTGCTTTTATTGCCCTTTTAGCTAAGTTACCGTGACCAATTTCTCGTCTTTTTGGACCCATTGGCATTCCTATCTCCCCAACACTGTAGGCAGGAAAATTATAATGGAGCATAAAGTTGTCAGTACCCTCTCCTTCAATTGATTCGATTCTTTGAGCATCTCTTGAAGATCCAAGAGTAGCAACAACTATTGCTTGAGTTTCGCCTCTTGTGAAAAGAGCTGAGCCATGGGCTCCAGGCAATACTTCAGTTTCAACAAAAATTGGTCTAACTGTATCAAGATCTCTTCCATCAATTCTAGGTTGATTATTTAAAATATTTCCTCTAACTATATCCTTTTCTAGTTTCTTAAAATCTCCCATCAATTTACCCATTTCCATTTCATCTAGATCTTCATATTGATCTTGAATTTGATTTCTTATTTCTTTCAAAGCTTCATTTCGATCTGATTTTATAGATATTTTAAATGCTTCACTAATTTGAGATTTATAGTTTGTCTCAAGCTCTTGATAATAATTATTTTGATCTTCAGGAATTTCAACATCCCAGGTTTCGTTACCAGTTTTTTCTTTCAGCTCATTACATGCATTAATTACAGACTTCATTTCTTGATGTCCAAATAAGACAGCTCCTAGCATTAAATCTTCATTTAATTCTTTTGCTTCTGATTCCACCATTAAGACAGCTTCATTTGTACCAGCAACTACCATGTCTAAATATGAATCCTCTAATTCATCAAAACTTGGATTTAGAACATATTCACCATTAATAAATCCAACACGAGCAGCTCCCATTGGTCCATCAAATGGAACACCCGATATGGTGAGAGCAGCAGATGCACCAATCATTGCGGCAATGTCAGGGTTTTGTTTTTTATCTGAAGACATTACAGTACAAAATATTTGTATTTCATTTGTAAAATAATCAGGAAACATTGGCCTAATTGGCCTATCTATAAGTCTTGATGTAAGAGTTTCTCTTTCTGTAGGCCTAGCCTCTCTTTTAAAGAATCCTCCAGGTATTCTTCCTGTCGCATAAAACTTTTCTTGATAAAAGACTGCTAATGGGAAGAAGTCCTTGCTTGGATCTGCTTCTTTTTTTGCAACAACAGTAGTTAAAACTACTAAGTCGCCAATTGTAACCATTACTGCGGCAGTTGCTTGTCTAGCAACTTTATTTGTTTCTAACTTTACTTTCTGATTTCCGTACTGAAATTCTACACTTGTAGATTCTAATTTATTATTTTCCACGATTTTCCTTATTTATATTATGTATGATGCTAACCTCTTAGATTGAGTTTTTTCACTAACTCAGAATAACTATTAGCATCTTTTCTTTTCAAATACGCCAATAATTTTCTTCTAAGGTTTACCATCCTTATGAGACCAGATCTGGAGTGATGGTCTTTATTATGATTTTTAAAATGACTTTGAAGTTTATTAATATTTTCTGTTAAAAGTGCAATTTGCACTTCAGGAGATCCAGTATCCCCGTCATTTCTTTTAAATTGCTCGACTATACTAGCTTTTTCTTCAGTTAATAATGCCATATTTATATCCTCGTAATGTTATAAATGAATTTGCAAACCTCACATTACTAAAGTAAGCGGTCGAATATTATAACTTATTGGAATATTAAACAAGTTGTTTGTGTTTGAGATGCTTATTCTCAAGGCGCCCTAATCCAATAAAATCGTTATTTTTATTATATATTCTAAAATCTTTTGTGATGTCTTTATCTAAAATGACTCTTCCTCCATTTAAAAAAATTTTTAAATTTTCTTCACTAAGTGATAACTTTTCATAATCTTTAAAAAAATTATCGATTTTTATAACTTTTTCTAATGTAATATCTTCTATTCGATGAGCGTCAATAACATTAAATTGATGCTGAGAAAGACGTTTTAGTTTCAACATATGTCCACCACAACCTAAATTTTTTCCTAAATCTCTTGCTATAGACCTTATGTATGTTCCTTTTGAACAAAGTATTTCAAATGAACAAATCGTATTTTTATAAACAATTTTTTTGATATCTTTAATTTTAATTCTTCTGGGTTCTTTATTAATTAATTTACCCTGCCTAGCATATTTATATAATGGTTTTCCTTTATGTTTTAAAGCAGAAAAAAAAGGTGGGGTTTGAAAGGATTCTCCTAAGAAATTATTTATCTCCTTTTTTACATCATCTGTAGAACATCTAACATCAAATTCTTTGATAGTTTCTCCAGATGCATCATCAGTTGTTGTAAATTTTCCAAGCTTTATTTCAACATAGTAGGATTTATCAGAATTTAAGAAATATTGTGAAAATTTAGTTGCTCTATTTATAGCAATAATTAAGAGACCCTCAGCATCTGGGTCTAAAGTACCCAAATGGCCAACCTTTTGAAAAGAAAACTTTTTTTTTATTTTTTGAACTACATCATTTGATGAAAAGCCTTTTTCTTTATCTACTAACAAAAAGCCATTCATGTCACTTTAGGTTGTTCAATAATTTTTCAATATTTTCGCTATATTCAATACTTTCGTCAAACTTGAATATAATTTTAGGAACTCTTCTAATTTCAATCGCTTTTGAAAGTTTAGATCTTATCATTCCAGAAAGTTTTGATAGTATATGATTATCTATTTTACTTTCATTCTTTTTTATAGACTTACCAATAATGGTGTAATAGATATATGCTATGCCGATATCATCTGTAACTTTTACAGCATTAATATTGATATTTTGTAGCCTTGGGTCTGTAACTTCTTGATTAAGTATTTTTGAAACTTCCCTTTTGAGTAAATCTGCAATTTTCTCAGGTCTATTTGATGACATATACTTTATATTACCTGAGCTTCTTCCTTTCTATCAAAAACCTCAATTTTGTCACCAGGCTTTATGTCTTTATAGTTTTTAATTCCCATTCCGCATTCATTTCCACTTTTTACTTCATTAACATCTTCTTTGAATCTTCTTAATGAGTTAAGCTCACCCTCAAATATTACAATTTCATCTCTGAGAACTCTAACAGGTTTGTTCCTAAGAACGTTACCTTCAACAACATTACAACCTGCAACTTGTCCAAATTTTGGTGAATTGAATACCTCTAATACTTCAGCGGTTCCAACAATTTCTTCTCTCACAATAGGATCTAAAAGGCCACTCATCCTTGCCTTAACATCATCCAAAAGTTCATAAATTATGCTGTGATAACTTAATTGGATTGATTCTGATTCTATGATCTTTTTAGCAGTACTGTCTGCTCTAACATTGAAGCCGAGTATGATTGAATCAACAGCAACTGCTAAATTAGCATCAGATTCGCTGATACCTCCAACACCACTAGAAACAATTTTAACTTTAGCTTTTTCAGTACCAAGTTCATGTAATGCAGTAGTAATTGCTTCACATGTTCCACCAACATCGGTTTTAATAATTACATTCAGGACTTTTTTTGCTTCTTGACCTAGTGTTTCAAAAAGATCTCCAACAGACTCATCTTTTTGTTTTAGTAATTTCTTCTCTTTTTCTTTGGTCAATCTATATTCAGCAATTTCTCTAGCTTGTTTTTCATTTTTAACGACCTGAAATTGATCGCCTGCGTTCGGAACTAAATTTAAGCCAAGAATCTCAACGGCTGCTGAGGGAAGTGCTGATTTAATTTTGTTACCATCACTGTTAATAATGCTTTTTACTTTACCAATAGCATTTCCAGATACTACTAAGTCTCCAACATTCAGTGTTCCATTTTGAACTAAAAATGTTGCTACTGAACCTCTAAATTTATCAAGCTCAGATTCGATAACAACACCTTGAGCTGCTCCATCATGATGAGCCTTGAGTTCTAATATCTCAGCTTCAAGTGCTATTCTCTCTAAAAGCTCATCTACCCCATCTCCTTTGAGAGCAGATATTGGAACCATTTGTATATTTCCACCCCAATCTTCAGGAGTTAAATCTTTAGCAGCAAGATCTCCTTTCACTTTATCAATATCAGCACCCTCCAAATCGACTTTATTGATTGCAACAACAATAGAAACGTCTGCAGCTTTAGCGTGATTAATTGCCTCTTCAGTTTGAGGTTTAATTCCATCATTAGCAGCCACTACAAGTACTACAATATCCGTTGTATTAGCCCCTCGTGCTCTCATTGAAGAAAAAGCAGCATGACCAGGCGTATCAATGAAAGTTAGCCTACCTTTTGAAGTGTCTACCTCATATGCACCAATATGCTGAGTGATGCCACCTGCCTCACCATCAACAACTTTTGTTTTTCTAATAAAATCAAGAAGAGTTGTTTTTCCATGATCAACGTGTCCCATTACAGTTATAACCGCAGGTCTTGATTTTGGTTCATCTTTATATTGAATTAAATTTGCCAGATCTTGTTCTAAATTCTCCTGTTCTATAGCAATTCCATTATGTCCAATTTCTTCAACTACCAAGATTGCAGTTTCTTGATCAATTACATCGTTTATTGTTGCAACAACTCCAAGTGACATTAGATTCTTTACAACTTCTCCACCTTTTACAGCCATCAATTTTGCTAGTTCACCAACATTAATAGTCTCAGGAACTTCTATATCTTTTTTAATAAATTCAGTTGGAGCCTCAAATTGATGCTGATCATCAAAAATATTTTCTTCTTTTTTCTTAAAAGCATCGACTGCACTAGATAACTGATCTTTCACGTCAACTTTTACATGTTGAGATACTTGTTTATTATTTATTGTTTTTTTCTTCTTTTGAACTTGCTTATCTTTTACAGCTTCTTTTAACTGTTCTTTTCTTTTTATTTGCTGCTCTTTTAGTTGTTCAGAGGCGGCAGCTCTTTTTGCTTCAATATTATCTGAATAGCTCTTATTTGGTATTTGAACAGAAGCAGACTTACCTTTTGAAGTAACTTTTACACCTGATTCAGATGTAACAGATTTAGACGAAGATGATTTGGAGCCTTTGAGAAACTTTAATAATGCTTGTTTATCACTTGGAGTTATTTCATCAGAACTCTTAGAATGACTTAATCCTGCTTTTTGCATTCTTTCGATCAATGCTTTATCAGGGATCTTAAGAGTTTTAGCGAAATCTTTTACTGTTATAGCCAAAATACAACCTATTCGTTAAACCAATGTTCTCTTGCTTTCATTATCATTTTTGAAGCATCATCTGAAGAGATTTCAATTATTTCTTGTAATTCATCTATAGAAAGCTCAGCAAGATCATCTTTATTTTTAATACCTTTATTAGATAACTTAGTGATGTCATCTTCATTTAAATTTAAGTCTGCGAGTGATTCTAAGTTATCTTCCTCTTCAGTTACTGCACCCATTGCTTCAAGTAAAGCAGCGTCCTCAGAAGCAGACTTAATTCTTACGATCTCATCATCTGATTCTATAAACTCTTTTAATAATGAGTCATCTGCATAAGCAATTTCATCAAAGGATAAAAGGCCAGAAGAAATTATCTTTTCAGCAACATCTTCTTTAACTTCAAGAGTACCAATAATCTTAGCTAAAAATTCTGTTTCATCTACTTTTACTTTTGCCTCTGCCTCCTCATTACTTATAATATTTAGATCCCACCCAACTAATCTTGAAGCAAGCCTGATATTTTGACCTCTTGACCCAATTGCCAAAGCTAAATTATCTTCATTTACAGCAATATCCATAGATCTGGAGTCTTCATCCATAACAATGGATTCAACTTTTGCAGGGGAAAGAGCGTTTATAACAAGCTGAGCCGGGTTATCATCATAAATTATTATATCGATCCTTTCATTACCCAATTCTGATGATACTGCTTGAACTCTCGATCCTCTCATACCTACACATGCTCCAACAGGATCGATCCGACCATCATTTGTTTTGACGGCAATTTTTGATCTAGAGCCAGCATCTCGAGCAATTCCTCTAATTTCAATAACATCTTCATTTATTTCTGGAACCTCAATATTAAAAAGTTCAGTCACCATTTCAGGACATGAGCGATTTAACATAAGTTGTGGGCCTCGGCCTTCAACTTCTACAATTTGAAGAACTGCCCTTATTCTGTCGTTAATTTTATAAATTTCTCCAGGCATTAACTTATCTCTTGGTAATAAGGCCTCTGCTTCATGAGTAATATCAACAATAATATTATCTCTAGTAACTCTTTTAACCGATCCTGAGACAAGTTTATTATTTTGAGATCTAAACTGTTCAACAATTTTTTCTCTTTCGGCTTCTCTTACCTTTTGAAGCATAACTTGTCTTGCAGCTTGTGTTTCGATTCTTCCAAACTCAACATTATCCTGAGGTTTTGAATAAACCTCTCCAACTTTTAATTGTGATTCTTTTTCAGATACATGCGTTTCATGATGATATTCTTCATCAGATTCATCAAACACAATCCAATTTCTATGAGTTGTATACTCACCGGTGTCTCTATCAATTGAAACATATAAGTCTGCATCTTCATGAAAATGCCTTTGAGACGCTGATGCAATTGCAATTTCGATTGCTTGAAAAATTACATCTTTCTCAAGCCCTTTTTCTGTTGAAACTGAATCAACAACTGCTAATATTTCATTACTCTCCATAAGAATATTCCTTCAATAAGTTATTATAATCCGGTTTTAGTCTGCATAAGTCGATATCGGAAAACTTAAATGTTATCTCCTCAGAGTTATCTGATTTAACTATTGATAAACTTAAATTATCACAATCAATCAATTTACCAATAAACTTTCTTCGACCCTGATGAATACTTTTTGTTTTTATGTCTAGCTCTTGGCCAACATAATCATTTAATTGTTTAATTTCAAAAAATTTTCTATCAATACCTGGTGTAGAAACTTCAAGAATGTAATCTTCACCTAAATGTAAGTCTATTTGAGGCTCATAATTTAGATCTCTAGAGATATTCTCACAATCATTGATATCAACACTATTATCTGAATCAATAAAAACTCTAAGAGTATTTTTTTTCTTACCTCTCAAAACTTCAATTCCCCATAATAAACAATTATTTCTGTTAATTACCGGTTCAATAATATTTTTAAAATCTTCTATATTCATATTTTTTATACAAAAAAAGGGCAACAGCCCCACAAAAAATTATTTAACTGTGGTAGCGGGGGCTGGATTTGAACCAACGACCTTCGGGTTATGAGCCCGACGAGCTACCAGACTGCTCCACCCCGCAACGCAGCGAACATGAAGTTTATGAAAGTAAGAGTGTTTGGTCAAGTTTATTTTGTATTAGATAGCACATAATATTGCTATAATTTCGGTCTTTTTAGCCGAAGTGGTGGAATTGGTAGACACGCTAGCTTGAGGGGCTAGTGAGTGAAAACTCGTGCGGGTTCAAGTCCCGCCTTCGGCACCAAATATTTATTCTATTGGTATTTCGTCTGACAGTCCTTCTTTGGTCGCTTCTTCAATAAGAGGTGTATCAAAAATAACCTCTGTATTTTCATTTTTTAATAAATAAGCTAATAAGAAAGATAATATTAACCAAATCGCAACGATAATATATGTTAGCCTTCCAAGAAATCCTGATGGACCTAAAGCGCCAAACATAGAATTAGAAGATCCTCCTCCAAATGCTGAGCCAAGATCTGAACCTTTACCCTGCTGAAGAAGGACTATTCCAACAATTACAATTGCTAGAAGCACGCATATCACTGTTAAAAAAGTAATCATTTTGAATTTATTCCATTATAAATATTAATAATATTAGCAAATTGTCTTCCATCTAAAGAAGCACCGCCTATTAAAGCTCCATCAACAAATTCTTCCTTAAAAAAGCTCTCAGCATTATCTTCATTTACGCTTCCACCATACAAAACTAAAGGAATTTCTGAATTTCTTGTGGTGGATTGTACAACATCTTTAATAAATTTATGAATTTCATTAATTTTATCAGGTGTTGGAGTATGCCCTGTTCCAATGGCCCAAACTGGCTCATAAGCAATTACTAATGAATCGTTGAAATCTATTTCCTCAATTACCTCAAGTTGTTTTTTTAAAACATCTTTTGTTAGATCATTTTTATTTTCTTCTTCAGTTTCACCAACACATAAAATTGTTAGTGTTTTATTTGCGATATTCAAAATTTTTTCTCTGATATCATCATTTCTTTCATGATAAAATTGTCTTCTCTCTGAATGACCAACAATTGAAAATTTACACCCATAATCTAAAATCATTTCGGATGATATGGCGCCTGTCCTTGCGCCTGATGAAGTATCAATATCTTGAGATCCGATATTAACTCCAATCAATTTAGTTGGTATATTTGCGATAACATTTTCAATATATATTGATGGTGGAGCGATTCCTATAAATGATTCGGTTGTTTCAATATAATTTAACGAAAATTCACTAAACCACTCAGATATCATAGATTTGCTTCCATTACATTTCCAATTTGCAATAATCATCTAACTTTTTGACTCAATAATTTTTTCAATATCATTAGCAAACTTTCTAGCAACCTTTTCTTCAGGTGCTTCTACCATAATTCTAATCTTTGGTTCTGTTCCTGATGGTCTAACTAATACCCTTCCTACAGTTAGGTCAGACTCAATTTCATTTAATAGTAATTTAAGCTCTTGATCATTAATAATATCCTTATTTTTAACTTTTACAGCTGAATTAATTTGAGGTATTTTTGTATAGTTCGTCAAAACTTCACTTGGTCTCTTTTCAAGAAGTAATAACGACGAGATCACTTTCAAAGCAGCAATAGTCCCATCTCCAGTGCTTACGAGATCTTTACATATAATATGTCCAGAGGTCTCACCACCAAGCAACCAACCCTTTTTAGAAAGCATTTCACTAACATATTTATCACCAACATCAGCCCTCACAAACTTATACCCAAGTTTTTTTATACCATCTTCAAAACCTAAATTGCTCATATGAGTTCCAACTACTCCTGACCAAGGCCCAGTTCTGTTTGGATTTGCAAATGCAAGAATAAATAAAAGATCATCACCATCAAGAATATTCCCTTTTTCATCAACAATAATAACTCTATCCCCATCTCCATCTAAAGATATACCATAGTCTGCCCTATGCTTTACTACTGCATCTTTAATGATTTCTGGATGAGTTGAACCACAATCTTGATTAATGTTGTAACCATCCGGTTCATTTCCAATTGTAATAACTTCTGCGCCTAATTCTTCAAATATTTCTGGGCTAACTTTATAACAGGCACCATTTGCGCAATCAATTACTATTCTGAGTGAAGAAAAAGAAATCTCTGAAGGGACTGTTGATTTGCAAAATTCAATATATCTTGGTCCAGATTCATCGAATCTGTATGCTTTTCCTATTTGAGAGGTTTCGACAGGAGAAAGATTTGATGACAAATATTTTTCAATTCTTTTTTCAACCTCTCTTGAAATTTTTTCACCATCTTCATTAAAGATTTTGATTCCATTGTCTAAAAAGTCATTATGTGAGGCGCTTATAACTACACCAAACTTATTTCTTAAGGTTTTTGTTAAGTAAGCTACTCCTGGAGTAGGAATTGGGCCTAAAAGGTTTACATTAACACCAGCAGCAATAAAACCCGCCTGAAGAGCTGATTCAAGCATATATCCAGAAATTCTTGTATCTTTTCCTATGACTACAGTGTTCCAGCCAAGCTCTTTCATGACTAGACCTGTTGCATGGCCTATTTTAAGACAAGCTTCGGGAGTTATTTTGCTCTCGACGGGTCCCCTTATACCGTCGGTGCCAAATTTTAAATTCATTGAAAAAAATTATAACTCTTCAGCAGCACCTTTAATTGAACTTTTTTTAGAAGACTTTTTACCTTTGGGTTGATCATCATCTGACCACCCTTTAGGCTCTCTAGGTGTGGCACCAGCCATAATGTCATCAATCTGATCCGCATCTATAGTTTCGTATTTCAAAAGAGCATCAGCCATTACGTTAAGTTTATCTAGATTTTCTTTAAGCAATTTTTCAGCTTTCTTATAACATGAGTCAATAATAGCTTTTACCTCTGAATCTATTAGTTTTGATGTCTGATCACTTCTTATAGGAGCAGGATTTGATACAGATCTTCCTAAAAATGGGCTACCCTCATCTTCTCCATATTTTATAGTTCCTAGCGCATCAGAAAAGCCCCACTTAGTTACCATATTTGTTGCTATTCCTGTTGCTACCTCAATATCATTTGATGCACCAGTTGTAATTCCCTGATTACCATTAATAATGCTTTCAGCAATTCTTCCACCAAATAATGTAGCTATTCTTCCAAGAAGATACTCTTTACTTTGCATATAAGTATCTTCCTCAGGTAAAAACATTGTTACTCCTAATGCTCTTCCTCTAGGTATTATGGTCACTTTATATACAGGATCATGAGTTGGGCATAATCTTCCAACAATCGCATGTCCAGCTTCATGATAAGCTGTGATTCTTTTTTGCTCCTCACTTAAGATCATTGATTTTCTCTCAGCACCCATCATTATTTTATCTTTTGCTAAATCAAGATGAGATTGATCAATTTTTTTGTCAGAATATCTTGCAGCAAATAGTGCAGCTTCATTAATAAGATTGGCAAGATCTGCACCTGAAAATCCAGGAGTGCCTCTAGCTATTACAAGCGGATCTACATCTGAAGCAAGTGGAACTTTTCTCATATGAACCTTTAAAATAGCTTCTCTACCTCTAATATCTGGTAAATCAACTACAACTTGTCTATCAAACCTACCAGGTCTTAAAAGTGCAGGGTCAAGAACATCAGGCCTATTAGTAGCAGCTATAACAATAACACCATCATTCCCTTCAAAACCATCCATTTCAACAAGAAGTTGGTTAAGTGTTTGTTCTCTTTCATCATGTCCACCACCAAGACCAGCGCCTCTATGTCTTCCAACTGCATCAATCTCATCTATGAAAACAATACAAGGAGATTGTTTCTTGGCTTGATCGAACATATCTCTTACTCTTGAAGCTCCAACACCAACGAACATTTCAACAAAATCTGATCCTGAAATCGTAAAGAAAGGCACCTTAGCTTCACCGGCTACAGCTCTAGCAATTAAGGTTTTACCAGTCCCAGGAGGACCTACCATCAAAACTCCTCTTGGAATTTTGCCACCAAGCTTTTGAAATTTAGTTGGATCTTTAAGGAAATCTACAAGCTCTTGAACATCTTGTTTTGCCTCTTCACATCCAGCAACATCCTTAAATGTTGTTTTTACTTTGCCGCCTTCCATGAGCTTAGCCTTACTTCGACCAAATGACATTGGTCCACCTTTTCCTGAGATACCACCCTGCATTTGGCGCATAAAGAAGAAGAATATTGCTAAAAGCAATATTATTGGAAATGCACCAACCAGTAATTGAGAAAATAATGAAGGTTGCTCAATTTTCTCATAAACAGCAATAATGCCATTTTCCTCAATAGCATTTTCAACTGCTTCATCTCTTTTAAAAATAGGATGAGTTGTCTCAAATTTTGATCCGTCTAATCTATCACCGATAATGGTCATTTGATCGCCTTTGTAAACTACTTTTGCGACCCTGTCTGAAAGAACTTCTTGTTTAAATTGACTGTAACTAATTTGTTCTCTTGCCTGAGAGTTTTCAACATTATTAAAAACGTAAACCATTAAAGATCCTAGAACCACCCAAACAACTAAATTTCTCATAAAACTATTCATATATTATTTAACTCCATACAAGTAAATTTCACCTGACTGTTTTTTTGATGCAGCGGGTTTATAAGTTTGGACTAACTTGAAAGATAATTCCATATCTTTTCGTAAAGTTTTTAAATTACTATTCTGAAAAGTTTTCATAATAAATGATCCATCTGAATCTAAAAAATCATAAGCAGTTTTAACAGTCAGCATATTTAAATCTAGAATATTTTCACTATCTACTGCACCAATGCCACTTAAGTTTGGGGCTATGTCAGAAATTACAAGTTTAAAACCACCTTTTAATTTATGAATTTCTTCTAAATTATATATATTTTCAATGCTATCTTTGATGAAAGTAACTCCATTGATTGGTTCCATATCAATAATATCAATTGCGTAGACTTTTGAAGAAGGATATTTTTTGACTATGTATTCAGACCATCCCCCTGGAGATGAACCTAGATCTAGGACACTTGAATAATTCTTTATTCTTGTTTTTTTTAAAATTTCCTCTAATTTGAAAACAGCTCTAGATCGATAACCCATATCTTTTGCCTTTTGAGCCCAGTTATCTGAATACATATAATTAAATATGTTTAACTTCTAAAATTTCGTAAAGCAAATCACCTGAAGGTGTCTGAATCTTTATTTCATCATCCACAAACTTACCAACCAATCCTTTTGCAATTGGAGTATCAATTGATATATGGCCATTTTCGGGGTCAGATTCAAGATTGCCAACAATTTTGTAGACTACCTCATTATCGTTATTAACATCATACACTTTAATCGTTGAACCAAAAATCACTCTTCCAGTTTCTGGTATTTCTCTTACATCAATTACCTGGGCATTAGCTAATGTGCTTTCCATTTCATTTATTTTCGCCTCAACTAAACCCTGTAATTCCTTAGCAGCATGATATTCAGCATTCTCTTTAAGATCTCCATGAGCTCTTGCTTCAGCTATGGCTTGAGATATTTGAGGTCTTTCAACAAACTTAAGATTTGAAAGTTTTTCCTTTATGGAAATTTCGCCTTCTTTTGTAATAGGTACTCTGCTCATGGTAAGCATTATATCAATTTCAGCTAATCAGTTATTGATTTCTTGCAATGTGCTATAAGTCCAATTTTCTTCTTTGCTTTTGAGAGCATCTATAATTGCAAATGCACCAAACATTGTTGTAGTGCAAAAAATTTTATTTCTCAGCGCGCTTTGTCTGATTGATGCTGAGTCCTCAATTGATTGAGAGCCTTCAGTTGTATTGATTACCAAATCAATGTCATTATTCAAGAGGCTGTCCACAACGTGAGGTCTACCCTCTGTTACCTTATTAATAGTGCTCACATTATATCCAAGTTTTTGAATATATTCTGAAGTTCCAGATGTTGCTACAATTTCAAAGCCAGCATTAATTATTTCGGGTACAAATTCATCAAGATATTTTTTATCTGACTGTTTAACGCTTATAAATACAACACCAGATCTTCTGAGAATCTTATTGGCTCCTTTTTGGGCTTTTGCATATGCCTCTCCAAAATTTGGACCAATGCCCATGACTTCTCCTGTTGACTTCATTTCAGGTCCAAGAATTGGATCAACATGTGGGAACTTATCAAAGGGCATTACCGCCTCTTTCACAAAAGAAAGATCTTTTGGCAGTTCAGAAGAGAATTTTTGTTTTGTTAGACTCATGCCTATCATTGCTTTGGAAGCAACTTTTGCAAGAGACTGACCTATTGCTTTAGAAATAAAAGGAACAGTCCTTGATGCACGAGGATTAACTTCAATAATGTATACATTTTCATCTTTTACTGCGTATTGAATATTCATTAATCCTATAACTTCTAATTCCTTTGCTATATCAATGGCTTGTTTTTTCATAATGCCTTGTACATTATCAGACAAGCTATATGGCGGTAGAGAACATGCGGAATCTCCAGAGTGAATTCCAGCTTGCTCAATATGTTGTAATATGCCACCTATTTCAATATTTTTGCCATCTGACACAACATCAACATCTACCTCAATAGCATCAGTGAGATAGCTATCTAAAAGAATGGGTTTACTATTAGATACTTCAACAGCCTCATTTAAGTACTGTTTCAGCTCTTTTGTATTGTTTACAAGTTGCATAGCTCTTCCACCTAATACATATGATGGCCTTACAACAATTGGGAAGCCTATCTCATCAGCTTTATCCAAAGCTTCTTCAACATTTTTAGCAGTAGCATTTGAAGGTTGTTTTAAATTTAATTTATTAACTAATTCTTGAAATCTTTCTCTATCTTCAGATCTATCAATCGCATCAACATTTGTACCTAAAATATTTACACTATTTTCTGATAAAACATTAGCAAGTTTTAACGGAGTCTGACCTCCAAACTGAATTACAACTCCTTCAGGCTTCTCAATATCAATAATGTCTAAAATTTTTTCAGCTGTAATAGGCTCAAAATAGAGTCTGTTTGAAACATCATAATCAGTCGAGACAGTTTCAGGATTGCAATTTACCATGATTGATTCATATCCCTCCTCTTGCATTGCCATGGATGCATGAACACAACAGTAATCAAACTCAATTCCTTGACCAATTCTATTTGGACCACTTCCCAATACAAGAATTTTTTTATTTTTAGACGGTAAGCTTTCACAATTCCCTCCGTAAGAGGAATACATATAACATGTTGATGTGGCAAACTCTGCTGCACATGTATCTACTCTTCTATAAATTGGCATTACATTGTTCATTTTCCTAAGTTGCCTAATTTCTGATTCATTTGTGTCAAGCAATTCAGCAATTCTGTTATCAGAAAATCCTTTTTCTTTAATTCTTTGTAAATACTCTCTAGATAGATTTGAGATACTAGCTTTTTTTAATTCCTTCTCGATATCTACAATCTCATTTATTTGATCTAAAAACCAAAAATCAATTTTAGTAAGTGAATATATTTTATTTAAATCCCATCCCTTTCGAATTGCATCTGCTACATAAAAAATTCTTTTTGGTCCAGGAATAGTTAACTCACTTTTTATTTCATCATCTGATGGGTATGATCCATCGTTATTAATTGTATTTAATCCATTTAGGCCTTCTTCCATACTACACAATGCTTTTTGAAATGATTCTTGAAAGTTTGATCCTATAGACATTACCTCACCAACTGACTTCATTTGTGTAGTTAGTTTTGGGCTTGCTTGTGGAAACTTTTCAAAGGCAAATTTTGGTATCTTTGTAACAATATAATCGATACTCGGCTCAAAGGATGCTGGAGTTAGTCCACCTGTTATGTCATTCTTTAGTTCGTCAAGGGTATAGCCGACTGATAAAAGAGCTGCAACTTTTGCAATTGGGAATCCAGTAGCTTTAGACGCAAGAGCAGAAGATCTACTAACCCTGGGATTCATCTCTATTACAACCATTTTTCCATTATCAGGATTGATTGCAAATTGAACATTTGATCCCCCTGTATCAACACCAATCTCTCTTAAAATTTTAAAAGAAGCATTCCTCATAATCTGATATTCCTTATCAGTAAGAGTCTGTGCGGGTGCAATAGTAGTCGAATCTCCAGTGTGGATTCCCATTGGATCTAGATTTTCAATTGAGCAAACAATAATACAGTTATCCTCACAATCTCTGACAACTTCCATTTCGTACTCTTTCCAACCAATTAAAGATTCATCAATCAAAAGTTCATTCGTCGGAGATAATTCAAGCCCTTTCTCACATATAGATTTAAACTCTGAGATATTGTAGGCAATTCCACCTCCTGTTCCACCCATAGTGAATGACGGCCTAATTATGCATGGGAATCCAATTTTTTCTTGAACTTCTAATGCATCGCTCATTGAATGGGCAATACCTGAAGCAGGCGTTTCTAAGTTAATTGACTGCATTGTTTCATCAAAAAGCTGCCTATCCTCTGCTTTATCAATTGCAGTTCTGTTCGCTCCAATTAAAATAACATTATGCTTTTTGAGCACGCCCTTTTTATCTAAAGTTAGAGCCGTATTTAGAGCAGTTTGACCTCCCATAGTAGGTAAGATTGCATCCGGTTTTTCCTTTTCAATTATTTTTTCAACTGATTCCCAATGTATTGGTTCTATATATGTCGCATCAGCTAAAAGCGGATCAGTCATTATCGTAGCTGGATTAGAATTAACTAAAATTACTCTGAAACCCTCTTCTTTTAATGCTTTACATGCTTGTGCTCCAGAATAATCAAATTCACAAGCCTGACCAATGATGATTGGACCTGCTCCAATAATCAAAATAGATGAAATATCTTTACGCTTTGGCATAGTCTTTTATCATTGAACTGAATTTTTCAAAAAGTATTTGTATTTCTTGAGGGCCTGGACTTGCTTCTGGATGGCCTTGAAAACTAAATGCTGGCCTGTCCACAAACTCAATGCCTTGTAAGGATTTATCAAATAGAGATATGTGAGTAACTTTTATATTTTTAGGCAAAGTACTTTCATCTACTGCAAAACCATGATTTTGACTGGTTATAAAAACATCTTTAGAAATCATGTCTTGAACAGGATGATTTGCTCCATGATGACCAAATTTCATTTTGTATGTTCTTGCTCCTCCAGCAAGAGCTAATAATTGATGCCCAAGACAAATTCCAAAAATTGGAATTTTCTTTTCAAGGAATTTTTTAATATTTTCTATAGCATAATCACAAGGTTCTGGGTCTCCAGGACCATTGGACAAGAATATTCCTTTTGGATTCTGTTTGATAATTTCATCAAATGGGGTCTCAGCATTTACTACTTTTACTGGTCCAATGTGGTCACTCAAAAGTCTTAAAATATTTTCTTTAATGCCATAATCATATGCTATCACTGAATATTCGTTGTTAGATTTACTGTTATGTGGCCAAACACCTTCGTTCCAATTATATTCAGTATCTGTAGAGACAACCTTTGCCAAATCCATTCCTTTTAGGCCTAGAAATTCTTTTGCTTTAGCAATCGCTTCTTTTTCTGAAATTACTGAAAGCGATGCAATGCAGCAATTCATAGCTCCTTTTTCTCTTAAAACTGACGTTATTGCTCTTGTATCGACATCTGAAATACCTATAACTTCATTTTTTTCTAAAAATTCACCTAATGTAATTTTTGATCTCCAATTACTTGGTTTTTCGCAGAAATTTTTAACTACCATACCTGAAGCATGAACAGTTTTTGATTCATTATCTTCTTCATTTATTCCTGTATTTCCAATATGTGGATGTGTAAAAGTAATTATTTGCTTTTTGTATGAGGGGTCTGTCATGATTTCTTGATAGCCTGTCATTGATGTATTAAATACAAGTTCACCGACATCATATTTTTCTTTACCAAATCCCTTTCCATAGAATACACTTCCGTCTTCTAATGCTAATATGGCTTTAAACGACATTAGAATTGGACCCTGAAAAGATGGAAATTGAAGAAAATTTTAGGGAAACTATTTAAAGAATTTTTTTGTTTTAATGAGCTAAAATTATAGGCTGACATTAAAATTGTACTTTATAGATTAAGTCGTCTAATGTCTACACATAAATGAAAAAAAATGAATATTTCAATAAAAAGTTCTAAAGATATAGACAAAATGAGAATTGCTGGCAGATTAGCAGCTGAAGTTCTTGAGATGATTACTCCATATGTAAAGCCTGGAATTTCTACAGGTGAGCTTGATAGCATCTGTTATGAACATATTGTTAATGCTCAAGGTGCAGTTCCTGCAAATGTTGGATATAAAGGATATGAAAAAACAATTTGCTCTAGTATCAATCAAGTTATATGTCATGGAATACCAAATAATGAAAAATATCTAAAAAATGGAGATATTCTAAATATTGATGTAACAGTTATTAAAGACGGATGGCATGGAGATACATCAAAAATGTTTTTAGTTGGCAAATGTGCTCCTCACAATGAAAGACTGGTAAAAATTACTCAAGAATGCCTTTATAAAGGTATAGAAGTTGTCAGGCCAGGTGCGTATCTTGGAGATATTGGAAACGCCATCCAAAAACACGCTGAAAGCAATTACTATAGTGTTGTTGAGGATTATTGTGGTCATGGAATTGGAACTGTTTATCACGAGGAACCACAAGTTCTTCATTATGGAAAATCTGGCACAGGTATTAAGTTAGAAGAAGGTATGTGTTTCACAATTGAGCCTATGATTAATCAGGGCTCAAAGTTCTGCAAAACTCTTAAAGATGGATGGACAGTTGAAACAAAAGATGGAAGAAATTCAGCTCAATGGGAACATACTATTGTTGTAACAGAAAATGGCTCTGAAATTTTAACAAAAAGAAGTGAAGAAACTTAATGAGAAATAAGGCTAAGAAAATTAATAAAGAATTCCTCCAAGCCTTTCCTGAGATTTATTTAAAGCCTTCAAAGGTAAATAAATTTCTAAGAAAATACTCTAACGAATTTGAAAAAGAAATTAAAAATAAATTTTTAAATCTCAATCTTAATAAAAATTTTGTAATTTATGCTAACGGAGGTTTTGGAAGAAAAGAGATTTTTCCAATTTCTGATATTGATATATCCATTGTTGAAAAGAATAAAACAAAAAATTATAAAAATCTTGAAGAGTTTATTTCTTTTTTATGGGATCAAGGATACAAAGTTGGTCATTCAGTAAGATCGATTTCAGACATTCAAAAAATATCAAAAAAAGATCTAAAAGAATATACATCTTATTTGACGAGACGTCCTATCATTTCAACAAATGAAATGGATATAAAAATTAATAATGCTTTATCACAATTATGGTCAAAAAATAATTTTTATAATGCAAAATATGTAGAACAACAAAAAAGACACAGTGAATTTTTTTCAACAGCATATAATCTTGAACCAGATTTAAAGGAATCTCCTGGGACTCTTCGGGATTTTCAATCTGCATTATGGATTCTTCAACATTGTTTTGATTTAAATTCAGTGAATCAAATTTCTAGTTCAAATATCTTTAATGGAGAGTTAAATAATGCAATCGATGCATATAACTTTATAAAATCTTTAAGGTTCGCTACTAACATATCTACAAATAAAAACAGACTTAATTTTGAAGCTCAGGTTGAAATTTCTAAAAAAGCAAAACTTGGTAAAAAGTCAGCAAAAAAATCAGTAGAGAAAATGATGAAAAAATTTTATGAAATGGCTTCAATACTTTCATATTTCAATGAGATTGTTTATGAGAAATATAATGAAAAGTATTCACGAAAGACTTTTCAAAACAAGGTCACTGGTATTCACAAACATAAAAATAAAATTGGAATAAGCAATATTAGTCTAAGGAGTAATAAAAACCTTATATTTGAAATATTTATTGAAATTGGTAAAAGCAAAATAACTAACTCAATTGATACTGAAACTAAATCTCTAATAAAGAAAAATGCTAAATTAATTGACAAAGATTTCAGAAGAAACGAAGTCTATGCAAATCAGTTTTTGAACATACTAAAGTCAAAATACAATCTCTCATCAATTCTTCGAACAATGAAAGCACTTGGCATCCTGCAAAGATACATTCCTGAATTTGATAATGTTATTGGCCAAATGCAATTTGATTTATTTCATGTCTACACTGTAGATGAGCATACTTTCAAGGTTGTCAGAAATATGAGACAAATGAAATTAAACAAACATTCTGGATTCGAATTAGAGTATGAACTAATAAATAAATTACCAAAAATTGAAATTTTGTATATTGCTGGTTTATTTCATGATCTTGGAAAGGGCAAAGGAGGAAATCACTCAGAAATTGGTGCAAAAATAAGCTACAGATTTGCAAAAAGACTCGGCATGTCCAATACAGATGCAGGTTTAATATCATGGCTAGTAGAAAAACATTTAATAATGTCTTCAATATCACAAAAAAAAGACATTGCTGATCCAAACACAATTAATGAATTTGCGAAAGATGTCGAACAAAATGAAAAACTAGACTATTTATATTTGCTTACTATCAATGATATAAGAGCAACAAATCCAGCTCTATGGAATGGTTGGAAACATCAGTTGTTAAAAGATCTGTATTTACTTACGAGGTCAAAGATAAATAAAGAGCCATTGAGGGCATCATCTCAAATATCTTTAGATAGACAAAAAAATGTTATTGATAGTCTAGAAAAAAGAAGTGAAAAAGAATCAATAAAAAAACATTTTAAGAATTTTGATGACAGTTATTTCAATAAAAATTCATCAAATTCTCTTAAATGGCAGTCAGAGTTAATTTTAAATAACATTAAAGATGACTTTATCGTTGGATGTAAGAAAAAATTTGATAATCTCATTGAAATATTCATAAAAGCAGATGATTCACCTGGTCTTTTCTTCAAACTAGCAAAAATACTTGAACATAGTGGACTTGAAATTATTGATGCAAACATATTTACATCAGGAAATAGTATATTTGCAGCAAATACATTTATCGCAAAATATTCTCGACATGACAGAACTCTAAATAAATCTGAATTGACTGAGCTTTCATCAAAAATTAAAAAAAATTTCACAAAAATTGATGAAATTGTTAAAACTAAATCACCAAAGAGAAAAAATATGAGATTCGAAAAAATTATAAAGATAAACGAGTCAATCAATAAAGATAAAAATAGAAATTTAATAACTATTGAAACAGTCGATAGTCCTGGTTTGCTAGTAAATATTTCAAAAGTATTTTTTGAGCATAAAGTGTCAATTCACTCTGCTAGAATTAATACACTAGGTGAAAGAATTGAAGATACTTTTGAAATTGAGAATTTCAATAAAAAATTAGTTCCAGACTACAAGATAAAAAAAATAGTTACGCAATTAAGAAAAGTGGTTTAAAAAATGAAGATCTATGGAGAAGGTATTGCAAATTTGTCTGAGACTGGCCAAATACTTGATGTATATTTTCCAAATATAGAATTTGGAGACAAAAAAACAGAGTCTCACACTTTTAAAATTAATTCAGATACTCAAGAAATAATAAAACTTAATTGGTCAAATGATGATCTAAATAAACCAATAAATGAAATTTCTGAAGCATACTTTAAATTGCATTTAATCTCTCATAAATTTGTTTTGCCAAATACTATTAATTTAGATGGATTATTTGAGTGCTTACCAAATGTTGCTTGGACTAATAAGGGGCCGGTTTCGATAGATGAAATAGATATTAAGTTGAGTGAATCAAAGCTTGGAAAAAATAATTTATTTATTAGATCACTAGATAAATTTCCATGTCTAACAGATTATGTTATTCCAAAAAAAGTAAGAATTGCTGATGCGAGCAGAGTAAGACTTGGAGCATATTTAAGTGAAGGTACAACAATAATGCATGAGGGTTTTGTAAACTTTAATGCAGGTACATTAGGTAAGGCTATGATTGAAGGTAGGATCTCTGCAGGAGTTATAGTTGGAGATAATTCAGATCTTGGCGGTGGTTCAAGCACAATGGGGACTTTATCAGGAGGTAATAATACTAAGATTTCTATCGGTAAAAATTGTCTTCTAGGTGCAAATTCAGGAATTGGGATTTCTATAGGAGATGACTGCAAAGTTGAAGCTGGTTTATACATAACTGCAGGTACAAAAGTCAGTATTTATGATGAAAATAATCAGAAAGAAGTCATTGTTAAAGCAAGAGAATTATCTGGTAAGTCAAACCTGTTATTCATGCGAGACTCAATCTCTGGAAAAGTTATAGCAAAAATTAATAAATCAAAATCTTCTCTAAATAAAATACTCCATAAAAATGATTGAACTTCTTCAAAAATTAATTCAAATAAAGTCCATTTCTCCATCAGACATGGGTTGTTTTGATTTAATTGAGGCTGAATTAAAAGAACTTAATTTTAAATGTGAAAGAATTAATTATCAAAATGTTGAAAATCTTTACGCATCAATAGGCAATTCTGGAAAACTTTTTTGTTTTTTAGGTCACACAGATGTTGTTCCAAGTGGGCCTGAAGAAAAGTGGAGCCACCCTCCTTTTTCAGCCACAATAAAAGATGACATTTTATTTGGAAGAGGTGCTGCAGACATGAAGTCTTCAGTAGCTGCCTTTATAGAGGCTGCCAAAGATTTTCTCAATTCTGAAAAACAACTTAATTTTAGAATAGGAATTTTATTAACCTCAAATGAAGAAGGAACTTCAAAGGATGGGTTCATAGACAAAATTATAAAAAAAATGATCGATGATGGTGAGAATATTGATTTTTGTCTTGTTGGTGAGCCTACCTCAAGTGAAAAAGTTGCAGATTGTGCAAGAATTGGTAGACGAGGCTCTCTAGGTGGAATTCTAAAAATTTTTGGAAAACAAGGGCATGTTGCATATCCCGAAAAAGTAATCAATCCTATTTTTTTATCAGGTGACTTAATTTCAAAGCTTAAAAGTAAGGTTTGGGATAATGGAAATGATGCTTTTGAACCTACAAGCTTTCAAATATCTAATATTAAATCTGGAACTGGAGCGCATAACGTAGTTCCTGGTGAATTGGAGCTTACATTTAATTTTAGATTTTCAACTGAATCAACAGAAGAAAGCCTCAAATCTGATTTTGAATCAATATTAAGAGATCTTAAATTAGACTATGATTTAAACTGGGACTTAAATGGGAATCCATACTATACGAAAGATAATTTTTTCAAAGAAATTGTATCGTCTTCTTCCGAAGAGATAACTGGATATAAGCCAGAATTGAATGCGAAAGGTGGAACATCTGATGGTCGTTTTGTCGCAGCAATGAATACCGAAATTGTCGAACTTGGCCCTGTTAATAAATCTATTCATCAAATTGATGAACATGTAAATATTACTGATTTATGGAAATTAAAAGATATTTACGAAAAGGTATTAATTAATTTGAACCAAAGTCTTTAGATTTCTTCTTTCTATCATATTTAGTTTTATCTTTATGAGTTTTCGGTTTGTGGAATTTATCCATATTCTTTTTAACGGGATCTCTTTTACCTTTAGTTGGTGCCATGCATTAATTTTTTTAGCAATGGTGTTATCAAAGCAAGAAATATTCCACAAAAAATTGCTATCCAACCAACGTCGGTATAAACATCCATAAATGATTGTTTTTGAGCTAGATTGAAAACATCACTTGAAGTTTCAGATGATCCAGATGCTGTAGCTCTTGCAATCAACCCTGCAACATAATTACCAGCTGCTGATGCAAAAAACCACATTCCCATCATGAATCCAACAATTCTTTGTGGTGATAATTTAGTTACTGAAGATAATCCAACTGGTGATAGACATAATTCCCCGAGAGTATGTAGTAGATAAATTAATATAATCCAAAAGATTCCTGTTTGGAGACCCTCAGATGATCCCATACCATATACCAAAGCTAAGAAACCTAGTCCAACAAAGATAATGCCTATTGAAAATTTAATTGGCGTAGATGGTTCCATATTTCTTTTTGCAAGAGCAATCCATAACATTGCAAAAAGTGGCGCTATTGTAAAAATAAAGCCAGCATTTAAAGATTGAAACATTGAGGCTGGAACTTCCCAACCAAATATTACTCTATTCACTCCTCTGTCTGTAAGTATATTTAAAGATGAGCCAGCTTGTTCAAAAAGCGCCCAAAAAATTAAAGAGAATAGTATTAATATTCCAACTACTATTAAACGATCTCGCTCATCGGGAGTACATCTAAATAGAGCATATAAAAGCCATGCTCCTATAAAAATAGCACCAAAACCTCCCAGGAGCTGACCAACAAGTTGTGAGTTTTGGACTAAAAACCAAGTCACTACAACCATGAAAATACCTGCAATATAAGCCCAATTTTCATAACTTATTCCATTCATTTTTTCTCGATATTTATTTGATGGTGGTTCTGCAAGTCCTTCAAGATATTTTTGACCCCACAAGAAAATAATTAATCCAAATAGCATGCCAATTCCAGCTGCACCAAACCCATAAGCCCATCCAACTTCTTCGCCCAAGTATCCACAAAGAAGAGTTGCAGTGAAGGCTCCAATATTTATACCCATGTAAAAAATAGTAAAGCCAGAATCTCTTCTAGGGTCGCCCTCCTTATACAATGCTCCAACCATGGTAGATATGTTTGGTTTTAAAAAGCCCACACCGGATACAATTAAGGCAAGTGATAAATAAAATATTTGCTCGCTACTTTCAACAGTCATGCCTAAGTGACCAAACACTAAAAGTATCGCTCCATATGTAACTGCTTTTTTTGAACCTAAAATTTGATCGGCCAACATACCACCAAAGACTGGCATTATATATACTAAAGAGGTGTAAGCTCCATAAATTAAATAACTTGCAGCATCTGTAAACTCCCAGTGTTTTGTTAGATATAATATTAAGAGAGCTCTCATACCATAATAAGAGAACCTCTCCCACATCTCTGTAGCAAAACAAACAAATAATCCTTTTGGATGTCCTAAAAAATCAGTGGCTGTATTCATATTAATTTATTTTTTTTAATATTTTAGTACTATACCAAAATGAATAATAAATCATACATTGTATTTCCACTCAGAAGAATCGCAGCATCTGTATATGATTTATTTTTGTTACTAGGAGTTTGGTTTGCTGTAGGATCTTTTGCTGTTTGGATTAATGGAGGAATCATTCAAACAAAATGGGTTGGACCGATACTTGTTATTTTAAGTACCTGGATTTTTTATGGTTACTTTTGGATGAACGGTGGTAAAACATTAGGCATGGCTGTTTGGAACTTTGAGATTTACAGCACAAATGGTGGCAATATAACACTTCAAAAAGTAACAATTAGATTTTTCTGTAATGTTCTAACAATTTTGTTGATTGGTATACCTTTAGTAATGATGTATTTCTCAAAGAATAATCTGTCATTAAGTGATTATTTGTCTAAAACTTCTTATAAAAAAATTTAAATTTTTTTGTAAGAAACTACGCTCGCCGCCAATAATACAAGAGATGGAAGAATAACTCCCAATATTACTGGCAATCCAAATGAAATAAATATACCTGATGTTAAATCTTGAATTAATTGATATATAAATGCTCCAACAACGGCAATAACCACCCTCATGCCAATCGTTGAATCTCTGAGCGATGTGAATATAAAAGATCCAAAAAATAAAATTAAGATTAAAGTTGATAATGGTAAAAATATCTTGTCATAAAAAGACTTATCTAGATGAGACTTAAATAAAGCATCCCTTTGAACAACGCTATTTTCAAAAAGTTGTCTATATAAATTTAGCTCAATTATTCCTAAATGTTTAATGTTATTGAAAGTAATTTTTGATTGAATTGGAATCTCAAAAAATTCGACATCCTTTTTCTCAAAGTTATCTATAAAGCTTTTATATATTGAATTCTTATCAAAAATAATTTCATTTTTGTTTATTGTTAAGATATCTGTTTTCACAGAGTAAATAATTTTTTTGTCTTCAACCTTAAAAAACATCACATTAAAAATCTTATCGTCAATGATGTTTTCAAAACCTAAAAATGAGTCTCCTGATTTTACCCAGTTAATTTCATTTTCATTATTTATTTCTTTATTTAATAAAATATTTCTTTCAACTTCTTCATTAACATATAATTTTTTGAATGCAATTTCATCAAGGATTAATATAGACAAAACAAGAATTAGAGCTCCTATTGAACTGATTAAAACCATCATAAATGGGGATTTTCCTGCTGACCTTAATACATTTAGATTTCCTTCCTCATGAGACATACCTAATGAAAGCATTACTCCTAACAGACAAGCACCTTGAATAAAATCTAGTAAATTGTGTGGTATTGAAAAAACTACGTATTTTAATATTTGAAAGAAACTGTAATCTGATGAAACCTTCTCAAGCTCAGAAATAAAAATAAATATTGAATCCAATATTCCAAAAATAAACAGGATTGCCAAAGAAAAATAAAAAGATCTTTTAATTAAATATTTATTGAATATTTTTATCATCCTAATACCCAAAGGAAAATTAAAAATATTACTAAAGATACAAATACCCTTATGAGGTTGTTATTAAAGTAAGTAAAAAAATTACGAATGCTAATATTAAAGTTTTTCCTAAAAAGTAAGAAAGTAGCAAATAACAAAAATATTAAATGTACATACCAAATATAATTTTGTGAAGCTATAGATCCCTCATCAAATGAATCCCTAGCAAGAATTAATAAGCTTAAATAAAGTATGTATATAAAAATAGAAGGAACTAAGACAGAAAATCTTCCTTGACGAGGCTCAACTTTTGAAAAATTTACAGCGAAGATTAAAAGAACAAAAATTGTTAGCGGAATGGATAAATTCCATTGAGTTTGTGATTTAGAAGACTTGATTGAAAAATCAAATAATTTACTTAAGGACAATCCAGAAATAGTATTTTTAGAATTATTAATAGGTACGGATAACTGACCAAAATATGAAACAAATGATGAATTTTGGTTAAAAATATCCTGATATAAGACTCCGTCTTTGAAATCTAAGTTAGTTTTTGATGACAGATCCTCATACACAAGATTTTCTGCAATTATCAAGGATGAATAGTCATCATTTTGAATAAAGATAATTACTTCATCTAGAATATTATTCTCTTTATTTTCTACATGAATAAACCCATCATTTTCATTAAAAGAAAATAGTTTCTTTGGTCGCACTGATTCAAACTGCTCTTGGATTGTGTCCAAAGACAGAATTTCTTTAGATAATTCTTTCGTATAAGGCGCTAAGAAAATACTTAGTGATAATGTGATTAAAAAGAAAAACATCGCCTGTGGGAATAAATATTTCACAAGGTCATTCTCAGAAAGACCTCCTGCAAGATATCCAAAAATTTCTCTATCAGAATATAATCTGCTAACTGTAATAATGACACCAAGAAAAAAAGATAACGGTAACAATAAAGTTATAAAGTCTGGGAACCTAAGAAAAACTACTTTGAAGACAAGACTTGGATCAATAAGGCCCTCAGATGCTTGTTCAAAGTAACCGACAAACCTTGAACTGACAACTAAAAAGAAGAAAATTAAAAGAACTCCAATCGTAGACAGCAGAACTTCAAAATTTAAGCTTTTTAAAAGAATATTCTTTTTATATATGCCTTGCGAACTCTGATGCATTACAATAAACATCTTACCAGTATTGAATTAAAAAGGAGATATTAAAATGACATATAAAGTTTTGAACAATATAACTTTAAAAAATGTTAACAACGGAGTTTTGTCTAATCTATCGACTGAATTACTTGTGATTCCAGTCAATAAAAAAGTGATGGCGTCATCCGAATATAAAGAATTAGATAAAAAATCTAATGGTTACATCTCCAGATCGATCAAAGATTCGATTAGCCCCACCAATCAAAATCATCTTATTTCATCTTTAAATGGAGTCAAAGCAAAAAAAATCCTTTTGATAAACGATCTCAATGAAAAAGACGACATATACCTATGGTTAAACAAATACAAATATGTTGCAAAAATTGCAAATTCAATTGGATGCAAAAATCTTGCAATTCTTGATGGTCAAAATTATCCAAAAGGTAAAGATAGATTTTGGTTCCTAGAGACAATATCAAGGTCTATTGAATCTGGAGCATATATTTTTTCAACAACAAAAAATAAGACTGCAAAGACTGAAAAAATTGGTAAAGATATTATTTCAAGTCAGGCCTCACTAAAAAATGTATCTATAGTTACGTCAAAGTTATCAGCATCTGATACAAAAAAAGCTAAAAATGCAATAGCTAGAGGATTCTCTGTTGGAGAAGGAGTAAATACTGCTAAGCATCTTGGTGATTTACCTGCAAATCATGCAACTCCAAAACTTATAGACAAAATTGTTAAAAATACTGTTAAAAATTATTCAGGATTAAAAGTGAAAACACTTAATGAAAAAGATCTTGCTAGATTAAAAATGGGTTCTTACTTAAGTGTATCAAAAGGAAGTGATGAACCTCCTCGTATGATCATCATTGAGTATAACGGTGGTAAAAAAAATGAGAAGCCTGTGGCACTTGTTGGTAAAGGGATTACTTTTGATACAGGTGGAATTTCTTTAAAGCCAAGTTCAGGTATGGATGAAATGAAATGGGATATGTGTGGCGCAGGAACTGTTTTTGGTGTTATGTGTTCTTTAGCAAGAATCAAAGCTGACGTAAACGTAATTGGTATTATGGCATGTGCAGAAAATATGCCGTCAGCTAGAGCAACAAAACCAGGAGATGTAGTTACTTCAATGTCAGGTCAAACAATCGAAATTTTAAATACTGACGCTGAAGGGAGATTGGTTTTAGCAGATGCGCTTACATATGTTGGACGATATAAACCATCCTATGTAATTGATATGGCAACGCTCACAGGAGCTGTTGTAATTGCTTTAGGAAGTCATGCAAGTGGAGTAATGGCGAATGATCAGTTTTTAGCTGATAGGATTATTGAATCAGGCGAGGAGACTGGTGACAGAGCGTGGCAATTACCTTTATGGAATGAGTATAAATCATGCACGAAAACTAATTTTGCTGACTTAGCAAATATCGGAGGTGGAAGAGAAGCTGGAACAATTCATGCTGCAGCATTTTTATCAAAATTTGCTGAAGAATATAAATGGGCACACATGGACATCGCAGCATCTGCATGGTCGAGCTCGCCAAAAGGCGGCACTGGTAGACCTGTTCCTTTGATTTGTGACTTAATATTAAATAAAAAACTAAAATAGCATTAAAGTAATGGACAAACGTTACAACCCTACAGAAGTTGAGGAGAAGTGGGTTGAAATTTGGTCAAATGAAGTCATAAGCAATCAAGATTCAAAGGAATCTTTTTCACAGGTTATCCCTCCACCAAATGTAACTGGGACTCTCCATATGGGCCACAGTTTTCAATATGCGATTATGGATTTCTATACCAGATATAATCATATGTCAGGAAAAAAATCTCATTGGCAAGTCGGAACTGATCATGCAGGCATAGCAACACAGATGGTTGTAGAAAATAATCTTTCTAAAAAAAATATTGATAGGAAGGATCTTGGTAGAGACAAATTTCTTAAAGAAGTATGGAAATGGAAAGATTTTTCAGAAGATAAAATACAATCCCAAATTAAAAGATTGGGTTCAACTGTAGATTGGAACAAATATAGGTTTACTCTTGATGAGAAATTTTCTTTGGCTGTTAACAAAGCATTCGTTGATTTATACAGAAATAAAAAAATATATAGAGGATATAGATTAGTAAATTGGGACCCATCACTTAAAACCGCTGTATCTGATCTTGAGGTTGTAAGACAAGAAAAAAAAGGAACCATATGGCATATAAAATATCCTATAGATGATTCTGATGCATTTATTACAGTAGCAACAACAAGACCTGAAACGCTTTTTGGTGACATGGCTATTGCAGTAAATCCAAATGATGAAAGATATAAAAAACTTATTGGTAAATATGCCCTCCTGCCTTTTGTAAATAGGAAATTGCCAATTATAGGTGATGAGTATGTAGATATGGAATTTGGGACTGGTTGTTTAAAAATAACGCCCGCTCACGATTTTAATGACTATGAAATAGGCAAAAAATATTGTTTGCACGAAAAAGATAATATGGTTCACACATCAAAAAGTATTGATGATTTTGAACCAATAAATATTTTTAATGAAGATGCATGGACAAATAATAATGTTCCAAAATTATTTGAAAATTTAGATAGATTTAAAGTTAGAAAACTAGTCATAAAAGAATTATCTAAGTTAGAACTTCTTGTAAAAGAAGAAGATTATGACGTAAGTATTCCAAGAGGTGAGAGATCAAATATAGTAATCGAACCAAGATTGAGTTACCAATGGTACGTAAAGACTTCTGAAATGGCAGAAAAGGCAAATATGGAAGTTAAAAATGGGAACATTAAATTTCATCCAAATAATTGGGTGAAAACATACTTTAATTGGATGGATAATATCGAAGACTGGTGCATAAGTCGTCAGATATGGTGGGGTCACAGAATTCCAGCTTGGTATGATGATGATGGAAATATTTACGTTGGTGAAAATGAAGAGGATGTTAGAAATTATTACAAACTTGGAAAAATAAAACTTCAACAAGATGAGGATGTTTTAGATACATGGTTCTCATCAAGCCTTTGGCCATTCGGATCTCTTGGTTGGCCAGAAAAAACAGAAGATTTTAATGATCACTTTCCAACATCTCTTCTGGTAACAGGATTTGACATAATATTTTTCTGGGTAGCAAGAATGATAATGATGAGCATTGAATTTACAGGAAAGATACCCTTCAAAGATGTTTATGTTACCGGTCTTATTAGAGATGAAAATGGTCAAAAAATGTCAAAGTCAAAAGGAAATATTATTGACCCAATTGACTTGATATATGGTATTTCAATAGAAGACCTTGTAACAAAAAGAACGTCAAATTTAATGCAAGAAGGTATTGCTGAAAAAATTGAGAGAAAAACCAAAAAACAATTTCCTAACGGAATTGAGTCTTATGGTACAGATGCATTAAGAATGACATTCTTCTCTTTGGCTACCCACACCAAAGACATTAGTTTTGAATTTGGTAGACTTAAAGGATTTAGAAATTTTTGCACCAAAATGTGGAATGCAGCAAGATTTATAGATGGATATCCAAATGAAAGAGATATATTTAAAGCTAATAACGAAAACGATGAATGGATATATAACGAATTTAATAAAACTAAAAAACAAATAAACAAAAATATTGAAGATTACAGGTTAGATTTTGCTGTAAATGAAATATATGAATTCTTTTGGAATAAATTTTGTGACATCTACATTGAACAATGCAAGAAAACTGGCGAAACATCTAATTTAAGACCGCTACTTAAAGAAATTCTTCAAGTTGCGCATCCATTTGCTCCCTTCATTACTGAAGAAATCAATTCTATATTATTTAATGAAAGGATAATTAATTAGCTGAGATAAACATTTGTATGTGATCTATGTCATCTTCAAGATAAACTTCTCCACGAGCAATAAATCCTAATTTTTCATAAAATTTTTGCAGTCTATGTTGTGCAGAAATAATAATCTCGTGATCAGGATAGTTTTCTCTTAAAAAACTAACTCCAATATTTGT